>JAWOAV010000081.1:0-21308 GCA_046498365.1 Desulfosalsimonadaceae bacterium
GGTTGTATGTGTTGTCGTCCTCCAAGGCGGGGGAGGTTTCCATCGAAGGGGAAGAATTTCAGCTGGATGATCCCAATTCGGGTCATGGCGTATTTACCTATGCATTGATTACCGGGATGCGGGGGGAGGCGAATTACGATAACGATGCGGTCGTGTCATTAAACGAACTTTTTCAATTCGTCTCGCGAACCGTACCCCGGCTGACCGGGGGGAGTCAACATCCATATCTGAAGGTCAGCGGAACGGATATGCCGCTGGTGTTGATAGGCAATTAACCGGGCGGGCAGGCAGCCCGAATACAAAAAAGGGGGAATGTGGTGTGAAACGGCAATTATATAAACGGTTTGCCATCGGGTTCTTGCTGCTTTTTATTCTGACATGCAGCGCCTGTTCAGGGGCAAAGGTCCAGCCGGATGAGGCCGGCCGGGCAGATGCTTCAAAAAGCCCGCAGATAGACTGGTCACAACTGCCGGCGCCGCCATTGCAGAAGGAATTGATCGCGGTCGCGGGCTTTGAAAACAGGAGTACCTATTCGGCAGACAGGCTCTGGGACACATCCTCGCAGCAGTTGGCCTCCTCGCTGCTGCGCACCGGGTATTTCCGGGTGGTGGAATGGGAGAAAATGAAGCAGCTGTTTGACTGGGATACCCTAAGTCATGCCAGCATAGTAAAGAGCCCGGAAAATCTGGAAAGAGCCCGGCGGATACTTTTGTGCGAATACTTCGTGTCCGGGGCGATTACCCATTTCAACGTCAACCAGCATTCCAGTGTGAGCGCCCTGTCCAAGAGCAAACAGATCGATACCACCATCCGGGTGGATTTGCTGCTCCAGGATGCAAGGTCCGGTGAATATCTTTCGACCGGCAAGGGGTCGCACATGGTCCGGCAGACGTATTCTGGCACAATGGCGGGCGGGCAGACAGGCTCCTGGGATTCCCACGCAGCGGATGAGGCCCTGACCGCCGCAATCGAGCTGGCCTTGTTTGAATTGATCGAAAATTTTGACAAAACCCGGCATGGCATAAAAAATAAATGATGTAAGGCCCTTATGCGGCACACCAAATGTTACGCCATCCTTTCGTGTTTGTGGCTGTTTTTTTCCTGTACCGGTTTTTCCGCAGGGGAGTCCGCACCGACGGATATAGAAAGCAGGGAGTCCTGGTGGCTTGCCCAAGACTTTGGGGAATATGCCCCGGCGCGAATCGCGGTGCTGCCCATGGAAAATCTGTCTCTGGAGCCCGACGTTGAAAAGGCGCTGTACGGAGAGGTGTACGATCGCCTGACGGCAAAAGGCTATATAAAGATCGCGGTTGAAGAGGTTCGCTCGGTCATGGATGCGCTTGGCATTCAGACGGCGGGGCAGCTTGCGGGGATATCCCCTTCCCGGCTGGGGGAGCTGCTGCACTGCGACGGCGTGATCAAGGGGCGCGTTGACCAGTCCGGCACGGTCCATATGGGCGTTTATGATGCCCTGGTGGTCTCCATTTCTCTCCAGTTGGTGCATTGCCGCACAGGCAAAACCTTGTGGACGACTGAACAATGGCGGGCCGCTCACCGGCAGTGGCATGCGGACCCGTTCAACCTCTTGTTGAGTTTTGCCGCGCATGAAACCGCTTCGAGGAAGCAGCGGGTGGCCTGGCTGGCCCAGGAGATGCTAAAAACGCTGCCGGACGGGCCGGTTCAGGTCGTAGGGGACGATCTTATGGACGGCGCCGTCTCCATCCCCGCCGTCGAATAATGCAGTGAACAGGTGCATGGAGGCATCTATTGTTTTTTATGTGCGCACCCCGAGAGGGCTGTCCAAACCCTTCGGTAAAAAATGGTAAACCGTGGTGGTTTTTTATGAAGCGGGAGGGCCTATCGGCTTGAGCGTTCTATCTTCTGGATATGCGACAAGTGCCGGCATGGTGAGACAAGACAATGAGGACAGCCTGTGCGTTCGTCCGGACATCGGCCTTTGGGCGGTGGCCGATGGCATGGGGGGGTACAGGGCCGGAGAGACGGCCAGCCGTATTACGGTAGAGCAGCTGGCGCAGGATGTCGCCGGGAGTATGCCGCTTGCCGAGTCCATATCCCGGATTCATCGCCGTATCCTTACCCTTGGGCGAAGCGATCCGGGCTATGAATCCATGGGCGCCACCGTGGTTGCCGTAAAGACGGATGGAAAAGGCTATGAAATTGCCTGGGTGGGAGACAGCCGGGCCTATTTATGGGACGGCGGGAAATTGACCCTCCTTACCCGGGATCACTCTTATGTTCAGCTTCTTATTGACAGCGGTATCATTGCCGAAGCAGACGCATTGGATCATCCGGAGCGGCATGTCATTACCCAGGCATTGGGCGCTGAAGAGATCGAAGAGGTGAAAGTGGATACCATTCACGGCGTTTTTCGTGAAAACGAGAAAATTCTTTTATGCAGTGACGGCTTGACCAATGAAGTTTCCGATTCCCAGATTTCGTCGATACTGAAACATCCGTTATCCGAACAGATCCTTGCCGACCGGCTGGTTGAGGCCGCCAATCAAAACGGCGGTTCCGACAATGTTTCAGCCATACTGCTCGGGGCGGACAATGCCGCTGGCCCCAAGGCGATTGAAACGAAAACTGTAAAAACCCAAGCCGGCAATTTCCGACCGCCTACGGCGGAATCGGATTTCCACTTCTGGATTCTGATGGTGGTTGTTTTTTTGGCGCTTTTTATATCCGTCGCCTTGGTATATGACATTCTGTAGCCTGTATTCATCCAGAAGCGCTCCATTTGTCCAATCCGGTCAGGCAAAAAGAAAAAGCGAGAATCAATTTGTTTCCGGTTATTCATGTTATTCTCAAAAAGGGCCATGCCGGACGCAGAGCCTTTAAATTTACCCGTTCTTTCCAAATCGGCCGTGCCGCCGGTTGTGATATTCAAATCCAGGAAGAAGACGTCAGCCGCCGGCATGCGGCCGTTGAATACAGCGACGGGCAATGGTGGATAACCGACCTGGAGAGCAGCAACGGGATTTGGATAAACGGCGGCAAAGTCTCCCGGGCGCCTGTGGGCGACAACACCGAAGTGGAATTCGGTCCGGGAGGCCCCGTCCTCTTGTTTCAGGTGCCTGAAAAAACAGCCGGCCACAGGCCTTCCAGCGGATCCGCCGATGAGGAAGGGCAAAAAAACATAGAGCAATACGCCCGGCATTATTTCGGGGACGCATCGGAAAAAGGGATCGGGGAGCGCACCATGATGGTGCGCCAGGCGTTTCAGCGCGTCCGCCGCAAACAAAAGCGCACGTATTTCTGGGTCATCGCGGTTTCCGCCAGCATTTGCATCTTTGCCGTTACGTATGCCGTTTATAAACATTTTGAAATGGAAAAGCAGAAAAAACTGGCGGAAGACATTTTTTATACCATGAAGTCGCTGGAGCTCGAATTCGCCGAAGTGCTGGCGCTTGCCCGGAGGACCGAAGATATTGAAACGAAAAGGACCGTGGCGCGTTTTACGGCCAAATACGACTCCCTGGAAAAAAACTATGACCGGTTTGTCGATTCGCTTGGGATTTACGGAAAGGGGGTCGATGAAAAGGAAAAAACCATATTGCGGGTCGCCAGAAGGTTCGGGGAGTGTGAAATCAATATGCCCGAGGCCTTTAAAAATGAAGTTTTGAATTATATCAACCGATGGCGGTCTACCAACCGGATGAAAAAAGCCCTTACCCGGGCGATCCGTAAAGGGTATGTCTCCGCAATTGTGGAAACGATGAACCATTATGATCTGCCCCCCCACTTTTTTTACCTGGCGCTCCAGGAGAGCAATTTTGATCTCAATGCATGCGGACCGGAAACCAGGTATGGAATTGCAAAAGGATTGTGGCAGTTTATCCCCCCCACGGCGGAAGAGTATGGACTGAAGCTCGGACCGCTGACGCATGTACGAACCCCGGACGAGTTGGACGACCGCCATGATTTTGAAAAATCAACCCGGGCCGCGGCCAGGTACCTGCGGCATATCTATGACACGGATGCCAAGGCCTCGGGTCTCCTTGTCATTGCCTCGTATAACTGGGGGCAGGGGCGGGTGAACCGGTTGATCCGACAGATGCCGGACAACCCGGAAGAAAGAAATTTCTGGAAATTTTTGAACCAGTACCGGGACAGTATTCCCCAAGAGACCTATGATTATGTGTTTTACATTTTTTCCGCCGCGGTTATCGGCGAAAATCCGGCCCTTTTTGGGTTTGATTTTGAAAACCCGCTGGTGCTCTGAAAGGGATTTTTCCACAACAAATCAGGGTTTGCTGATATAAATGCTGAAAATCGCTTTTTTCCATTTGTGTTCGCTGCTGGTTTTTTTTGCATCGCCGGTCTGGTGCCGGGACGTATATGACCTGGAAGCGATTATCAACCAGGCGCTTGCGGCGAACTGGGGAATGATTGACGCCCGGGAAGAAATCGAGAGGGCCAGGCTCCGGCTTGACATCGCCGAGGCCGAATTTGAACTCAAGATTTATCCCGGGGCCAGCATCGGTCTTTCCGGCGCGGATGAGCAATCTGCGGACACCGATCTCAGCCTGGGCGTCCGTCTGGAAAAAAAGACGCAATTCGGCACCCAGATCGGCGTGACGCCTTCCATTGAAACAATTGATGGCCGATATCAGAGCCGGTCGGGGGTTCACATCACGCAGCCGCTGCTTCGCGGGGCCGGCAGGGACTATACCCTGTCCGGTGTCCACAGTGCCCGTTTCAGCGAGAGAACCGCTTTGCGCATGCAGTATCAAAGGGAGATCGATACCGTCGTTGGTGCCGTGCGCCACGGGTACGAGGTGCTCCGACAGCGCGAGCTTCTGCGGCTGCGGCAGGAATCCTACCAGCGGCTTGAAGAACTGGCCGAAGCCACAGCCGTCAAACAGCCCATGGGGCTTGCGTCTTCCATGGATCTTTACCGGGTCCGCATTCAACGCAATCAGGCCGAAGAAGAACGCAATCGCAGCCGGGAAAGCTATGTTGACGCCCGGGATGCCTTGAAAATTTTTCTGGCCCTGCCCCTGGAGAAAGACTTTGATGTGTTTCTCCCGCTGGATTTTGACCGGATCGAAACGGATGAAGAAGAGATGATACAAACCGCGCTTTCCCGGCGCCTGGAACTGGAACAGCTTCGGGATGCGCTGGCTGAAGCGGAGCGACTTTCTGAAAGGGCTGAAGCCGATATTCTCCCTGAACTGGACATCCGGATTTTTCTCACGCAGGCAGGGGATCCGTCCTCCCGATTTCCCGGATCCACGCCGGAGCATACCCGATGGGGAGTCAGCCTGGGGTCGACCACGGATTTGAGGAGGACCTCCCAACAGGCGATATTCGAGGAGAGCCGGATCAATGTCCGGCAGACAGGTAGAAGGCAGCGCATTGCCAAAGATGAAATCACCGCTCAGGTAAAGCGGGAAATCCGTAACCTGGAACGGTTGGGCAAAGCCATTACCAATCAGGAGGCGCAGATAGGCCAGGCCAGGGGGCAGCTTGAACTGGCCAGGGCCAAGTTCGAGCATGGCATGGCCGATAATTTTGATCTCATCGATGCCGAGATAGCGCTCCGCCGCGCCCAAACCCAGCTGGTATCGGCCGTTATCGACTATATTGTCGGCCAGTACCGGCTGCGCGCGGTTATCGGTACGCTGGTGCAATGGTAATAGGAAGCGCCATCGGGGCAAAGTCGTTTCGGGAACCAACGGGCGAAATCAAATTCCACAACGGCAACAAAGTGTTATGATATTTACAACATTCAGCAAGCGCGTTTTCATAGTGGCCGTTCCCGCGATTTTTTTATTTTTTGCCGGGCAGCATATTTTTTCCCCCGCTGCCAAAGACGCCGGGGGCATTTTGACCGCAGAGGCGGTCAAGACCGATATGCGTATTGAAGTCCGTACCGTGGGCGAACTGGATGCCGCTGATGCGGTTGTCCTGAGCTCCTCGGTCCGCGGCGACCGCGGCAAAATCATCGAACTCGTGGAAGACGGCAAGCACGTCCGGGCCGGAGAAGTCCTTGTCCGCCTGGATCCCACGCTCTTTGAGGAGGAGATGTTAAAACACCGGTCAAGGGTGATGGAGTTGGAGACACTGGTGGATGCACAGGAACAATTGCTGGCCTGGGAAAAGAACCAGGTTGAACGCGAAATCCACCGGGCGGAAAGCGACCTGCATATCGCCCGGCTGGAACTGCGCCGTCTGGAAAAAGGGGAAGGGCCAAGAGAGCTGGCGCGCCTGGAGGCCGAAGCCAGAAAGGCCCAGGAAGATTACGCGCAGAAAAGGGGCTATCTTGATTCCCTGGAAGCGCTGGCCCGAAAGGGCTTTTCCAATCCCGCGGAGCAGGCGCAGATCGAACAGCGCATCGAAGACTCAAGGGATGCGTACCGTATGGTCGCCATGCAGCTGGAAAGTTACCGGGATCATCTTTTGCCGGTTCAAATTGAAAAGGCAAAGGCTTCCATAGACGCAGCGGAAGTTGCACTGGAGCAGACCAGAAGGGGGGGCGGTTACAAGATCGGGCAGGCCCGGGCTGCGCTCGCAGAGTCCGAGCAGGCGCTGGTTTCGGCCAAACAACAGCTTGATGCCGCATCGCAGGAGCTCAGTGCGACCGTGATCAAGGCGCCTGCTCCGGGTATGGTCGTTCTGGCCGAACAAATTAGAGGAAATACCCGTCGCAAGCCCAGGGTCGGTGACCAGGTGTGGCAGAATCAGCCCCTTGTATACCTTCCGGATATTTCAAAAATGATCGTCAAAACACGGGTGCGGGAAGTCGATCTGCACAAAATTGATATCGGCAAACCGGTTTTGGCAAAAGTGGACGCCTATCCCGATCTTTTGCTCACAGGCCGGGTCGCATCCATAGGTGTTCTGGCGGACCAAGACCCTGAAGGACGGCAAAGGGGCCGATATTTCAGCGTAACCATCGGACTGGTTCAATCGGATCCCCGGCTCCGGCCGGGAATGACCGCCAGGATAAATATTGTCTGCAGCGAGGTTCCAGATGCCCTGACTGTTCCTTCTTTTGCCGTGTTTCAGGAAGAGGGGAAAACCGTTGCTTTTGTGGCCACGGATACGGGGTTTGAAAAGCGTGAAGTGGTTACGGGCGCTCAAAATGAAGATCTGGTTGAAATAACGGCCGGTTTGAAACGCGGGGAGCAAGTGGCGCTGAGCCGGCCGGAAAATTTGCGGGTGAAAAGAAGCCTGTAAAGGCCGGAGTGTAAAATTTCAGATGACCGAACCCCGATTATCCCCCCTCCTTACGGCAAAGGGATTGTGCAAAAGCTACCCGTCAGGCGATGGGTGGGTTCATCCGTTACGAGGCGTGGATATCACAGTCTGTCCAGGCCAGTTCGTTGCCGTTACGGGGCCGTCGGGCGCCGGCAAGTCAACCTTGCTGCATATCCTGGGATTTCTGGAGCGTCCGGACAAGGGGTCGTACCATTTACGGGAAAAGGATGTCTCGTGCCTGGACGACGAGGCCCTTTCCCGCTTGCGGTCTTCTTGTGTCGGTTTCGTGTTTCAGGCATACAATCTTATCTCCCAGTACACGCTTGCGGAAAACATTGCCATGCCTTTTCTGTACCACCCGAAACCGCCCGGCAATGTTTCGGAACTGGCGCTTTTGGCCCTTGAAGAGGTCGGCTTGTCCGGGAGGAAAACCCATCGGCCGAACCAGCTTTCCGGAGGGGAAATGCAACGGGCGGCCATTGCAAGGGCCCTGGTTATCGATCCCCTTGTCGTTCTGGCCGATGAGCCCACGGGAAATCTGGATACAGAAAATGCCGGGAAAATCGCACATATTTTTCAAAAATTGCACGAAAAAGGCACGTCGCTCATTGTGGTTACCCACGATAATGAAATCGCCCGTGCGGCCGATCGTGTTCTCCATATGAACGAAGGGCGGTTATATGAATAGCGTCATTTTGGCTTTTGCGTCCAGGGGGCCCGATATTTTGTCCCAGGCGTGGAAGGCCTTATTCATGCACAGGTTCAGGAGCCTTTTAAGCACTACGGGCATCGTTTTTGCGACGGCTGCTTTGGTAACCATGCTGGCCATTGCAGAAGGCGCCAAAAAAGAATCCATAGAGCAGCTTGGAAACCTTGGCATTGACACTATTCTTGTCCGCAATTCCCGGATGAACAATGAAACGCCGGGCAGCCCATTCAGCCGTAAGCCTGAGGCGCTTGGATACGGTGATGTAACCGCTATAAGACAACTTCCGGGTGTTGAGAAAATCATCGTTGTCAGGGAGAGAAACGCTTTTTTTGCCGAACTGGGAGACTCCGACGTTACCCGTACATTGGCTGTCCGAAACGATTATTTCTCTGCCCGGGGGCTGCGGCTGGCCAGGGGCAGATTTATTTCGGATCTTGATGTCAAAAACGATCACCAGGTTTGCGTGCTGGGAGCGGAACTGGCCGAGCGCCTCCGGGATGGCGGATTGGACGATATCGTCCATGTGGATGGGGATCCTTACCGCGTTGTGGGCGTGTTGAAGCCGCGGGGAGATGCGGGGAACAAGGCATTGCCCGTGGCCCTTCGCGATTTTGACAACGCAGCATTTGTTCCCTTGCCGGAAAGGAGCAGACCGGCTGCCTTTGCCGGTGGAAATGATTTTTTTTCCGAAATCATTATAAAAATATCTGATACCCGTTTGACCGGCCCGATCTCGAAGGGCGTTCACCATACCCTTTTGTGGAACCGCAACGGCGCTGAAAATTTTGAGCTGATTGTTCCCGAGGAACTGCTTTCCCAAGCCAGGCAGGCCCAGGGTTTGTTCAATATTATATTGGGAAGCATTGCCGGGATACTCCTTCTGGCCGGCGGTATTGGCATTATGAATCTCATGCTGGCCAATGTTTCGGAAAGAACCCGGGAAATCGGTGTACGAAGGGCCATTGGCGCCAGCAGGAGGCACATTATCGCCCAATTTTTGGGAGAATCCATTCTTTTGACCGTTTTTGGAGGGGGGATGGGAATAGTGCTTGGCGCATGTGCTGCCCTGGGCGTAAATTTTTTCATAGAGTGGCGGGTATCGATCAGCATTTGGCCAGTGTTTGCGGCCCTTTTCATGTCTGTGGGCGTTGGCGTCGTTTCTGGCATATATCCGGCCATGAAGGCCGCCGAAATGGATCCAGTGGATGCCCTTCGACAAATCTGAATACATATCCATTACAAGCCATCAAAAAATCTTTTTTTTCATTGTTTTTCTCTGTGATAAAAACCAGCCTCCCCCCATTTTCTACCCCACTTGCTTTTTTTTGTGAAATGGCTTTTACATAGCTGCTGCCAGCCAGGACCCTGAAAAGAAAACCCTTCCACAGCTGCCGTTGACTTTTTGGGAAAAGATTTTTCACCCCAACGGAAAAGCCGGCGTCGTCGCACGCAATTGCTGTTGACATAAAATGCCCCGGCTGATATTACTTTCCCGTTGCCTTACAATACAACCTTCTGAAATCATAATTAATAGATTTTTCATCGTTTTGTGTTTTTTTTAAATCAACCAACCCGGAAGACAGGACAATGCCCATGGAAAAACAGTACGTGGTCGAGGATATCCGTTTGAGTGAATCATGGCGATTGTTTAAAATAATGGGCGAGTTTGTGGAGGGAGTGGAAAAACTTCATGATCTGGGACCCGCTGTAAGCATTTTCGGTTCGGCCCGCATTACGGAGGAGAGTCCGTATTATGTATCGGCCCTTGAACTCGCCCGCAAGCTCGCTGACAACGGGTTGGGGGTGATTACCGGGGGGGGCGGCGGCATCATGGAGGCCGCCAATCGGGGCGCAGCCGGGAAAAACGGCAAGTCGGTCGGGTTGAATATTATTCTGCCGCGGGAGCAGGCGCCCAATCCATATACCGACCTGTTGATCGAGTTTGATTATTTTTTTGTCCGTAAGGTGATGTTTATCAAGTACGCCAGCGCCTATGTGATTATGCCGGGAGGCTTCGGCACCCTTGACGAACTGTTCGAGGCGGTCACGCTCATACAGACGAACCGGATAAAACCGCTTCCCGTCATTCTCTTCGGCAGTAGCTACTGGTCGGGACTGCTGGATTGGATCCGGGAGCAGTTGCTTGAAAACAAGATGATTTCCCCCCGGGATCTGGAAATTATACACATGACGGACGATCCGGAAGAAATCGTGTCCATCGTCAAAAATGCAATCGGCCTGAAACCATAAGGGGCTGCAGACCGGGAAGGCATGGCGGCTGAATATTCATTTTATCTGCCGGGGGGTTCTGCCCGGCCGGAGCAAGCCTGCGTGAAGACCGTTCACCGCAAATACATGAACAGCGCTGTCGATATGGGGCAACTCGAAGATCGCAGCGTCGACCTGGTCGTGACCTCGCCGCCGTATCCCATGATTGAAATGTGGGATGAATGCTTTGCCCGCCAGGACGCGCGGATCGCCGGCGCCCTTGGCCGGTGCGACGGGTGGAAGGCCTTTTCCCTCATGCACGGGGTGCTGGACGGCGTCTGGGACGAAATAGGGCGCGTATTGAAGCCGGGCGGTTTCGTCTGCATCAATATCGGGGATGCCGTCCGGAAAATGGGGGATGACTTCGGGTTGTTCACCAATCATGCCCGTATTCTCAACGCCATGGTCAAAAGGGGGATGACGCCGCTTCCCTGTATCCTGTGGCGGAAGCAGACCAACGCCCCCAACAAGTTCATGGGCTCCGGCATGCTTCCGGCAGGCGCCTACGTTACCCTGGAGCATGAATATATCCTGATTTTCAGGAAAGGGGGCAAGCGCATGTTCGAAACGGCTGACCAGCGAAGGGTGCGGCGGGAAAGCGCCATCTTCTGGGAAGAGCGCAATCACTGGTATTCCGATATCTGGTACGACCTGAAAGGCGCACGACAGCGGCTTGCGGACAGCACCGTGCGAAAGCGCAGCGCGGCATTCCCCTTTGATGTGCCATACCGACTCATCAACATGTATTCCGTGGCCGGAGACAGGGTGCTCGACCCCTTTTCAGGCATCGGGACCACGATGTTTGCCGCCATGGCAAGCGGACGCAGCAGCGTAACCTTCGAGGTCGAAGCGGCGTTCGAACCGGTCCTCCCGGCGGAAGCGGGCAGAAAAGAAGACATTAAAAGTTTTTCAAACCGCTGGATGCAATCGCGGATCGACCGCCACTGCTTGTTTGTCGAAGAACGGGCCCGGTCCGGCAAACCGATCCGGTACATCAACCGCAATCACGGATTTCCGGTAGTCACCCAGCAGGAAACGGCGCTTTTTTTGCGCCCCCTTGCAGATGTCCGGGCGGAGATAAACGGCGAGATTGCGATTACATATGCCGATTTGCCTTTTCGGCAACCCCCAAACCCTTTTGAATAGATGATCCATACGCCATGAATGTCATCTTTTTTGTCATTGTCGCAGTTGCCTTCCTTTTTTCCGCTGTTCATCAGTTGACGGGCGATTTCGCTACCGATGGGACGACACCCGTCGATCAGTTGTCCCAGGCGATCGTGGATTCGGCCGGCGGCGCCGTCGAGCTGGCTATCGGACTTATCGGTGTGATGACGCTGTTCCTGGGATTGATGAAAATCGCGGAAGCCGGCGGTCTGCTCCGGGTGCTGTCGCGGTTGATCCGCCCCTTGATGGTAAGACTCTTTCCTGATGTGCCCCCGGATCATCCGGCAATGGGCGCCATGATCCTTAACATGTCCGCAAATGCCCTTGGCTTGGGCAACGCAGCGACCCCTTTCGGCATACGGGCCATGCAGGAGCTCGACCGGCTCAATTCCGAAAAAGGGACCGCCACGAACGCCATGGCCCTGTTTCTTGCCATCAACACGTCGAGTATCACCCTGCTGCCGACCGGGGTAATTGCGCTCCGGGCCGCGGCCGGGTCCGCCGATCCGGCCGGCATACTGCCGACCACGCTTTTTGCCACCATGGGCTCCACGGTTATCGGTATTGCGGCGGCCAAGGTGTACCAGCGTTTTTCCGCTGCGCCCCCTGCACCTGGAAAACCAGCTGCAGGGAGCGACGGCCGGGATGTCGACGGTTTTGCCGGGCAAATGGGAAACGGCGGCAGAGATGAGGAAAATCGGGATCTCTACGACGATGACGGCACCGGGTATCCGCCATGGGTCAGCATGACGGCCATTTTTGTGCTGGTGTTGATGATCCCCCTGATGATCATCTACGGGGACATTGTCGCCCCCTGGATCATCCCGTCCCTGGTGGTGGGGTTTCTTGCTTTCGGCCTGGTCAAAAAAATCCGGATATACGAGGTTTTTGTGGAAGGGGCAAAAGAAGGGTTCCAGGTGGCCATACGCATCATCCCCTACCTGGTGGCGATTCTGGTGGCGGTAGGGATGTTTCGGGCAAGCGGCGCCCTGGAGGCCATGGTGGGCGCTTTAGGTCGATGGACCACCATGATCGGCCTGCCTGCGGAAGCGTTGCCCATGGCCCTTCTGCGTCCGCTTTCGGGGTCGGGCGCATACGGCATACTGGCTTCGATAATCAACGATCCGCTGATCGGTCCGGACAGTTATACCGGGTACCTGGTCAGCACCCTGCAGGGATCCACAGAAACCACATTTTACGTGCTGGCCGTCTATTTCGGGGCGGTTTCAGTCCGCAGGGTCCGGCATACCCTTGCCGCAGCGCTGACAGCGGACGTGGCCGGGGTCCTGTTCGCAGTCATTGCGTGTACATTGTTTTTGCGATAGCTTTTGGCGTGATTCATGCGGCCGATGCAAAGCATGCCGGAAACAAAGGAGAAGAAAACCAATGGCGCAACCGGAAAAAATTTCAAAAAAATATGGGATGTCCCCTGGCTCGCTGGTGTATACCGGGGAAAAAAGCGCTTCGGAACCGGTGGTCATAACGCTTATCGACTACAATGCGGATACGCTTGTGGAAAAATCCGGTATATCGCTTGAGGATTGCCAAGCCTATATCAACCGCGACTCGGTGAGCTGGATTGATATTTCCGGTGTGCACAACCTGGAAATTATCGGGCAGCTCGGGAGAATGTTTGCCCTTCACCCTCTTTTGCTTGAAGACGTGTTAAATACGGAGGGGCGGCCCAAAATAGACGATTATGACGATTACCTCTTCATTGTGCTCAAGATGATCGATTACCAGCCGGATGTTCAGGTGATCGATCATGAGCATGTCTGTCTGATTATGCGCAAGGGGCTGGTCATATCCCTTCAGGAGCACGAGGGGGATGTTTTCGGGCCGGTACGGGAACGCATCCGCAAGGGCAAAGGGCGCATCCGCAAGTCCGGCGCGGATTACCTGGCGTACGCCCTTATGGATATCATCGTGGATCATTACTTCCGGGTGCTCGAGGACCTCGGGGGAAGAATCGAGGAGTTCCAGGATGCGGTGCTTTCCGACCCGGAACCGTCCATCCTGGAGGCGGTTCACGGCATGAAACGGCAGGTGATCTATATCCGGAAATCGATATGGCCTGTCCGGGAGATCGCAGCCGCCCTATTGCGGAGTGAATCCGACCTGATTACCAAAGAGACGCAGCTGTACCTGAGAGACGTTTACGACCATACGATCCAGGTAGTAGAAACCGTCGAAATGTTTAGAGACATGTTGGCAAGTGTTCTGGATATATACCTTTCCAGCGTCAACAACCGGATGAGCGAAGTAATGAAAGTGCTCACCGTCATCGCCACGATATTTATCCCCCTGACGTTTCTTGCCGGCGTATATGGCATGAATTTCGAGTACATGCCGGAGCTCCAGTGGCGGTTGGCATACCCGGCGGTATGGGCGGTTTTCATCGTTGCGGCACTGGGCATGACCGCCTGGTTCAAGTATAGAAAATGGCTCTAAAAATCAGGGGTTTCCTCTTCCCGACGACGACCACGTACCTGGCCCAGGATGACAGAAGGCCCTTGAATATCCCTGTTTCGGAGAGTGGCCGGGAATCGTATCGGGAGAAAAGACCGGGTGTTGATCCCTAAGCATGGGCTATGTTGTTTTTTGCCGATGATTCAATGGCTAAAGTAACGAAAGAGAACACGGAGGTTTCCAATGGAATGCACCAAGGAAAAGAACCTGGAAAAATGCAATTGCACCTATGAACCGTGCGACAGAAAGGGGCGCTGCTGTGATTGCCTTGCGTACCACCTCAAGAGCCGACAGCTGCCGGCATGCGTATTTCCCGCCAATGTGGAAGCTACCTATGACCGGTCCTTCACACATTTCGCCCGTCTTGTTCAGGACGGACGCGTTTAAAATTCGACAATTCATGTTGTATGCTTACACTCTAAGATAAGGTATGGATTTTATATATTGCCAAATGTCCTGGCGGCAAACGGCCGGTTCAGGGAAAGTCTGGTGTGTCATGCAACAATGTAAAAATGTTCTGCTGGTATACCCGGAAGTGCCGGGAAACACCTACTGGAGCTACCAATACGCTTTGAAATTCATCAACAAGAAAAGCGCCATGCCGCCGTTGGGGCTCATCTCCATTGCCGCGCTTTTTCCCGAAGAATATGATCTGAAACTGGTGGACCTCAATGTCCGCTGCCTTGAAGATGACGATATCCTCTGGGCGGACGCGGTGTTCATCTCCGCCATGATCGTCCAGAAAGAATCCATGGAAGCGGTCGTTCAACGGTGCCGCTCCTTTGGGAGGACCGTCGTCGCAGGCGGCCCTTACGTGACCAACAGCCATGAGGAAATCCGCGGGGTCGATCACCTCCTGCTGGGGGAGGTGGACCACACGTTTTCCGATTTTCTGCGGGAGATGGAAAACGGTACGGCAGAAAGCGTATATGCCATGCCTGCGCACCCCGATATTTCCCGCTTACCCGTTCCCCGGTTCGACCTGCTGGAGATGGACGCCTACGGCTCAATGGCCGTCCAGTATTCACGGGGATGCCCCTTTCACTGTGAATTTTGCGACATCTGGACCGTGTATGGAAATACACCCCGCCTGAAAACGGCAGAGACCCTGGTGGCGGAAATCGATGCGTTGTACCGGCTCGGGTGGGAAGGGGCTGTGTTTATGGTCGACGATAATTTCATCGGTAACAGGCGTCGGGTGAAGCATGAACTGCTTCCCGCCCTCAAGACCTGGCAGGAAAAGCATGGGTATCCGTTTCATTTTTTCACCGAGGCGAGCATTAACCTGGCCGATGATGAAACGCTCCTTTCGGGTATGCGGGAAGCCGGGTTCAACGAGGTTTTTATCGGCATTGAAACGCCCAGCAGGGAAGGGCTTGCGGAGACGGGAAAAACCCAGAACCTGAAAACCGATATGGAGAAATCGGTGAGAAAGATACAGCGACATGGCATCGAGGTCCTTGCCGGCTTCATCATCGGTTTTGACAGCGACCCGCCGGACATATTCGACCGCCAGATCGATTTTATACAGAAAAACGGCATCCCCAAGGCCATGATCGGCCTGCTGACCGCGCTTCCGGGGACCCGCCTTTTTCAGCGACTCGAACGGGAAGGCCGCCTGCTTTCTTCTCCCGCGGGGAACAACACCCATGCTTTGAACACCAATTTTGTCACCACAATGGACCCGCAGGTCATCCGGCAGGGGTATAAAAAGCTGCTGGGATACCTCTATGACCGCCGGTTGAAAAATTATTTCGCCCGGTGCTCCAGTCTTCTGGACAACATCGAATACCGGAATTTTTACCAGAGAAAGATCCATTTTGCGGAAGTGAAGGTTTTTTTCAAGTCCCTTTCCCGTCAGCCGTTCACGCCCTATGGGTTCCAGTATGTCAAATTTATCATCCGCAACCTCTTCAAAAACCGGGATTTGTTCGCTGAGGCAGTGACCCTTTCCGTGTGCGGCCATCACTTTCATAAGATCACCCGCCTGGCGTTGGAGAAAGACAAAATAGAATCCTTGCTCGAGGAGAAAAACCGGTATTTTTCAGAACTTGTTATCCAATACACCGACGCCTTGAAGATCAATTCCGAAAAGCGGCTTAAATATGTGAACCGGCTCTGGAAAAAGCGCATCCGGCTTCTGCGGCAGATGCACGCGAAGGTTAACCGGCTGAACAAGGACTTTCGGGCGGATTTGAACTGGCGATACCTCGAGATATCCGCCCATATGCGAGATCAGATGATCCGTTTCGAAACCACTGCTTTGATGAAAGACACGCCGCAGGAATGATGCCCATTGGACGATGAGCAAGAGGCATCTTCTGCCTTTTTTATCCATCCAGAAAGGACCAGTAGAAATGGCCCGTATACTGCCATTGCGTGACATTGAAAAGCTCGTTGGAAGCGAAGCGGGCAAAAGCGCCTGGTTCCTGATCGATCAGGAACGCGTCAACCGGTTTGCCGACTGCACCGAAGACCACCAGTGGATCCACGTAGATGAGAAAAAGGCGGCAAACGGCCCTTTTGGCGGAACCATCGCGCACGGGTTTTTAACATTGTCCCTGATCCCCTACTTCACAAGCGAGGTCGGAGTCGTTCCCGAGGGGGTCGCCATGACCATTAATTACGGGCTGAACCGGGTTCGCCTGTTGAACCCGGTGCTGGTCGGGGCCCGGATACGGGATGTCATGGTGATCAGCGATGTCGTCAAAAAAGGGGAGGGGCGCGTACTGGTCACCACGACCCATACCATTGAGATCGAGGGGCAGGAAAAACCGGCCTGCGTAGCAGAGGCCCTGATGATGTTCATGCTGGCCCGGGAGTAAGGCGTCGCAGCGGGCGTGTCGAAAATTGAATCAGGGGGCCAAAGGCCAGAAAAATGGTATTGCCAGCATGAGAACGGCAAGAATCAGGAGGGTCAGGGGGAGCCCCGTTTTCATGTAATCCTTGAATCCATACCCGCCGGGGCCCATGACCATGAGTTTTGTGGGGTGGGACAGGGGGGTGATGAAACTGGCGGAGGCGGCCATTGATGTCGCCATCATCAGGCTGTAGGGGGATATCCCCATGGCCGCTGCGGTATTCAGTGCAACAGGTGTCATGAGCACCACCACCGCAGGAATGGGAATGACGCAGGTCGCAGTCATGGTAAGGAGGATGAGGCCCAGCAGCATTGCCCCCGGCCCCAACGATCCAGCCAGTGATGCGACCCCTTGCGCGGCCATCATGGCCGCGCCGGTCTGTTCCATGGCGGCTCCCAGGGGGAGCAGACCCGCTATGAGAAAAACGGCCTTCCATTCGATATGCCGGTAAGCTTCCTCCATACTCAGGCACCCGGTGGCAATCATCATGGCCGCGCCGGTTACCGCTGCAATATAAATGGGCACCCACCCGGTTACAACACAAAACAGGATTGCCGCCATGATCAATATGGAAATCGGCATTTTTTCGGTTCGGGGCTTTTCCTGGGCAAGGCGACTTAAAACAATAAAATTCGGCTCGCTTCCGAGCAGTTGCAGTTTTTTGACCGGGCCGAAAAGCAGTATCGCATCGCCGAAGGCAAGTTTCATGTCCTTGAGATTGGAGCGGTAGGCGCTCCCCCGCCGCCACAGGGCCAGCGCAATCAGGCCGTATTTCTCCCGGAAGTTGAGCTGTCGGAGCGTTTTCCCCTCAATGGTTGCCCCCGGGGCGAGAATCGCTTCAACAAAACCGATGTCGCTGGAAAGAAGCGACATCATGTCGGAAGGCCCTGTTTTTTCGTAAACCTGAAGGTTTTCTATCCCCGTAAGCAGCCGGAGAAAACCCGAGGCCATCGCGGTTATGATCTTATCCCCCCCTAGCAGGACGTCCGATGGTCCGGGCAACAGAATGGTTTTTCCCTCCCGTATGATTCCCAGGACACGGCTTTCCAAAAACGTTTCGCCCACGAGATTTTCCGCGATGGTTTTGCCGGTCAGGTCGGAATGCTCGGGCACTTCGATAAGCATCAGTTCATCATGAATTCCATAGGTATATGCCGCTTCGGCCGGATCGAGATATCTGAAACCGGTTATCTCCCGGCTGGCTTCCATTTTTTCAAGCTGTTCTTTTTTGCCGGCCAGAAGAAGGAACTCGCCCCCGGATAGGACCATGTTGCGGAGATTGGTTCGATGCACCCGGCTGTTTATTCGTATCGCCAGCACCTTCGCATTGCTGGCGGTGTCAAACTGCATTGCTTCCAGGGTGCTTCCCGCAAGGGGGGAGCCCTCTGCCACGATTGCCTCGCAAAAGCGGATATCGGCCAGGTAAGAATCCTGCAGGCCGTATCCTGTTTTTTCGAAATTCATTTTCAGCAGGCGCTTCAGGCCCTCCATGTTTTCCGCGCGGCCTTCGACGGTTAACAAATCCCCGGACTGCAGCGCTTCTTCCGGGCCGGGCGGCATAATGCTCTTGCCATGCCGTGTGATGCATATGACGTTCCATCCCAACATGGCGCCCAGGCGGATCGCGGCAAGGGTTTTCCCGGAAAGTGAGGATCCGGATGGTACGCGTACATGAAAGAGCCGTTTTTCAATGCCGTAGGTGCTTTGCCAGTCTGCGCTTTTGTTCGATTTTGGATGCTGGGCGGCGATATTTCGTTCGGGTAGCAGGTGCCGTCCGGCAAGCGCCATGAAAAGAATGCCGATCAGCATCATGATCAGGCCGACCGGCGTGAAGTCAAAAAAGGAAAATGGTTCAAGTCCGCTTTCCCTGAGCGCTTCCGTGACCAGAAGATTGGAGGGCTTTCCGATCAGGGTGGTCGTGCTCCCCAAAAGGGATCCGTAGGCAAGGGGGATTAACAGCCTGGATGGGGCTATGCCCGTATTCCGGGCGATATCCATGACAACCGGCAGCATGAGCGCCACCACGGCAATGTTGTTTACGATCGCCGACAGGGGGCCGGCGGTAGCCATGATTACCACGATCATGGTCATTTCATGGGACCCCGCAATTCTGTGAACAATTCTTCCGATAACGCTTGCGACGCCGGTGTGCGCCAGGCCCCCGGAAAGGATGAACACCGCCCATATGGTGACTACCGCAGGGTTGCTGAAACCGGAAAGTGCTTCCACCGGGGGGAGCAGACCGGTAAGCGCGACGGCGCCTAAGACCAGGAGCCCGGTAACCTCCATGGGAATCCACCCCGTTATCAAAAACGCCGCGGATACGATAAGAATTGAAAAAACCAGTAGAATGTCAGGGCTCATATCAAAAACAACAAAATTCCGGCTTGCTTTGATCTGCGTGGTTTTGTATCGCCAACCCCGTATTGAACCTGCAGCGGGGTTTATGCCTGTTTGATAAACTATATTCGTAAAAAACATATCATGCAAAATAATTGCACGATCCCTGCCAAGGTGCTACGTTGATTCGCAGGCCCTTGCGGCCGCTGGAGAATATTGGCATGCAAATCGAAAAAAGAATGGGGGTGCCTGATGGACGAAGCGGTAAAGAAGCTCGATGATTTGGAAAACAAGGATCTGGCCCGATTTATTGTGGATATGTGCCACCGGATCGTAATGCACCACGCGTTCTGGTTCAAGGAGGTTGAACACCAGATGGGATTTGACCGGGCGCTGTCTATACTGGATTCCGCCTACCGGAAAAGCTACGGCATACAGATGAACCGTCTTGGCAAAACATTGGGGTTTGAAATGGTCGAGGACGTACCAAAACCCCTGCTGGATATGCCCCGGGAAAAACTTATGGGCCTGATCGAAACGTTGGGCGTCAACTGGTTGGCCAATGACGGCGTATGGTTCCAGGCGGTGGAGTTTTCAACCGGCATGGATGACGCCAAGCGCTGCAATGATACCTGCTGGACCCGGTTTGCGCCGTTCGAGGCATGGAGCATCAAAAAGTTTCTGGAGCTCCCGGAAAACCCGGGGCTGGAGGGGCTGAAAAAGGCGCTGATGTTCCGGATGTACTCGCGGATCAATGTCCAGTCCATTGTGGAGGAATCCGAAAACACGATCCGCTTTGAGATGAACGAGTGTCGGGTGCAGTCCTCGCGAAAGCGAAAGGGTCTTCCGGACTATCCGTGCAAATCCGCGGGCATGGTGGAGTATACAACTTTCGCGCGGGGCGTGGACAAGCGGATCCACACCGAATGCATCGGTTGTCCGCCGGATGCGCATCCGGAGGAATGGTTCTGCGCATGGCGGTTTACCCTGGCGGGTTGAGCATAAAGCGTAGCGGTCTGGAGATGTCGCAGCGGCGATATCTCCAGTCCGCTTCCTGTCCCCTATCTTTTTTTCGCCTTGAGCATGTAAAATCCCAAAAAGAGGTTTCCAATAAGGCTGATGCCCAGAAGCACCCCCCACAGGCGCGGCACGTTGTTATGTTCGTGATCATGCCCGTGGGCTTCGGAACGGTCCGCAACCCCTCCCCATCCTGCATCACCATCTTCCCCGCCGGCAATCTCGACGGAGACCCTTTCCAGATGGCCTGTGCCGTCGTCGGCGTGGATGCCCCATTTGCCCGGAGCATCCGGGTAGAAGACAAACCGGCCGTTCATGTCCGTCCGTCCGTTCTGGTATTCGAAGTCCTCGGTTTCAGGCGAAAAGACAAGCACTTCCGCATAGCGCATGGGTTGGTTGTCCGAGTAGAAGAATTCCATGGCAATGGCTGCTTTGGAATCGAGTATCCGGTAGTCCGTCCCGTGGCCTGCTGCTGTTTGCGGCAAAAAAGAATAGAGGAAAAGGAAAACGATCAGCAAAAACAGGGTCCCTTTTATACGGTTCATCGGTTCACCTCGAAGGTCAGAAATGTGGTGAAAATGTCATAGTCCTTTTTCTCATCCCCGTTGACGTCGATACGGTGCCTGGCGTACAACAGGGCGGTGGGTTGGTCCGGCACGGTCATCACGGCAATTCCGTTTGCATTGGTTGATGCCTTGTCCCCGTTTTTCGCGTAAAGGGACGTTTTGGCAAGGGGTTTTCCGTCAAACAGTACCAGAAATTCGATTTCATCGCCGGGTTTTGCACCGGCTGGATCTTTGCGGGGGATGATCTCAAAGCGGAGCCCAGTCGGTTCGGAGACCGCCGCAGACGGCCCGAAAAGCGATTTGGCGTAATGGGTGGAGAAAAAAGCGGAGATCACCCGCAGCCCCTCATTTTCCGCCGCAATCCGGCCCATGAGCCGCTTGCCCCGGGTCGTATTCACCCGGTATCCCCACTCGCTCCAGGCGGTCGCCATGGCCGCACGGTCATCGGCTTTGAAAACCACCCGGTCTTTTTCGTTGGTTCTTTCAATGGCAACGACCGCGCCGTCCGTTCCGAAGGCATTTATTTCCCGGATGCAGTCCGGATCGTAGTTGTCGATCCTGTCCGGGAGGATACCCCGGACCACCGCATACGCGCTATTGGACGGCTCAATCCACAGGTGATGAGCGAAAACTGCCGGTGCCGCAAACATGACAAAGATCAATGCCGCTGCAATAATTGTAATATGT
>JAWOAV010000217.1:0-2643 GCA_046498365.1 Desulfosalsimonadaceae bacterium
CCGTTTTTTCCCTTTTCTGCGCTGGATCAGCCGGGTCGCTGAATGTCATATTTTTTCATCCGCTTCCAGACCGTTACCCGGCTGATGCCCAGCATTCGGGCTGTTTTTGACTGATTCCAGCCGCATTGTTCCAGGCTCCGGATGAACTGTTTCCGCTGTGCATCATCGTCGGAATCATCCCCATGAAAAACCGTCGCAGGCGATGCATCCGAAGGGGGGACGATCTTTCTCGATATTTTTCCTGGCAGATGCCCGACATCGATACTGCCGCCGGCGCACAGAACGAAAGCGTATTCGATGGTATTGCGCAATTCCCGGATATTCCCGGGCCACGGGTAGGCGGTCAACTTGTCGAGTGCTTCCGGCGTAATCCCCAGGATCCTTTTTTCCGAATTGCCCCCGTTCAGTCGAATAAAATGCTGCACCAGCATGGGGACGTCCTCTATGCGCTCGGCCAGGGGCGGACACTGGATCGGAAACACATTGATGCGGAAAAACAGATCCTCCCGGAAGCGACCCTGCTGAACCATCTCCTCAAGTTTCCGGTTGGTGGCGGTAATAATGCGCACATTAACCGGGATCGTATAATGATCACCGACTTTTTCGATCTCTTTGTCTTCGAGGACGCGCAACAGCTTTATCTGCGTCGCGTGGGGTATGTCGCCGATTTCATCCAGAAAGACGGTCCCTTCATGGGCGGCTTCGAACCGGCCGATCCGGTTGCGGTCCGCACCGGTAAAGGCCCCCTTGACATGACCGAACAATTCGCTTTCCAGCAGGCTTTCATTTAACGCGGCACAGTTTACCTTGATAAACGGTTTGTCCTTTCTCCCCCCGGCATCATGCACGGCCCGGGCAACCATTTCCTTGCCCGTGCCGCTCTCCCCGGTAATCATGACAGGGGCATCGGATTGCGCCACGTTTTCGATCATTTCGAAAAGTCCCTGCATCCGGGCGGTTTTTCCCAGAATGCCATGATATCCATCGTCGAGATGAAAGGTCTGGCGCAGCGATTGGATTTCCCGCTCCTGGCGGATGATCTGGGAGATATCCGTCAAGGTTTCCACCGCGCCAATGATCTCGCCGGCTGCATCCCGTAAAACGGAGGCGCTTTTGAGGATGTGTACGGTTCTCCGGTCCTTTTTGGTGATCAGGCATTTTTTGTCTTTGGTCCGGCCAACGGCAAACATCTTGCACCACTTTTCACCGGGCCCTTCCCCCAAAAATTTGCAGCCGGTACAATTCAATATGCGGCAGCTGCGCCCTTCAAGTTCATCCGCGCAGTAACCGGTAATTTCTTCGGCCCCCGGATTTGCGGCAATAATTTTTCCCTGCGTATCCACGACAATCAGTCCGTCGCGGAGTGTGTCAAATATGGTTTTCCAGTAAGGCCCGAGATCCATTGGGTGTGCCATCCTTTCGTTACGTATTTGTAAACCCTGATGTAAACTGTTAACAAAGGTGCTGCCTCTTAAGTTAACAATGTGTTACCCTTTTCTCTAAACCAAGTCTCCCGGGATTGCAAGGTTTTTGTGTTTAATAAAAATAAATCGAGCACTTAAAAATAAACCAAGGGTTTGGCACAGGCTTTGCTTTATTTTATGTCACCACGCAAACCGTTCTTTTTTTGTTAACACATTAACAGGGAGCTTGAGGGGAAATGAAAACCATTCGGACGTATGGCATGTTGAAATGGACCATCTGCGTATTGGCCGGTCTGGCTTTTTTTGCCGCACCGGTTTGGGCCCAGGAAAACCCGGATGCAGCAGCCGACGACATCCAGGAATTAAAACAACGGGTCAAGGACCTGGAAAAGGACAATGACTGGAACACCGAGGATATTGACAGTCTGCTGGACCGGGTGGATGAAACCGAAATGCATACGGCGACTGATTCCCTTTCCTTTGACGTGGAGTTCCGGACCCGGGCCGAATCAATCCACTACAAGGACATCCGCATGGCGCCGCCGGAAATCCTCGGCGCATTCTTCACGCCCTTTAACCCCTCCAATCCCGCTCAAAGCGGGTTTAACGGTGCCACCCTTGCCCAGATCCAGGGCGGGATCGCCAACATGGCCGCGAGCGGCAACATACCTGCACCGAACAAGTACGATGCCGACAACGATGTGATTTATACGAACAAGCTCCGCCTCAACATGTTCGCCCGGTTCAACCCGCACCTCGATTTCGAAGGGCGCCTGGCGGCCTACAAGGTTTTCGGCGACAGCACCGGGGTTAAATTCAATCGGGGCAGTATGAACGATATCACGTTAGACGGCACCACTGCCAGTCTTCCCCGCGGCGATACGGTTCATTTGGAGAGGGCCTATTTTGTTTACCGCAACGATATCTCAACTGTTCCCGTCAGCTTTTCCGCCGGCCGCCGGCCGTCCACCCAGGGGCCCCCGCTGGAATACCGGAACTTCAGCGAAGTGGGCGGCTCGCCCATGTCTACCCTTATTAACTGGCAGTTTGACGGGGCGTCGCTTTCCTTCGGGCTGGAAGACACCATTGGCATACCCGGGTCCTTGCTGGAGTGACAGATCGAGTTGTTATGCTTCCTAATTATGCATGGACTGGAGTTCATGAGGGGTATTGTTCTATCTACACCAGAGCGGTGAAGAAGGACGGAGAATGGGTCTAG
>JAWOAV010000124.1:0-10221 GCA_046498365.1 Desulfosalsimonadaceae bacterium
GGTGGTGGCAGTACCGGGACCAGCAATTGCTCCGCCTGGTTGAAGGGACAGGCATTGAAAAGGGTGCGGCCCTGAACCGGCTCATGATGAAATCCGACAACCAGTCAAGCGACGGCGCCGTCCCCGTATTCAGCCAGCTGGGGGAAGACGTTTATACCACAGCTGACGATAAGACGGCCAAAGACATGGATCACGAAGAGTTCTACGGGTCGGAACCGCCCCAGCGAAGCATCGGCACCAAGTACAAGGGGGCGCAGGTGGCACGGACAACCCTCGGATATTTCCGGCTCGATCACGAAAGCCGCGAATGTCCATATATTGAAACTGATCGGGATACGGACCAAGACGATACGGTCCTGATCTCCGGCAGGGTCGTCCATCCCCTCTACGAAGAAACAAAGCAGAAGGTGGGCCATATCATCGACCGGATCGAGGCGCGCGCCGAAAACCAGGAGGGGGATGTCATCCGGACGCTGTCGTTCGACATCGAGGACGACGGATCGTTCACCGGTGAAGGAACCGCCGACGGCGCATACGTGGTAGTGGCCGTGTTCAAGGACGGCAGCGAGGTGGTAAACCAGCTCAAATACGACCTCATGTTTTATGAAGACGAGGCCTGGAGCTGGGAAAATACGGGTGAAAACTTCGCCACCCGCTTCAAAGCCAACCCGGAGAAGTGCATCAATGCCCAGTTCCTCGTCTATGATGCCCACATCGAGCATCCGTCCGCCGTATACATAATTTTTATCGATCCGTACGGAGCTGACGTCATTTCCTGGGACCGTGACGATCCATTTTACCCGGAAGCTGATGAATTTCGGGACGGCGGCCGGATCCTGGAGATTGACTACGGCGTCTGCGGAGACATCTGGGACGACCCGCCATTAGGGGAGTATACAGTGGAGGTCCTGGATCAGAACCGCAGAGTGCTCATATCCAAAACTTTTGAACTGTATTGATATTCTGAACGGTAGCGTTTTTCGCCGAAACCGTCTGCGGCATCATCGATATGCCGCAGACGGCCGGCAAGCGGAGAAAAATATTTCTGCGTCACTCGATAAATGCCACCGCCCTGACGGGCGAACCATCGCTGTCGGAGAAATGCAGCGGAAAGCACGCGGTGGAAAACAAAACCGGCGGCAGTTGGTCCAGATGGGTCAAATTTTCTATGATAATCCGGTTTTTCCCAAGGATCATTTTGTGGATGATGAAGTCATGCGCCTGCGGTGCGTCCGCGGAAATCGTGTCAAAACCGACGCCTTTGAGCGTGAAGTCGTTCAAGTAGACCGCCGCTTCCGTCGTTAACGCCGGATACCCCTCAAAATAGCCGGCCTTCCCCCACAAACGGGACCACCCAGTGTTGAAGAAAACGAAATCCGCACCTTGAATTTCGTTTTCAAAGGCCATCAGATCATCTTTGGTAATTTCCTGCCGGCCTGATACCACCTCAATGCAGATCGCCCGCCCGTAAAAAGCCGACACCGGCATCCGGTCCAGGGTTATGCCGCCGGCGATGATATGGGCCGGCGCATCCATATGGGTTCCGGTGTGAGACAACACCGATATCCTCGTTTCCGCAAACCCGTCCTTGTCCAGGTCGAACGGCCGCGTCAATTCAGGCGGCGCCGTGCCCGGATAAACCGGCATGCCGACCTCGATGCGATGGCTTAAATCGATAATGGTCATTTTCTTTTCCAATATTTCACGTCTTTTTGCCGTGTTCCAGTCCCCGGCAAAGCGTATCGACTCGCTTTAACAGTATCGGTATTCGATGCGTCCCGGCCATATCGGCAATCCGTTTCCTGGCGATCCTCTCGTCCATCCCCACTGATGTCACGTACAACGGCCGTTTACTGGCGCCACGGTAGACTTCTGTGCGTGCGGGCACATCGCCAAACTTGGTTTTTGCCACCCCGATGACCGAAATTTGCCCAAAAAGCGCGCAGTACAAGTACGTTCCAAGACCGGCGCGCTGTTTTTTCCCAAGATATGCATAAGCGTCTATAATAATGGTTTCCACCGGCTCCGAAACATCTTCCAGCAGTCTGAAAATGCATGGCAGCTCCCGCTGATAAAACCGGCCCGGAACATAGGCCTTTACAGAGGGCACATGCGCTGTGATCTCGCGCACGGGCGCATCGTCATCCCACTGCTGAAACAAAATGCCCCCAACAGCCGCGTTTCCACCACGATATGCGACATCAACCGCCAAAATCATTTACATTTCAACCATCAAACGCCGATAATGAACGCGTCAATCCCCCGGGGCCCTGGCGTTATCCGGATCACCCGGCCAACGATTTGGCCAGCGCCGCGCCAAGCCTTTCCGCCTCCGCCAAAACACCCTCTTCCTGCGCCACTTTTCCCCTGTCAAAGATCCCGTACACCGGCAGTTCGCCTATAATCTCATACCCCATGGCTTCAAGCGGCGCCCGCATGGCCGGGATGGTAAACCCCATATCCGCCTTGTCCACCTGCTCGCACACCGCTGCCAGCACCGCTTTTCGTCCTTGTCCGGCCAGCCGGCTCGAATGCCCCCTCGGGCGATGGTCGTCAAACTCATAAAAACAGTACAACCGGTCGATAAAGGCCTTCATCCATGCCGTGATATTGTAGTTATGCGTGGGCGACGCCAAAACCAGCCCCTTTGATTCAAATACATCCGGATACATAAGGGTCATGCCGTCCTTTAATCCGGTGCAGATTTTATCCTCTCTGCACTTTTCGCACCCGATACACCCCTGGTACTGATATTGGCGCAGCTGAACCGCATGGGCAGCAAGACCCGCACCGCCGACCCCCTTTAAAATACGGCTCAAAAGAACATCCGAATTCCCGTTTTTCCGGGGACTTCCGCCAACGCCAAGCACTTTGGCCTCTGGCGTTTTCGCCATGAAATCGCATCCATTAATCATCGGAGCTCTCCCTTTTCAGCCAGAGTTCCAAAAAATCACGTTTAATGGTACCGATGCTTTGCTGGTTCCGTAAAAAACAATAATCAACCCCATGGCATATTTCCAGAAAATGTTGCATGACGCTATCGCGTCTGGGCACAACATCAGAAACGATTTCAATATGGGTAACGTACAACCGGCGAAACGACGCCGCGCCCATGATATTTTCAAGGGCCCGCAAAAACCAGCAATGCTCCATTTGCACGACCGCGCATGTCGTTTTCTCATGCACCTCGGCCCGCTTTTTCCTTGCGGCAATAATTTCATGGCTGGTTAAGATATTTCCTTCAAAAAAGCGCCGTTGTCTGCGGCGCGCGATTTCCTGAACAATTCGCGGCATCTCCGGCCGTCTTTTAACCGACACCGGCTGCAGCGTATCAAAGGGGATATCGCCAGCGCTCAATATGAGATCCCCCCGCTTCAATGCGGGGTCTAACGCGCCGCCGCCGCCGATATCCACGATATCCGTTATCTGCCCTGAATTGAGTTTCCCGATGATCTCGGGATGCGGCAGGCGCTGGCGCTTTCCGTAGCCGGGCACCAGAAACGTAATATTATGCCCCGCATAATGCGTGGTCGCCCCCCTGCTGCGCAGGGCTGAGTGCAGCGGTTTCCTGAAACAGGCATTTCTGCCAAGGTGTCTCGGGTGCTGGCGAATAAAAAGAATGTCTTTTATATGAATTTCCGGTCTCCCTGAAATCAAAAAAGCCTTACGGGCAAATCAAGCACGGCATGCGCCCTTATGTGAAAATTCCCCGGCTTTTATAAATGGCATACATATGATCAAACACGCCCCATAAGCGTTCGGTGACATAGCTGATTGCCCGCCACGGTGCTGGCAAACCGCCTACAAAGCGCCAATCTGGGCCGGGGAGCGCCACATAGGGTTCAGTAAACCGCGTGAACTGCATTCGGTTGTTTCGCCTTACACAAAAAGAATTATGGCCGAATGTATCACAAAAAATATCAAACAAACGAATGCCGTGTACCCCATAAAATCCCTGGGGCGAATATTCATCAACTGACCCATGATCGGCAGAAACGTAAGCGTCCAAAAGGGGTTGACCAAATTCGTCAGGGCGTCTCCATATGCGAACCCGATAATCGTCTTGCCTGGATCCGCGCCGACGATATGGGCAGCCTCGAGCACCGGTGGACCCAGCACCAGCCATTCAGCGCCGCCGGAAGGAATAAAGAAATTGACAATCGATGATATAAGGTACGAAAACCATGGCAGCGTATTTGCGGTGGCGAAGGTCAATAGCCCCTCGGCGAAGATCGTCGCTAGCCCCGTGGCCATGAAAATGCCCATGATACCGCCAAACAGGGGAAACTGGATGACGATATCAGCAGACCCTGTTATTGAAGCTTTTATCGTATTCACAAAGTTGATGGGGCGCCAATGAAGCAAAACGCCAAACCCCAACATGAGAAACGCCAACGCCGCCAGATTAAACCCCCTGGCCTGAATAATGCCCGCAAATCCAGTCATGCAAAGCAGGAAAAGAAAAACACTAACAACCGGCGAGTTGTTTAAGCGTTCCGCAGGGGTCTTCGCCTCCATGGCAGAAGACGGTGAGGTGTTTCCGATTACTGCATCAGCCGGTTTTCCATGTTTTTTTTCATACTGAACCGCTGCATCCCACCGTTCATCCACCACTTCAGGCCTAAGAAAAAGCACAAGTATTGGCAGCAGAACAAGCACTGAAGCAATCAGGACGAGATTCGTATTGATCAAAAGGGTATCTGAAACTGGAATGATTTCGGAAATGTAGCCCATGTCAATAAATCTCTGAGCGGTTTCTTCCGTGGCCATCATAAGCGCGGCCGACGAAGACATGCCGCCATGCCAGACCAGCAGACCGGAATAAAAAGATGCGATGGCCACACGATAATCCACCCCCTTGACACGCTTACATATTTCCACGGCCAGGATTGCCAAAACCGGTGCGAGGCCCCAGTTGATCAACATTAAGAGGATGGAAAGTATCGTTAGGAAAAAGTACACCTGCCACGGTTTCTTTATGAAATGAACCAGCCAGTTAAAAAATAGAATGAAGGCCCTTGACACGCCAATGCTGAAACCAAAACTCAGCACCATGATCATCAGGAAAGCAAAAAAAATAATATCCGGGTCAAAAACGCCTTTTACCCAGGCCTCGATGATTTCCGCTGGGGCGGCGCCTGCCAGGGTAATGGCCAGGAGAATCGTGATAAAAGTGAGCACCATTGCGAAGACAAAAGAATCCGGTAGAATTCTACTGACTTTTTCAGCAAAAAAACTCCCCAATCTCTCGATCATGCACCCTCCTTCCAGATAATGAGTGTATGGGGATGTCACCCCACAAAAGCCGATGGTGGACGCTTCCATCCACAAGCCCGCTATCTGCCCCTCAAGGCTTATCTTTCAAAAGGACCCTTTGTTATTTCCCCTGGCGCTTTTCCACCATGCCTTTCACCGCTTCAGGTGGTATTTCTGCGCCAGCCGGTCCTTTTCCGCTTCCGGCAGGGAAGCGTAGTATCGCTTCCACCCGGGACAGAAACCGGTATGCCACCGCCAGAGTCTGCCCAGCAGGGAGCGGGGGTTGTTGTCATATCGCGCCCGGAAGGCGCATTTTTCACAGCGGGGTGGAGCCATTGGAGCCCTCCTTTATCCGCAGGTGCCATTGAACAAGCCCCTGGGAACGTATGGATGAGGTGAAAAAAAATGGATGAAACAAAAAGTGTGTTATTATGCCATGGTTTGCCGTATCATGCTACCGCTAAAATAGAAATGGATAATACCAGCAACACAACCCGGCATGACACCAACCGGATGTTTGATATTCCCGCTTATGAAAGACACAGGCGAAACGAGACTTACGGCTGCGGCCGGCTGCCGCGATGATTGCCCGGGCTGCGCCCATCGGCGCATGACCCTGCAGGAAAGCCTAAACCAGAAACAAGCATTCCTGCAAACAAAGCTCTCTTTGTGGGTGGACCGAATTGCGCCCATCTGCCCGCCGGATAGCGCCCATTGGTTTCAGTACCGGAAAAAAGTCTGCCTGTCTGCGGCATGGGAGGCGCCGGGCTGGAAATTCGGCCTGATCCGCCGGAAGCAAGTCATCGACCTACACGACTGCCCGGTCCACAGCCAGGAAGTCCGGGCGGCCGTCCGCCTGTTTGTGAAATCCCTGCCCCATTTTTCCGCTTTTCCGCTGGTCTTTTACGCGCAATCCGGCGCCCAGGCAACGCTGGTCGTCAAACAGCAGGCGCTGCCCGACCTGTCCTGGCTGACATCGGATTTTCTCGGTCAATTGGAAAAAACCGGTGTGGAAGGGCTCTGGCTGCACCTGAATCCCGGGGCGGGGAAAAACGTATTTGCCAAAAACCACTGGCAGCTTTTGTGGGGAAATCCCCGTTCAAGCAATGACGACGGTTTCCTATACGGCCCGCGGTCCTTTCAGCAGCCGATCCCTGCGCTCTTTCAAAAGGCCATGCAAAGCGCCCTGGCATTTCTGTCCCCCCGGGAAAACGACTTGCTGACCGACCTCTACTGCGGCAGCGGCAACGGGCTTACGCAATGGACGGACCGGGGATGCCGGGTAATGGGGGTGGAACTGGACGGTGAGGCGGTTGAATGTGCATCCGCCAACGCACCCTCGGCAACCGTGCTCCGGGGAAGATGCCGGGACCGGATTCCCCAGCTTGCCCGGTGGACCGGCGACGCTTCAAGCGATGGTTTATACCGCCTGGCGTTTGTTAATCCGCCCCGCACCGGCATTGAACCGGAAGTGATCCAGTGGCTGGCAGAAGAGTACCGGCCGACCCGCATGGCCTATCTGTCGTGCAGCGCCGGAACCCTTTGCCGGGATTTACATTTTCTGGCGGCGCACGGGTATCAAATCCGCCGGATCCTCGCCTATGACTTTTTCCCCTGGACCCTGCACGCGGAATGCCTGGCGCTGGCGGAGCGCCCCGCTTAAATAGTCTCCGTTTGGATCATATTTCAGATGAGGCGCCTCGTGCATTTCCAGGACACGAATCCGGCCCTCTGCGACCTGCCGGACAACAATATGGTTCTGTGGATACGCCGTGTAGAGATAGCCGTACATTTGTCCGTCTTCACCGATCAGCGAATACAACCGTGCCGGATAGTCCTGGTACCCCTCCAGGTTGCGCACCAGCTTCTCTGCAAGAGCCCTGTTTTCCACATTGACCCATCCTTCCCGGACAATGATGTTGCCGTCACCCGTTGGATCAAAGATAAGCCCGGACGGAAACGCCTCGGACATGCCCGAGTAGAAGACATGGTAGTTGTCAAAATCCGCTATCATCTGATTCAGCAGCCCCGGATCATGCTGCCGGTATCGGGCGGATCCGTAACCGGCGCAACCGGCGAGCAAATGAAAACCGATCAGTGCGATTACCAAAAGACAGCCGGCAATCCCCTTTTTCATACCTACCCCCTTCTTCAACACAAAACATATAGATACTCAAGGCGTGACGGCTTCGTAAAAAGTCCAATATCTGCGTTGCGCACAATTTTTGAAGAATCTCACGTACGGCGAAGTACTATCGATTCTTCAAAAATTGCACCCGCCTTGATCTTGAACATTTTACAAAGCCGCCTGAAAATGACTTTTTGCGAGTTCATCAAGGCGTCACAATGTTAAAAATGCCCCCGGGTTTGTCAAACAGCAGGAAAAAACGGACAAGGTCAATCCGGCTTCCGCTGGTTTCCAGGTCGTCGGAAAAAACCGTATCCCGAATTCCTGCCTTTCCAATGGCCATTTTCAGAAAAAGTTCATGGGTCAGCTTCAGCGTGGCGTTTGCATCCGGGGCCGGATCGGTTTGCCTGTGGTGGAGCACCGAATTTTCCAAAGTTAACACATAGCTCTCGTTGATGTCCGTAAAAATCACGTTCACCACAAAGCGTTTGCCTTCCGCAGCCGGACCGTCCAGCCTGACAGCCATGCTGTCGAACAACCGGGACAGCGGCGTCTGCTTCAGCACCTCATACATACTGGCGATATCAACGCCCCTGTCCGGCGCTCCGTGGCGCAGCTCATAGGCGCCCGTGAGGTAAACGTTTCGCCACACACCGGATTCGGCCTGATAGCCCAGTTGATCGTAGGTCCGGGCGAGAAGCGCCTTGGCTTCACTGTTGTCCGGTTCGGCAAAAACAAGGTGGTTGAGCACTTCGGCGACCCAGCGGTAGTCGCCATCATCAAAGGAAGCCTGGGCCTTTTCCAGCACGCGATCCGCGCCCCCCATATACGCGATATACCGGGTGGCCGAATTCTCCGGCGGCAGGGGGTCCAGATTGGCGGGATTCCCGTCATACCAGCCAAAATACGCCTGATATACCGCCTTTGAATTATGCTTCAGCGTGCCGTAATACCCCCGGTTTGACCAGTAATTGCGAAGAGATGCCGGGAGTTTGATCGTTTCTGAGATTTCGCGGGGAGTATAACCGGCATTTGCCAGCCGGACGGTCTGGTCATGGATGTACTTATACAGGTCCCGCTGTTTTTTTAAAAAATCCAGAATGTCTTCATTGCCCCATATGGGCCAGTGATGGCACCCGAAGTACACTTCGGCATCGCCAAACAGGTGGATGGCCTCATCAATGTAACCGCTCCATTTTAATGCATCCCGGACCTTTGCGCCACGCAGGGTATACAGGTTGTGCATGTTCCGGGATACAATTTCCGCACCGCACCATGCTTTCATATCCGGCAGATAGAAAGTGATCTCCGCGGGCGCCTCGGACTCGGGCGCATATTGAAAAATGAAATTGACGCCGTCGATGACCATGTCCCGGGGTGTTGTGCCCACAATTTCCGTGGGCGGCAGAATGCCATAGGTTCCGAATGGGACGGTTTTACCCAGCCCGTCGTCCACATGCCCCCGCTCACCAGGGGCCAATGACTTCCCAAACTGGTATGCGGCCCTGCGCCCCATGCCGACACCGGCAATGACGTTTTCGCTGGTCGCCTCCGCCATGAATCCCTTGGGAGCGATAATGCGGACCCCTTGCTTCGCTGCCTCTTCGGCCGACATCAAGCCGAACACCCCGCCAAAATGATCGATGTGGGTGTGGGTAAAAATAATGGCAACAATGGGTTTTTCATCCAAGTGCTTCCGGGCAAAAGCAATCGCCGCAGATGACGTCTCCCGGGTCGTCAACGGATCAACAATAATCCAGCCGGTTTCCCCTTCAATAATGGTCATATTGGAAAGGCAGAAACCCCGTAGCTGGTACACATGATCCGTTACCTTGAACAATCCGTGAATCCGGTTCAGTTTGGCCTGCCGCCAGAGGCTTGGGTTAACGCTGGAAGGGGCTTCACCCTCCACAAACCCGTAGGCCGTCTGATCCCATATCACACTTCCGTCGCCACTCTGGACACGCAGATCGATATCCGTGGCAATCAGACCTTTCTGCGCTTCCACAAACGACTGCTGGTCTGAAAAAGAGAGCTCATCAAGAACGTTTTCGTTCAGCGCCGCGGTGACTGCCGTCGGAGCGGTATGCCCTTTCGTGTCGGCATCCGGTGCATACGGAATCTTTTTTGCACAGCCGAAAATGGCGGCCGCAGAGATGATAAGCAAGATGACAGCTGTTTTTTTCATACGAAAGTCTCCTGAACTGAGTATTGGTGATCGGTCCTGTGCCGCCTGTCAACACATATTCCCATCAAAAAACCCACTATAAATCCTATCGCCTATATGTTTACCCGTCCATCCCGTCAAGGATTCCACCAGGCTCGCGCCAAGCCTACAATTTTATCATTTATCAATATACATGATCGTAGGGGCACCCCTTGCGGGTGCCCTGATTCCGGGCACCCGCAAGGGGTGCCCCTACGAGCCCTTATTCTGTGCGAATAAGTTCGTGTTTATACAAAATTCAAAAATTACGAAATGGAATACATATAATCAAACACGCCGCACAAGAGTTCGGTGACCTGCTGGTTGCCGTCCACGGTACCGGCAATTCCGTACAAAGCGCTGCTCTGGGCCGGGGTGCCGGCATTTTGCTTTGCATAGGAAACGCCTTCGGCCAGATCGTCCGTAAATTGATCGCCAAGACCGGCAACCCGCGTTTGCGGCAGCGTAACGCAGAAATGCAGGGCCGGCGGCAACTGCAGGCAGTTAAACCGCCACCCCCTGGTCTTCATGAAGTCATTGATATGGAATACATCCAGGACCTCGGAGCGAAAGCTGACAAGAAACGTCGGCTCTCCGATCACGATCAGCTCCTCGATGCGCTCTATGGCGC
>JAWOAV010000149.1:0-5506 GCA_046498365.1 Desulfosalsimonadaceae bacterium
AGCCCAATTCAGGAAATACGCCCCTGGGTGCTATTGACATTGCATGTGTGGGACAGAAACAGTAAAATGACTTTGGGGATTAAACGGTGGAAAGGCTAACAGCCTTTAGATATGATAAATCCGGAATATAATGGGCAGTCTTATAGCATGAGATTTCTTGACGTGCAACTCATGCATATATAATAAAGGACAGGGCAATCTTGGATACCATTTTGGTTACCACTTCGCATGAATTGTGATGTTTTTTTGCCAATTTCTCATGGCCGTTCATGCACCTTTAGCCGGTCAAAAATACTGTGATAATGGGAGTTTACCAATAAACACTGGGAAGCTCAAAAACCGGCATTCTCGCCTGCTAAGCGAGTGTGCGGTGAAAGCTGCACCGAGGGTTCGAATCCCTCTCTCTCCGCCATTTCAATAACTTAGCCCGGTCTTTGGACCGGGCTTTTTTGTTTTTCTGTTAAAGACCCCCTGAATTTCACTTGCTATCCTGGGTAGGGGCCTCCGTATTTTTGGAAAAATGCGGCCCTGTGAGGCTTTCAAAAGAAAACCGCTTTTCCCGGAACAGCCGGACGCAAATGTCCACCACATCGGCATCATACAATCGCCCCTTGTTGGCCGAAATTTCTGCAAGTGCCGATTCAAGGCCCCGCGAAGCGCGGTAGGGGCGGTGGAACATCATGGATTCAACCACATCCGCTACGGCCACGATTCGTGATTCGGGCAGTATGTCACTTCCTGTCAGTCCGTTTGGATAGCCCGATCCATCCAGGCGTTCGTGATGCTGAAGGGTGATCTCGGCAATGGGCCAGGGAAAATCGATCTTGTTGAGAAATTCCCATCCGGCGCCGGGGTGGGTCTGGATCATCATTGATTCGAGGCGGCTGATGGTTCCCGGTTTGACCAGGATCTCTATGGGGACCGCCATCTTGCCGATGTCATGTCGCATAATACGATGTCGGGTTTTTCCCGTCGGAATCGCTGGAGACCGTTTTCGCCGTTTTCACTTTCGAGAACCGTGTAATCGCTGTCCTCGAGAAAAGCGGTGATGTTTTCCCGGAAGACAGTCTCATCGTCATATGATATAAAGCGGGTTTTCCGTCAATATTTTTATACCGGAACCGGGAGGTGACCGTATATCCTTTTTTTGCTCGTTTTTTATTCGTATTTCAGCCGGCGGCTCTGCGCAAGTCTTTCTGTGTTCGGTGCGGATGGTCGATTTTCCGGAGGAGTGGTTTTTTACATGGCGGGGTGATTTTTTGCGCCAAATACGCCAAATGCATATAATTATGAAACAGGTGAGCGAAAAAAACATTTTTTAAAAAACAGGGAGGTAAGTGATGAAACTCACAAGCGCAGCCTTTGAAAACGAGGGTAAAATTCCTGGCAAATACACCTGTGACGGAAAAAACGTCAACCCTCCCCTGGCGATTTCGGATGTACCGCCGGAGGCAGAAAGCCTTGTGCTGATAATGGACGATCCGGACGTACCCCCGCACATCCGGGAAGACGGCATGTGGGACCACTGGGTTGTATTCAACATTCCCCCGGAAACCCGCGAAATTCCGGAAGGCAGCGAGCCCGAAGGGGTAGCCGGTATCGGTACCAGCGGGGATGCGCACTATTTCGGACCCTGCCCCCCTGACCGCGAGCATCGGTACTTTTTCCGCATCTACGCCCTGGATGCGAAGCTCGATCTTCCGGAAAAGACCGACAAGGTGACCGTGGAAAAGGAGATGACAGGGCATGTAATTGACAAAGCCCATCTCATGGGAAGATACGAAAGACAGTAAAACCTATCTCAACATTGTCTTTCGGCCCAATATTTGTTGGCGTTTTATTTCAAATCCTTAGGATTACGCGCGTATGTCTGCGGTTTGAAACAAGACGCCGCCGTGATCTTGAACCGAAATCCAAATGTTACGGTGGGTTTTAGAAAACCCCGCTGTTTGCAGGGCGGGTCTTTTATGGCGTCGGAGCTCCCGGCGGCGGGGCGCTTCCGTGGAGAGCCCCCTGCCGGAGCTGTTTTTCGGCCATTTTTTGGTCGATTTGTTTCAGTGTTGCCGTTTTTTCAAGTGCCCATTGCGGGGCGACCAGTTCGTGCGGGTGCGGATCACCGGTAAGCCTCTGGATGACCATGTTTGCAGGGAGGCGGGCCAGAAATTCGCAGACGATATCCACGTATTCCTCCCTTTCCAGGCAGTGGTAGCGGCCTTTTTCGTACCACTCCGCAAGAACCGTGTTTTTTACCACGTAGAGCAGGTGCAGCTTTATACCGTCGATGCCGGTGTCTGCAATTTTTTCCGCGGTTTCAAGCATCTGCCTGCGCGTTTCGCCGGGCAGGCCCAGTATCACGTGCGTGCAGATATTGATATTTCGGCCGGCGGTGATTTCCACTGCGTTTGTAAAAGCCTTGAAATCGTGCCCCCGGTTGATTTTTTCAAGGGTTGCGTCATGGGCGGACTGCAGGCCGTATTCCACCCATACCAGGTAATCCCGGGTATAGGAAGCCAGCAGTTCGATGATCGCCGGGCTTACACAGTCCGGGCGGGTGCCGACGCTCAGACCCACCACGCCGGGGACGGAAAGCGCTTCTTCGTAAATGCCGGCAAGACGGTCAACCGGTGCATAGGTATTGGTATAGGATTGAAAATAGGCAATGAATTTTTTGGCCTTGTACCGGCGGCCCAGCGCAGATTTTCCCGCCGTTATCTGTTGGGTGATGGACTCTTTGCGCCTGCTGGCGCCGGTTCCGGAGCCCTGCGGATTGCAGTAAACGCATCCGCCGGTGGAAATGGACCCGTCCCTGTTGGGGCAGGTCATGCCGGCATCGATGGTGATTTTCTGCACCCGGCAGCCGTAGATGTTTTTTAGATACGTGTTGAAGTCGTAATATCTTTTTTCCGGGTTCATGGTATACTTGACCATTCCCTGAAGGGGATGTATTTTTAAGCGCCGTAATATATCCTTATTTTTTGTGGAGCAGCGGTTTTTGAAATTATAGCAGGTATGATGAAAATATGAATCAAAGAAAAAAATATGATGTCATTGTCGTGGGGGCGGGGCATGCCGGGTGCGAGGCGGCGCTTGCTGCGGCGAAAATGGGGTGCGAAACGCTTTTGCTGGCGATCGACCTGGACAAGATCGCTGCCATGCCCTGCAGCCCGTCCATTGGTGGCATGGCCAAGGGGCAGTTGGTAAAGGAAGTCGATGCCATGGGCGGACAGATGGCAAGAGTGACGGACCGGACGGCCATTCATTTCAGGACGCTCAATACCCGGAAAGGACCGGCTGTTCAGTCCTCCAGGACGCAAAACGACAAGGTTCGCTATCACGTGGCCATGAAGGAGATACTCGAGCGAGCGCCGAACCTGGATGTGAAGCAGGCGATGGTGGAGCGTCTTGTGGTATCGGGCAACCGGACAGAGGGCGTAATTGACCAGACGGGATGTCAATACCAAGGCAACGCGGTAATACTGGCGACCGGCACGTTTTTGACCGGACGGGTTCACATCGGGGAGGTGTCTTTTGGCGCCGGCCGGGCGGGGGAATTTTCCGCCGAGGGGCTCCCTGCAAGTCTGAAATCGCTTGGATTCGACATGGGGCGTATGAAAACAGGCACCCCTCCCCGGCTGCACAGGGATTCAATCGATTTTTCAAGGCTTACACCCCAGCCGGGAGACGATCCGCCGCGGCCGTTTTCTTTTTTTTCGGACGGATTTGTCCTCCCCCAGGTGGAAAGCTACATGGGGAGGGCGAACCGTGAGACGATCCGGATCGTCTCGGAAAACCTGAATTTGTCATCCCTGTACGGCGGCCGCATCAGCGGGGTTTCCGCAAGGTACTGCCCCTCTTTCGAGGACAAGGTCGTCAAGTTTCCCGACCGGGAAAGCCATCCGGTGATCCTCGAACCCGAAGGGCTCGAAACCAAAGAAATCTATGTCAGCGGCCTTGGAAACAGCCTACCCCTGGAAATTCAGACGGCCTTGGTGCGCACCATCGGCGGGCTGGAACACGCCGAAATTATGCGGCCGGGGTATGCGATCGAATACGACTATATCGACCCGATTCAATTGCTCCCCACCCTTGAAACGAAAAAGGTAAAAGGCCTCTACCTTGCGGGGCAGATCAACGGCACCTCCGGGTACGAGGAGGCGGCCGCCCAAGGGTTGTGGGCGGGCATAAACGCAGCGCGCCGCATCAAAAAGGAAGCCCCTTTTGTTCTGGATCGCTCCCAGGCGTACATGGGGGTGATGGTGGACGACCTGGTAACCCGGGGAACCGTCGAGCCCTACCGCATGTTTACCTCGAGGGCCGAATATCGCCTTATGCTGCGCGAGGACAATGCGGACCTGCGCCTGGCCGAAACCGGTTTTGAAATCGGGCTTATCAGCAAAGAGCAGGTGGAAATGGTCCGGGAAAAAAAGAAGCAGATCGAAGGGGAGATCCACCGGTTGAAAAAAATCACCGTCGGTCCCGGTGAGAATATCAACGAATACCTGGAGGACCACGGCTCCGCACCCCTTGCTACCGGCGCACCCATGGAGCAGCTGCTCAAACGAAACGGTATCGACTATGATCTCGTCCGTCGTTTCGCCCCGCCGGAAAAAGCCATACCCGAGCCGATCGTCCGCCAGGTGGAAATTGAAGTCAAGTACGAGGGGTATATTGCAAAACAGCAGCGGGAAATAGAAAAATTCCAGTCCCTGGAGAACAAAAAGATACCCTCCGATTTCGACTACACGCATGTTCACGGGCTTTCCCGGGAAATGGTGGAAAAACTTTCCCGGCTGAAGCCGCTGTCTCTCGGCCAGGCCGCGCGCATGGACGGCATTACCCCTGCAGCCATTTCCGTGCTCATGGTGGCCTTGAAAGCAGGCCCGGAAAGATTCCGGAAAAAAAACCAAACAGCGAATAATTTATAAGGTTTACAGAGAGTTTGCTTTTCTGAAGACCTTGACAGCTACGGGATATGAATTATTGTATGTTCTATAAAAAGAGGTGGTTTCGCGAAAAACAATTTTGCAAAATCAGCAGGAACGCGTCGTCGATTTCCTCGATGCGTTTCAATATGTTTTGTGCATATTTATAAAAATCCAGATAGAACCCATCTCAACGTTCGGATTTCGGTACAAGATCGCGGCGGCGTCCTGTTTCAAACCGTAGACATACATCAAGTATTTCAATGGCTTGAAATAAGACGCCAACAAAGGTATGGGGCCGAAAGACGAGGTTGAGATAGGTTATAGAAAACCATTCGGACAGGTGAGAAGGACATGGCCCAGAAAGATTATTATCATATTCTCGGCGTTGGAAAGGATGCATCGCAGGATGATATAAAAAAGGCATATCGCAAGCTGGCGATGAAGTATCATCCGGACCACAGTGCGGGTTCCAAGGAAAACGAGGAAAAATTCAAGGAAATCAGTGAAGCGTACGCGGTGTTAAGCGATGCGGAGAAGCGCAAGCAATATGATACGTACGGTTCGGAGGACTTCCAGCAGCG
>JAWOAV010000168.1:0-3553 GCA_046498365.1 Desulfosalsimonadaceae bacterium
TGGCCAACGAGTTCGCGAGCCAGGTGGTGCGCTATCGTATCACCCGCCCTTCCTGGGGCGGCGCCCCGAACCGGGAGATGCCGTGGGAGGGCCTGCAGCAATGGTTCATGTCGCACGACCGGCTGATCGGAATGCTGACCATCCGCCCGCTGGAGGACACCGAGGCGGCCGGGGTCTGGGGGCGGACGAACTTCGGCCTGGACCGGGAGTTCGAAGCGGGCGCTGACGACATGTTCCGCTACGGGAGCCTGATCGCCCGCATCCACGCGCATAACTTCGCCGGGATCGAGACGGCTGAGGCGCAGGACGACCCCGGGGTCAGCCCGCGCAGCCGGGAGCTGCTGCTCAAGGACGCCCGCGCGCTGTCCGGCGAGGAGCCGCCGTGGGAGTACGCCGCTGGCGAGGAGCACTTCTACGTGATCGAGGTGCTGCCGTACTGGTCGGAGCTTGCCGGGGAGGTGGAGGCGATCCGCGAGGGCGCGGTGCGGGGCTTTGCATTCGAGGAGGACGACCGGCGGATCACGGTCCTGCACAATCAGGAAAGCGGCGGGACGGTGTTGCGCGGTGCGGCCGCGGGCGAGAGCGTCACCGTCCACTCACCACCAGAGGACGTTGAGGGACCGCGCGCGCAGATTGAGATGCTCGACGGGCACTTCGCGTGGCCGCCCGAGGAGGTGCGTGTGCCGCCCTCGGAGGTCACCGTCGTTGACGGTTCCTACGAGGTCACGATCCCGGCGGACTCGCACGTCGTGGTGGTGAGCGAGCGATGACGCGGCTGCTATTAACCATGATGGTGCTGACGCTTTGCTCCGCGGGCGCGCAAGCTGAGGCACCTGACGCGCCCGTCGTGACAGTGGAAGCCGAGGACTACGCAGCGATGGATGGACTGCGGGTTCTCGAGCGCGAGGAGGCGTCAGGCGGGCGGACGGTCAAGAAACTGGAACAGGCGGCATCCGAACAGGTCAAAATCCTGGACGAAAAAGCGTTTGAAGAACTGCTGAAGCAGCGGGAATCATAACTTACCAGCCAGTTTGCGGAGGTGATGGCATGCCCGAACTCCCCGATGTTGAAGTGTTTAAACAGTATCTTGATGCGACATCCCTGCATCAGACAATCGAAGAGGTTCATACCGATAAAATAGAAGACATGCTGGCAGATATCCGCCGGGCCGGAGTGACAAGAAAACTCAAGGGCAGTCAATTTACCGAAACCAGGCGCCACGGGAAGTTTCTGTTTGTGGCCACGGACCGAAACGGGTGGCTGCTGCTGCATTTCGGAATGACCGGCTTTTTAAAATATTTTAAAAATACCGGACAAAAACCGGACCATGTCCGGCTGCAGGTGAACTTTACAAACAATTATACCCTGGTCGTTGGCAGCCAGCGGCGTCTGGGCAGAATCGGCATCGTCGACGACCCGGATGCATTTGTCCGCGGAAAAGAGCTGGGCCCGGACGCGCGCAATGACCTTTCGTTTGAAGCGTTTAAACAAATCGTCCAACAGGGCCGGGGAAAGATGAAATCATTTCTCATGAATCAGAACCGGATTGCGGGCATCGGAAATATTTATTCCGATGAGATTTTATTCCAGTCCGGTCTCCACCCCGGCACTGAAGTCCGGGCGATTCAACAGAACTCCGACACGATACGCCGCTTATACGACGCAATAACGGAGGTTTTAGATAAATCCATATCCGCCGGTGCCTCCCCGGAAGAGATGCCGCGCGGTTTTTTGCTGCCGAATCGCCAAAAAGGCGGCAGATGTCCGGTTTGCGGAAATCCGATTTCCGCGGAGAAATTTGCCGGCCGGATCAGCTATTTTTGCCCAAACTGCCAGAAATCAAAAAATTAATTTATTACCGGGCCTATCGCGACGGCATCCGGATCAAACGGGGTTTTCTCTTGTTTACCGAAAGCTGTTCACCGCGTTTTTCACTCCTTCCGCTAATCTCCGCCAGGCATTGGATGCATCGTCTTTGAATTTGTGCCAGTTTTCCTCACTGGACTCCCGGATATCATCGAGTTTGGATTTGGCTTCAGCGTATTGCTGTTTTACCTTTTCATTTTTCTTGTCAAACTCTGATTTCGCGTCTTTTTCCAAGGATTTGCTCTTTTGAGCCATTTCATCCATCATGGATTTTACTTTTTTAACTTTATTTTCCATGACCTGGATATATTTGTTCCTGTCCGTTTCAGAATTGACGGTTTCATCGGTTGATGTTTCCAGGTCAATGTCTTCTATCAGCTTTTGCCGATACGCTTTTGCGCCCAGTATACGATCTTCTGTCATAAAGAATCCTCCTTTTGTCGATAATTTTCAGCGGGTTTCCGCTTTTTTAGGTTATCTGTGCCAGCCTTTTTGTTGCCATTATCGGGGAAAAAACGCCTGTTAACAATACGGGTTTTTATGTATATGTGCTGCTGAAAGCATGCAGATCTTTTTTTCAGATGGCTGATTTTGAAGAGCCTCTTGTTTTTGCGCTTTGAAACCCCAATATCTTCGTATACAATGCATACACATTTTCGCATCAAAGAGGCTGCTTTCTCAAAAAACCCCGGAAACCGGGCTTATTTTTCACAGCTTATGGCCATACCCGAATACTACACCACCCATTTTGCGCAATACCACGAAAAGACGTTCCACATCGACCCGGCCGCGTTTCTTTCGTCTTTTGCCGCAAACCTCAATCCCGGCGCCCACGTGCTCGATATCGGGTGCGGCTCCGGCCGCGACCTGCTCTGGCTTGCCCGAAAAGGCTTTCATCCCACCGGGTTTGAAGCCTCCCCCGGCCTTGCCGCCCTCGCCCGCCAAAACGCCGGCTGCCCGGTCATTGAGGGCGATTTTGTATCCTTTGATTTTTCCACGCTCCAGGCCGACGCCATCCTCATGTCCGGCGCCCTGGTCCACCTGCCGCAAACGCAAATGGAGGCGGCACTCAAAAATATTTTACAGGCCCTGAAAGCCGGCCCGGGATCAACGGTCTATCTTTCCGTCAAGCAAGGAAAAGGGACTTTCACCGACGATCACAACCGCACCTTCTACCTCTGGCAGGACCCGGACGTCCGGTCCATATGCCGCAGAAACAACCTCCGGGTGGTCGATTTTTCCTGCTCATCATCCGTTTTGGGCACCGGGGAAGCATGGCTCGGGTACGTACTGAAAAGAGAAGATGATATCCCCATCGACGTGACCTGCGCCATCATCGAAAAAAACGGCAAGATCATGGCGGCCCAGCGCGGCCCTCACATGCGGATGCCCTTCAAGTGGGAGTTCCCCGGCGGAAAGATCGAACCCGGCGAAACCCCACAGCAGTGCATTCTCCGTGAAATCAAAGAAGAGTTCGGCATCCGAATTGCGATACAATCCGCTCTGCCGCCGTCAACGCACGCCTACCCCGATTTTCAGATCCGGCTGCACCCCTTTGTCTGCCAAATCACCAAAGGGGCGGCCATGACCTTGTCGGAGCACCACGCCGTGACCTGGAAAACCCCTGACCAGCTGCTGACCCTCGACTGGGCGGAGGCCGACGTCGCCGTGGTCAAAACATATCTTG
>JAWOAV010000087.1:0-9832 GCA_046498365.1 Desulfosalsimonadaceae bacterium
CACCTATCCAATCCATGGGCAGCAGCCCTCCACAACCTGATGATCTGGCATCAACCATAAAGAAAAACACTCCAAATACCACAAAGAGAGGAGCCGCTCTAGCTGCTTTCACCAGTAAATCAACAACCTCGCTGTATTCGGTTGACATCCGTGGCAAAGTGAACGCCGTCAACGCAAACAGAACCATAAGAATGCCGCCTGTCAGGGTAAAAACCGGTCCAACAGGCCCGATAAAAGGCAGCTCTCCCCCGATTACATCCCACCCGTTTGCGTTATATGTAACTGTCATCCCGTATCCCGAAATAAGCGTGGCACTGAACCACGACAGGAACAATGATACGACTACAACTATCCCGCATACCAATGAGATTGTGGATTGCAATTCAGCCATAATCACTCTCATGCCAAACCCCTGTGGTTTAATGCTGGCTATGGTTTGTCAGACTAAGAATAAATATTAGCCAACATTGGTTATTTTTATAGAAAGAATAACGTCAAAGTTGATGAGTGTCAAGTCATGAGAGCGTCCTCGGGAGCGATGGACGGGCAAAGTAACCCACTATATAGTTTCGGCTTCCCCAAAAACCCGGGGCAGGAAAAAGCAACTTGGTTTCCAAACTCACCTTAAATAAAGCGGTCAGGGAATTTTCCCGTGATTTTTTTTCCTCCCCTGCGACTGACCCCCCCGAAAGCGGACAATTGCGTACCGCTGCATTCATCAGACTGGCCCTCATCGTTCCCACTATCTTTCTTGTCACATTCATATCCCTTCTGGATATAAGGGGCTCAGGATATCATCCCCAGGCACAGGATATCGTTTTTTTTATATGGAGCCTCCTCGCACTGCTATACATCGCGGGCAACATTGGCCTTTGCCTGATGCCGGATGACAAGAAAAACGCCTTACGACAGCTAACTTTTTTGAGCATCTTTATCGAGTTGGCCACAAACCAGCTGATCCTTTTCCTCGGCGGATCTCTGATATCCCCACAAGCCCTGTTTATCATTGTCGTGGTGGCCATTTACAGGGTCTTTTTGGATTACCGGTTTGCCGCATTCTCGGCCCTTATCGGCGGCGGGCTTTTCGTTGTAACCGCTTTTCTGGAATTGACAGGTGTTATCCCATTGTTCCCGGCCTTGCCTTTTATGCTGGCGCACCCTGTCTACACAGATGGTTTTGTCGCCATAAACATTGCAACAGGGGTGATGCTCGGTATTATGGCCGCTTTTTTCAGCATTAACTACGGCATGAATCAAGTGTTAAAACTGCAACAGATATTAAAAGACCAAAGCCTGCTGGACGGCCTGACGAATATTCCCAATCGCCGGCGTTTTGATGAATATATCGAATCAGAATGGAAAAGATCTCTGCGCAACGCAATGCCATTGGCCGTGATCTTGATTGATATCGATGCGTTTAAGCCATACAACGACCATTACGGGCATGGCCAGGGCGATGATTGTTTGAAAAATGTCGCCCGGGTTTTTCACGATGGCTTAAAGCGGTCTGCCGACCTGGCAGCGCGCTACGGCGGCGAAGAGTTTGGCGTTATTCTGCCGGACACCGATCTCAAGGGGGGGCTGACGCTGGCGGAAGAATTGCGCAGAAAAGTGGAAGAATTGCACATCCCCCACCAGTGTTCACCGGTTCAAAACAATGTAACGGTAAGCATGGGCGTGGCCGCCATGGTTCCGGCCAAGGAAATCTCCCCCAAAACAATCATCGAGCAGGCGGATAAGGCCCTTTACCGGGCCAAGGAAACCGGACGGAACCGGGTTTTGGCCGCACAGGATGCAACACCTCCCGATCCTGACAGAGGGTAGGGTGATTTTTCGGAGGCTGCGCCAAGGCACCTAAATTCACGCAAAAAAACAAGCCGCCCGTCGCGTTACGATATCTGCGCGCAGATACAGGTTCATGCCCCGGGTGTCGATCACTTTTACTGCCGCGTCATATGGCGGGTCCCCTTCGGTGACGATCGTGTCCAGGATGTTTTTTTGCGCCGTGATCCACTGGGTGTTGAACACCACGGAAGGTTTTTCCGGATATATAGCGAGATAAAAAATCCGGGTCTCGATCAGGTCCTGGAAAAAATGGCTGCCGAAAGACAAATCCGGCACAAGGCTGCCGTCCTGGTAGCTGATTTCCCCCAGCACCGAAAAATTGTTTATTTCCGAAAATGTCACCGGAACCCCCATTTCCGGGGAATGCGTCCCCCACCGCCCCGGCCCGAGAAGCATAACCGGCATTTTCTCCCGGTCCGCGAACTGCTTGTTGAGCTTCCCCACCAACCGCGCCACCGAATATCGCTGGGAAACCGACAGGGAGATGTATACATCGGGATCCACGTAGATGATGCTCGCAATGGGGAGGGAAACGTTCCCCCCCATGAAATCCCCGCCGGTACGGATAAGAAGCTTGTCTGCGTCAATATTTTCCGGAACGTCCACACTCCCCGCAGGTCCACCCGGCTGGAAGGGGCGGCACTGGAGCAGATTGACCTGGATGCGCCCGGCATGCGTAAAATTCACCGTAAACTCAATATCAACAGGATTGTCATAGCCGTTTTCAAGGCATTCCAACATTTTCCCCATCACCGTAACAAAGGGGGTCTCCGTTAAAAAATTGTCAAAGGTAAGGACCCACATCTCCCGGGAGGGACGCCCCATGTTTCGGAGCGCTTCTTCCGATTCAAAATCCCTGACACCGGCAAGATCCAGGCGAATGTCCGGCACCTTTTCCTTCAGCTCCGACAGGGGCATGGTTTGAAGCCGGTTTTCGTCCAGCTTCAGCAAATCCACGAACCGCTGGGAGAATTTCCGCAGGTGTGCCATATCCGACAAGGGCTTGACCAGGGGATGATCCAGTGCCACGATCCGCGGATAATCGTTTTCCACGCGGTTTACCGCCCGGGTACCCAGCCCGAAAACCAGCCTGAGCATTCCCGCCTTTTCATCCATGGACTTTTTCCACGCAAAAGGGTTTCGGGACAGCCCGACACCGGCAAATTCAGGGAAAAAATAGTTTTGATGATACGAACCCGAAACCCGCTGTACCAGAAGGGCCATCTGCTCATCACGCTGATCCAGTCCCCGCTGAAGACGATAGGCAAGGGCATCCTCATTCATCATCGAGGCGAAAATCAGCTTTACTGCCTCCTCGAACACGTCGTACCGCTTTTCCGGCGAGTCCTGGTTGACGCAGAAAAAACTGTCGTATTTCCCGGCAAAGGCACTTCCAAAGGCATCTTCCAGAAGGCTGCTGGAGCGTACGATGATCGGGGACTGCCCAAAATATTCCAGCATGAGCTGAAACTGCTCCCGGATTTCATCCGGAAATGCACCGGTGAGCAATTTTTCCTTGAGCAGTGCGCCGTTGGAAAAATAGCCGTCCCGGGTCTTATGCCCCATGAACAGCTTCCACCACCCGTTTTGAACGATATACGAATAAAAAACATCCGATCCGATATAAAACGAATCATGGTTCTCCAGTATATTTTTCGTATCAAAGGGCTGATCCGTTGTCAGTATCCGCCGGGCCAGCAGCATTCCCAGGGATTTCCCCCCGATATATCCCGTTCCGATCAACCGCTGCTTGATCTCCAGAAAATCCTCCAGGGACATATATGCCCGCACGAGATCGATGATGCGCTTGTCCCGTGACAGCAAAAGGCGGCTCAACTGCTCTACCATATCCTTTTTTTCCGCATCCGGAGCCCCATTGTTTCGAAGCGCTTCGGCCTGAATGAACAATCGGTCCCAGTAATCGAGGTGGCGATGGGCACCGACCGATCTGCGCTCGGAGATGTGGGAAAACATTTCCGTGGCTTCCACGGAATTGATAACAGGTTCAAGCCGATCTTTCCGCTTGATATGGGGGAAAAACATGGTCGGGGAATAGCGGTGCTGCACCTTGATCGGATGGATGCATATCTTTGACTGGTACGCATACACATCGATCAGCAGCTGGGTCGTTTCCCGGATCCGCGCAATCGCCTTGAAGGAATGCCGGTCCCTTTGTATCCCGAAATACGCGATGGTGTTCAGCTCGTAAAGGTACGGGCAGGTAATATAAAAAAAATCCCCGATCATCAGATCCGTGGCCCAGACATGCAACAGATCGGATAGCATGTCAAAAATATAAAAAACATCCCTTCCTTCCCGCGTGATAATGGCATGCACTTCGGTTGAAAACGACTCAAACCCGCTTTCCGTTTTCAGTTTGTAAACGGTAATGCCCTCCTTTTCCTCCAGAATCGGCATGTGGCGGGCGAACCGGATATAAACCACCTTTTCCCCGGCAGAAAGAGCGCTGTTCGCAAAAAGGGCGGCCAGGCGCTGGTAGTCATCAAAGGCGTCAACCTGCCATACGACATTGTCCCCCCGGCGCAAATGATCGATAATGCGGTCTAAGGAGTCCCAGCCGGTGCTCACGCGGGAATAATAAGACATAGCAAACCCCTTTTTCATAAAGAGTGCGAAACTAGATATTGGATCATAATCGATCTTCTCGCATAAAAACGACCAACGCTCAACAAATACGACGGCAAAACCGATAAAAAAAAGGGACCCGAAAGCACCGGTGTCCCTTTTTTTTCTGATTGTATCAATCAATATCGGTTTTCTTGCGTAGAACCTCTCTCAAAATTGTCTTTCAGCCCAATATCTTTGTTGGCGTCTTATTTCAAATCCTCATAATACGCGAGGTTGTCTGCGGTTTGAACAAGACGCCGCAAGGGTCTTGAACGAAAATCCGAATTTTGAGATGGGTTCTAGCTATTCTTTGCTTCCCGCCCGGAATAATCACTGTATGCCATGGCCACGGTTCTGTACACCAGGTGCGCCAGTTTTGAAAACGGCAAAAACGCGAACAGGTGAAAAACAAACATCAGGTGAATAAAATACAGCAGGTACGTCAAAAACGCAAAACCGGCCAGGCGGGTAAACTCGGTCAACATACCGGTGACACCCAGGCCGACGACGATCCAGAGCAGGTACCAGTCCTTGTAGGTTGACACCTCGTTTGTCTTTTCCATCCGCTGCTTATAGAGCATGATGCCGCCGATGATGAGCGCAATGCCCGCGATATTGGCAAGAATCTTCACCGGATTCAACTGGCTGTACGGGCCATGAATACCCAACCCGTAAAGGTAGATAAAAAAGAAGCCCGTCACAAAGGCAAGGGCGATAAAGGAAAACAGAACCATCATGTGGGGCGTGGCCCGGTTGTTGTTTTCGCTGCACTGGGAGAATTTTTTGTGCTTCAGGATGTCGGGGATAACCCGGACAATCGACGTCAGAAAGGGTTTAAGCTCGAGTTTTTCCTTGTCCGTCTTCCCCTCGGCAAGCGCGTTTGCATGAATGTCCGCCACGAAACGTTTCAGGGCCAGCGCAAAAATAGCCACTGCCCAGATGGAAAGCGGAATGAAGATGAGGTCAACGAGCCAGTGGGCAAAAAAATTGCTGTGGGCAATCTGGCCTTCGGCATTCAGTTCCGGGGAAAAATTGAGCCAGTTCACGCCGAATACCTTGAGGCCCAGCCCGACGACCAGAAAGACAATGGCGGGCAGAACAGCCAGGACCGGCAGCATTTTCGGGTCATTCACCGCCTTGGAAACGGATTTGGGCACCGCGTAATGGTCGATCGCCTTTGCCCGGATCGCCGCCATCACGTCGCCGGGATTGGCCCCCCGTGGGCACTGGGTGCTGCAGTCCCCGCAATTGTGGCACAGCCACACGTCCGGGCTGGAAATCAATTTATCCTTCAGCCCCCAGGACGCGGCGATCATTTCCTTGCGCGGGAAAGGCTTGTTGTCCGGGGCGATGGGGCATGCCACCGAACAGGTCGCGCATTGATAACATTTTTTGAGCGTCTCGCCGCCGAGCGCGCGTAGATCCTTTACAAATTCAACATCCGGTTGAACGAGGAATCTCTCAGACATGATAAAACCTCCTAAACAGGCAATTTGCCATATTTTTATCCATATCCATTGGGTATATCCGCATGGAGATGCACCCGGCCGGTTTCACGAAGGGCCGGGTGCAAATGGTTTCGTTTTTTAGAACCCCTTGAACGGGTTCGGTCCAAGCGCCTCGACTTCTTCGACGAAATCGTTGATAATTTGCGGAATTCGATCATAATCGTCGATCGCCACCTCGAACTGGGCAACGCGCTCTTCTTCAAGCGCAAGGCTTGACAGGGCATCACCAATCTTTTTCATGCGTATGCTGGCCAGTTCGCTGCCTTTGACAAAGTGGCACTGATAGTCATCTCCATGCTTGCAGCCCAGGAGGAAAACACCGTCCATGCCCTGGGAAAGGGCGTCCTTGATCCAGATGACATTGACCGATCCCAGGCATCTCACCGGAATGAGGCGGACATCCGCGGAAAACGATTTTTTCTGCAGGCCGACAATATCCAATGCCGGGTAGGCGTCGTTTTCACATACCAGGCCCAGTATCCTGAACGGCGGCTCATCGTAATCGTCCTCGGACGGCACCTGGATCGCCTTGACCTGGGAACCGATGGAGTCGATGCTGTAGTCCGCGAAATTGATAATCCGTTCCGGACAAGCGCCCATGCACGTGCCGCATCGTCGGCAGCGTGCCGGATTCGGTTTGGGCGTGCCTTTTTCATCGTCATCAATGGCGCCGAAGGGGCATTCGTCGGTACAGCGCTTGCATTGGGTGCAGCGCTGGAAGAAAAAATCCGGGAAGGTCATGTCCCCGGAACGGGGATGGACCGATACGCCTCTGTTGACAGATTCGAGGCACTGTATGGTTTTCAGCGCCGCACCGGTAGCGTCTTCCATGGATTCTTCGATGTTCAACCCCCGCCGTACGCATCCTGCGGCATAAATTCCGGTTCGCTGCGTTTCATAAGGGAAACAGATAAAGTTCGAATCCGCATACCGGTCGAACAGTTCATTGTCCCGAAACCCGGGCCCCTGGCGGTACGCAAGATTCACGGTAGGATCGTCATACGTTACCGGCACCATTCCGGTACCCAGGACCACCAGGTCGGCGTTGATGCGAATTTCCCCCCCGATCAGGGTGTTGTTCACGTCCACGGAGAGGCTTCCCCCCCTGGATTCCACAGCGGCAACCTCCCCCTTGGTCATATAGACACCCGGATCCTGCTGCAATTCCTTGTACAGGTACTCCGAAAGACCGGTGGTCCGCATGTGCTCGTAAATAATATAGGCATTGGCATCCGGGTAATCTTCGCGCACATATTTTGCCTGTTTGAGGGCAACCATGGACGTCACCGCGCCGGTATACGGAAAATCCCCATCCGTACCGTTTCCGGGGCTCTGGATGAAAACCACGTTTTTGGCCTCTTTCCCGTCGGATGGCCGGGTGACTTTTCCCTTGGCCGCCAGTTCTTCGAACTGATAGTTCGTAACCACGTCGGCATTTCCCCATCCGAGATTGGCGAACTCGTCCGCCTTCGGTTCATAGGGGCGCCAGCCGGCCGCAAGGATGACAGCACCGAAGCTTTCACCATTCGGGTCCACCGCGAGAATGTCGCGCCGGCCCTCGTTGTACTCCTTGTATTTTTCAATAAGGGCTTCATGTTCAAGCTCCTTGCCGTTTTCATCCACCCGCATTTCTTCGGGGAGCGGATACGGCACGTCAAACTCGATTTTTTCACCCGGTTTTTTGAGCGTTACGGTAAAGTTTCCGGGCTCTCCGGCGATACGGGCCACGACCGTAGCTGTCCGGATATCAATTTTCGGGTTCTCCTCCACCGCCTTGATCAGGCCGGCCGCCTTCGGCGGGATCAGTTTGTCATAGGGCGGGTTGACGGGGGTCTGCTTTCGCCACTTGGCGCTGTGTCCGCCGATGGCATCTTCCTTTTCAACGATGGTCACTTCATACCCCACGGCCGCTGCATCAAGCGCCGCGGACATGCCGGTAATTCCGCCGCCGATAACCAGGATTCTTTTGTGCAGGTTTTCCAGCTTATACGGCTCGATATCCTTGACTTTTTCGACCCGCGCCATGCCCATGCGGACATAATCCTCGGCCATCATCTGCACCCGGTCGAAATTTTCCTCGTCTTCTTTTTCTTCTTCGGTCAGCGCGGGGAACTGGTCCCGGGGGTGCGACCAGACGACCCCTTCCCGGAGATTGACCCGTTCAACCACGCAGCCGTCAAACTTGAAGGTATTGTAATTGACCCGCCGCGAACATGCCGCGATAACCAGGTTGTTGGTTCCTTTTTCCTCGATATCTTTTTTTATCAGGTCAACGCCCGCTTCGCTGCAGAGAAATTCATGGGTCGTGCAGGGCAGGGCTTCTTCTTCGACTACGTCGCAGATCGCCTTTATATCCAAGGCATCTCCGATGCCGCAGCCAGTGCAAATGTAAACACCGTATTTTTTACTCATATTTGATCCCTCCTACCGCTTCGCCAGGGTTTGAATCGCCTTTAAGGCCATACCGGTTGCATTCTGGTTCGACATCATAACATCGGCGGGCCGGTTGGCGCACCCGGCGGCAAACATGCCCCCTTTTTCAAAGTCGTTGATGACAAAACCGTCTTCCGTAAACTGAAGATCCACGGGCAATTTTGCAGATGCCGCGGAAGGCTGCATACCAGTGGCGAGCACGACCATATCGACGGTCTGGTGAATCTTTTCTCCGCTCAGGGTATCTTCGGCGGTCACGGTAATTCCGTCGCCGGACGCTTCCTCGACAGCCGCAACCTTCCCCTTGACAAACTTTACATTTTCATCATCCTTGATTTTATTGTAAAATTTTTCATACTTGTATCCGGGGGCACGCAGGTCGATATAGTAAATATAAACGGTCGCATCCGGATACTGTTCGCGGATATAGGTTGCATGCTTGAGGGACGCCATGCAGCAGATATAGGAACAATACGGCAGATGATTTTCATCCCGGGAGCCGGCGCATTGCACGAATGCAATGCTTTTCGGCTCGCTACCGTCCGAGGGCCTGAGGATTTTCCCTTCGGTCGGGCCGTTTTTGGATGCCAGACGCTCCAGCATCATGTTCGTGATAATATTGGGATACCTGCCAAAGCCCAGACTTTCGATCTTTGCCGCATCATAGGGCTCCCAGCCGGTCGCCCAGACAATGGCCCCGGCATTCAATTCGACCGTTTTCGCTTCCATTTCCAGGTCAACGGCGTTATACGGGCAGGCTTCCTTGCATCGGTTGGCATCCTCGGTGCCGATAATCTGGGGAGAAATCACGTACCGATACGGAAAGGCCATTTCATGGGGCAGATATGCGCCCTTGTGCTTATCCATACCGAAGTTGAATTCATTGGGAATTTCCGCCTGGCAGGCCTCCGCGCAGGCATTGCAGCAGGTGCAGTTTTCGTTGACGTAGCGGGGATTCAGCTTGACGCTCACCTTGTAATCCCCGGGCTTGCCGTCGACCTTTTCGACATCTGCCAATGTAAAAATTTTGATTCTCGGGTTGTCCTTTATTCGCCGGAAGTTGATTTCAAGGCCGCATGATGGGGGGCAAAGCTTTGGGAAATATTGATTGAGCTGCGCCACCCGTCCGCCGAGATAAGGGTTTTTTTCCACGATGATCACATCGTACCCCACTTCCGCGGCTTCCAGAGCAGTGGTAAGGCCGGCTATGCCGCCGCCGACCACCATTATCGTTCCGCTCAATGGGGCTCCTTTCGTTTCACTCATGTTACCCTCCCTACTTACAGGTTCGAATTGTATAACCTTTTATTTTTCCATATGCTGTCGCGTGTGGTCTTCTTGTATTCTTCCTGATTCATATATGGGTATTCGCTGAAATATTTGCTGCCGGGAATCAGGCTTGGCGGGGGAAAACCGCA
>JAWOAV010000091.1:0-3700 GCA_046498365.1 Desulfosalsimonadaceae bacterium
CCAGCGACGGAGAGTTTACCTATAGCACCGGGATCAATGATAACGGGTTCTGGGAAGGTATCACCGCACTAGATCATGTAGAGCTGGGTACATATGAAGGGATATCCATCCCCCGAGAGGTGCACCAGGTATCAGAAGAATCTGTCCAGGCAGAGATTGATGGCCTTCTGGCTAATTTCACTTCCCAGGAGCAAATAACAGACCGCGAAGTTATGGAAGGCGATACGGTTAATATCGATTATACCGGCAGTGTTGATGGCCAGAATTTTGAAGGCGGCAGTACTGAAGGTATGGGTACCGAAGTTACTATTGGGGAAACCAATTATATAGAGGGTTTCCTTGAACAGCTTGTTGGCCATTCCGGAGATATGATTGAAAACGCTCTTGCCGCCGGCATTTGCAGTGCGGGCGGAAATGTCAGTCTGTGCGGCGTGATGCCGACCCCCGCTGTTGCCTACCTGACCCGGAGCAGGGGGTACGATGCCGGGATCATGGTATCGGCCTCGCACAACCCGTATTTTGATAACGGCATTAAAATATTCGACAAGGACGGTTTCAAGCTTTCTCCGGACACAGAAGCACGCATCGAACAAGCGGTCCTCCAAAACAAAGCCGGTCACCTTCCGGCAGCAAAAAACGATCCCATCGGCAGGATAATCCGTGAAAACGGATTTGACGAGCAATATGTCCGTTTCATTCTCGAATCCGGGCTTTTTGATGTCCATCTTTCCGGTGTAAAGGTGGTTCTCGACTGCTCCAACGGGGCCACATATCGGGTCGCCCCGATGGTTTTTGAAAGCATGGGGGCGAACGTGACAAGTCTTTTTAACCAACCCGACGGCATCAACATCAATGCTGATTGCGGCTCCGAGCATGTGTCTGCCCTCCAGCAGAAGGTGGTCGAAACAGGCGCCGACATCGGCCTTGCATTTGACGGAGACGGCGACCGCCTGATTGCCGTTGACGAGAAAGGAAGCCCCGTTACCGGAGATACAATCCTCGCCATTTGCGCAAAACAGATGAAAGCCGCCGGAAAACTGATCAACAACCGTGTGGTCAGCACGGTCATGAGCAATGTCGGCCTGAAGAACCTGCTTGCGGAACTCGATATTGCGCACAGCATAACCGACGTGGGCGACCGGTCTGTGCTGGCGGAAATGCGAAAAAAAGAGGCCGTTATCGGCGGGGAGGATTCCGGGCACATGATTTTTTTAGATCGTCACACCTCTGGGGACGGCATCCTCACGGGGCTACGGCTTCTGGAAATCATGAAGAAAACCCGAGAGTCGCTTTCCGAAATGGCCGGTATCATGACGGTCTATCCGCAAGTGCTTAAAAACGTAAAAATCAAGGAAAAGGTCGATATCTATGATATTCCGGAAATCGCGGACATCATCCGTAATGTGGAAAAACAGCTGAATGGAAAGGGCCGGGTTCTTGTCCGGTATTCCGGCACCCAGCCGCTGTGCCGGGTGATGGTCGAAGGGCCGGACCGGGAAACGACCGAGCGCTGCTGCTCCGATATCGTTGATGTGATTTATCGGCGAATCGGGGAAAAGTAACTGGAAAAAATGAAAAAAAAAGAATTATACCGACATTTGATCGACACCGCGTCTAAACTGGAAATAAAGGTATCCGAGCAGAACCTTCGCGCAACAAACGTGAATGCCAAAAGCGGTCTGTGCCAGGTAAAGGGGGAATACGTCTTTATCATGGACAAACACCTGACGCTGTCTGAGAAAATTGATCTCCTTTCCGCGTGTCTGCGATCCAAACCCCTTGATAACATCTATATTGTTCCCGCCGTGCGAGAATTTATTTTTCACCCGTAAAAACCGACCGTCCAAAACCAGAAAAACCAGCAAAAGAAACAAGGCCCGGGCAAGGGGACCGGTTTGCTTTGGGACATGACAAACCAGGTCAACCCCCGGCATTTGCCGGCTCGAACAAAAGTTTACATAATATTTCTTATCAGACGTTATATGGTTGGGCAAAGTACGCCGGGGGCAACAAGTATGGCGCAGGGTCGATTTTTACCTCTGCGTGCCACATAAGGATTGCATTTCAGCGTTGTATTGTGCTAGTTTTACAAATTTATTCCGGCAACGCGTATTTTCTGGCCGGGGCAATTTGTTCATCAACTTTATATTCTATGTAATATTGACGGTTTTTGCGTATCGGTTGGTTGCATTTCGGGGTGCTTGAACATGCAGGAAAATGATCCGGCCGGCATCGGCCGCACGGTTCTGACGGTAACCGAGCTTACCTCGGAACTTAAAGCATTGCTTGAAAAAACATACCCATTTATCTGGATTACTGGGGAAATTTCTAACTTTCGAATCCCTTCATCCGGCCATTTTTATTTCACCCTCAAGGATGCCGGCGCCCAGATTTTCGCGGTCATGTTCAAGGGGCAGAACCGCGCACTGACGTTTGCCCCCGAGGACGGCATGTCTGTTACCGGTTTCGGCCGGATCAGCGTATATCCGCCCAGGGGGGCATACCAGGTCATTTTCGAGTACCTGGAACCGGCCGGCGCCGGCGCACTCCAGGCGGCATTTGAACAGCTCAAAAAAAAACTGGCCGGAGAGGGCCTTTTCGATGCATCACACAAGCGCCCTATTCCCTTTCTTCCGGCAAAAATCGCCATTATCAGCTCCCCCACGGGCGCGGTAGTCCATGATATCATACGGATCGTGCACCGTCGCTTTCCCGATATTCCCATTGACATCATACCCGTAAAGGTTCAGGGGGACGGCGCTGTGGAAGAAATCGTTTCTGCCATCCGACTTTCCAACGAGAGCACCGGGGCGGACACCATCATTCTCGCCCGGGGCGGCGGATCGCTCGAAGACCTGGCGGCCTTTAACAACGAAGCCGTGGCGCGGGAAATCTTTGCCTCTGAAATACCGGTCATATCCGCAATCGGCCATGAAACCGATTTTACGATCGCCGATTTCACCGCTGATTTGCGTGCGCCCACACCATCTGCCGCGGCCGAACTTGTCGTGCCCGTCAAAACCGATCTGATATACACCCTGCAGACCTATACAAAACGTCTCTCCTCGAAAATGATCCGGTATATTGACGACGAACGGGTGAAAACGCAAAAACTTTCCCGTCGGCTGGTCCATCCGCGGCGCCGGCTTGATGACATGATGCTTCGGCTCGACGACCAGGCAACGCGCATAGCCAACGCGATCAAAAATCTTCTCCGGCAGAAGCAGCAGCATCTGGTCTGGCAGCACAGCCGGCTGCATGCGGTTTCCCCATCCCGGCAGGCATCTGTTTTGCGGGAGAATGTCATTCGGTACCGCGCCCGCATGGAAACGGCCATAAACACCTCGTTGCAGTTGCAGCGAACCCGGGCTGCAGCGCTTGCCTCACGACTGTCGGGGCTCAACCCCAGCGCCGTGCTGGAGCGCGGATACAGCATTGTCCGCAGAATGCCGGATCGGATAATCGTCACCGGCACCGACCAGGTAAACACGGGACAACATGTTGAAGTGATTGTATCCAAAGGCAAAATGATCTGTCGTGTGGAAAAAAAGGAATAAAAATGGCAAAAAAATCATTTGAAGAGAACATGGCGCAGCTTGAAAAAATCGTTGAAGAGCTGGAAGCCGGAAACCTGCCCCTTGAAAAAGCGCTGAAACGATTCGAAGAGGGCATGAACCTGTCCAGGACCTGCTTTGAAAAG
>JAWOAV010000111.1:0-3772 GCA_046498365.1 Desulfosalsimonadaceae bacterium
CGTTTGGGTAGTTTTATCCAAACCAATCTGGTGAACAATAAAAAAGTCTTTGGTCAGCTCAGGTAAAGCCTGTTTCGACGAGGCCGGCATCCGGGATACCGGCAGGAAATTGAAGGCATGTTTTTCATCCATGGGGAATTTCAGGGAGTTTTACGCGGTCAAGGCGCTTCCCAATCCGCGCATCCTGGAAATCATGGGGGACATGGGCTTCGGGTTTGACTGCAGCTCGATTCCCGAACTGGTGCTGAGCCGCCAGGCCGGGGCCGCCGGCGAAGAGATCATGTTCACCTCCAACAACACCACCCGGGAGGATTTTACCGCGGCCCTGGCCAACGGGGGGAGCATCCTGAACCTGGACGACATCACGCTGATCGACAAGCTGCCGCACATCCCCGATCTCATTTCCTTTCGGTACAACCCGGGGCCGCGCCGCTCCGGAAACGCCATCATCGGCAATCCCGTGGAATCCAAGTACGGTGTCAGCCATGACCAGATTACCGGCGCATACCGTAAAATGCGCGATCTCGGCGCCACGCGCTTCGGCCTGCATACCATGCTGGTCTCCAACGAGCGGAACCACCTCTACATGGTGGAAACCGTGAAAATGCTGCTGGACATGGTCGAGGAGATATCCGGTGAGCTGGGCATCGACTTCGAATTCATCAACATGGGGGGCGGGCTGGGCATTCCCTACCGGCCGGAGGATGCGCCCCTGGACCTCGAGGCAATGGGAGAGAAGATCGCGGCGCTGTATGCGGACGTTGCGGCCCGCCGCGGCAGGGTGCCGGACCTGTTCATGGAAAGCGGCCGGTACATGACCGGCCCCCACGGCGCACTGGTCACAACGGCCATCAATGAAAAAAACATTTACCGGCGATACGTGGGCGTTGACGCGTCCATGCCCGCGCTCATGCGGCCGGGGATGTACGGCGCGTACCACCACATCGACGTGGTGGACCCGGCCGCGCCGGAGGCGGACCTGGAAAAGGCCGCGGGCAGACCTGTGCAGCGGGTGGACGTGGTGGGATCGCTCTGCGAGAACATTGACAAGTTTGCCGTGGAAAGGGACCTCCCGCAGGTACGGATGGGGGATCTGCTGGTGATCCAGGACACCGGTGCGCACGGCCATGCCATGGGGTTCAACTACAATGCCAAGCTGCGTCCCAAGGAACTGCTGCTCAATGCGGACGGGTCGGTTTCGCTGATCCGCAGGGAAGAGACGATGGAGGACTACTTTGCGACGTTGGCGTTTGAGGAAGATACGATAAAATTATAGGCGTTTAGGCTTTAGAGGTTAAACGGTAGACGATAGACGGTAGACGGTAGACGGTAGATTTTTTAGCTCAGGGGCAGAGGCTTAGTGAACTGTTTTGTTTATCACAGAGGACACAGAGGAGACACAGAGATTCACAGAGGAAAGGCTATAATTTTAGTCGTTCAATTCCGTTGGCAAGCTTTGTCACGTTAAAATTGATTAAAAGCCCAGTAGGAACATCGGCCAGTTTCATATAGGTCAAAATCTGAGAAAAATGAACGGGCAGTAGATTGTCCACAGATTTCAACTCGACAACGACTTGACCATCCACCAGCAAATCAATCCGATACCCGCAATTCAAATGGATCCCTTTATACTCCAGGGGCATAGGATGTTCCTTCTGAAAAGGAACTCCTTTAAGGTGTAGTTCATGCGCCATGCATTGCTGGTATGCGGATTCCAGAAGCCCCGGCCCCAGCGACCGATGAACCGCAATCGCACAACCAATGATCCTCCCGGTTAAAGGGTCCTTATCCATAACTCGCCCTTCCTCTGTGAATCTCTGTGTCTCCTCTGTGTCCTCTGTGATAAACAAAACGGTTCAATGAGCCTCGCATATCCAGCATCATTTTCAGCATCATTCTCTCGCCCTACCAAAACCACCGCTTCTGCCTTCTTCCCTTCCGCAGCTTCTGCCCTACCGCAGTACCGCTGCGGCTATATGTTAAAATCATAGTCCTCGAAATCAAACGAATCATCCACCGAGATGATATGGGAGAGCATGACCCGCATCTCTTCGGGGATGTCGGACTCGAATTTCTTGAAATCCTTCACAAATTCCGCTGCCAGGCGGTTGGCCCGCAACTCGTATTCCCCCGGGTCGGCGACCTGTTTGCGTGGATTGAGCATTTCCGCAGGGATGTTTTCATCCGGGGACTGGAGGGGCACCTCGAACTGAAACACCGGGTCGGTCTCCCAGGAGACCTTGTTAAAGGCGCCGGATATGGCCGCCCGGACCAGGGCGCGGGAGTGCCCGATCTTAATCCGCTCCCCGCGGGTATACGGCTCCCCGCTCCACCCGGTATTGACCAGCCAGCATTGTATATGGTGCTCCTTTATCTTTTCCAGCAATTTCCGGCCGTATGCATGGGGCGGCAGGGCAAGGGCCGCATCGCCGAAAGACACGTCGAACATGACCTCCGGCGCCATCTCGCCGGTTTCGGTCTGCTTGAACTTGGAGGTGTACGCGGACAGAAAGGCGTACACGGCCTGCTCCGGGGTCAGCCGGGCGATGGGCGGCAGCACGCCGAAGGCGTCGCAGGTGAGCAGAAACAGGTTTTCCGGATGGCCATACACCCCGTTGCGGATGGCCATGGGCAGATGGGATATGGGATATGCCGCGCGGATGTTCTCCGTGAGGCTGTTGTCGTCGGTATCGATCCGCCGGGAGTCCTGGTTGAGGCTCACATTTTCGAGCAGCGTGCCGAACCTTCGGGTGCACGCGTGAATGTAGGGCTGATTTTCTTCCCGTATACCGTAAAGCTTGGCGTACCCACCCCAGTCCAGATTGAAAATCCCCTTTTCGCTCCATCCGTGGGAGTGATCCCCCAGAAAGCGCCGGGCCGGATCGATGGCCAGGGTGGTTTTGCCCGTCTCCCCCCTGCCCATGAATATGGCGACGTCGTCGTCCGGCCCCACGTTGGCCGAGCATCGCATGACGAAAACCGCTTCGGGCATGAGGTGGTTGACCATGGTAAAGACGGCCTGCTTGATCTCACCGGCGTAGGTGGTCCCGCCGATGAGCACCATTTTTTTCTCCAGGCTGATAATGACGAATGACGCGGTATTGGTGCCGTCCATCTCGGGAATCGCATGAAACCCGGGCACGTGGATAAGAGTGAATGCCGGGTCGAACGCCTCGAGGGGCGGCGCGTCGGGGATCTGGTAGAACATGTTCCGGGCGAAAAGGGAGTGCCATGCGGTCTCGGTGATAATACGCATGCGAATGCCGTATTCCTCGACGCTTCCAGCCATGCAGTCCTGTACGTAGGCCGTTTTGCTCTGCATGTAGGCAAGGAGGCGCCGGTACAGCGTGTTGAAAAAATTGAGGGAAAGCTCGTTCTTCACGTTGTCCCAGTAGACGGTTTTTTCGCTGACCGAATCCTTGACGATGAATTTGTCGGAGGACGGCATTTCCGCATCATGGCCGGTCCGGACGACCATGGGGCCCAAATGAGCGATCTGCCCTTCGCGGTGCGTGACGATTTCCTCGTACAGGGCGCCGGTGGTGAGGTTGCGACGAATCTGGCTGAGATAGGCGAGGCCCGGTATCTCGGTTTCCGGGCCGGATGGTTGTTGGTCGACCATGGTGCCTCCTTGTTGTTTGCTTTTGCCAACAAAAATGCAATTGAAATTATAACAATTTTATCCGGTTAAGACAACTGCGGACGTGTTTTTCCTAAACGGCCCCCTGCTGGGAAAGCGCCGTGCATATGGTGAGGTGAAGCGACGGGTCGG
>JAWOAV010000126.1:0-32446 GCA_046498365.1 Desulfosalsimonadaceae bacterium
CGACCGTACTCCCCAGGCGGATCACTTAATGCGTTAGCTCCGGCACTGCAGGCATCAATACCCGCAACACCTAGTGATCAACGTTTACTGCGTGGACTACCAGGGTATCTAATCCTGTTTGCTACCCACGCCTTCGCGCCTCAGCGTCAGTATTGGTCCAGGAAGTCGCCTTCGCCACCGGTGTTCCTCCAGATATCTACGCATTTCACCGCTACACCTGGAATTCCACTTCCCTCTACCATACTCAAGCCCTGCAGTTTCAGTCGCACTTCCGGGGTTGAGCCCCGGGCTTTCACAACTGACTTACAAAGCCGCCTGCGCGCCCTTTACGCCCAGTAATTCCGAATAACGCTTGCACCCTCCGTATTACCGCGGCTGCTGGCACGGAGTTAGCCGGTGCTTCCTTCAGTGGTACCGTCAGCTTGCAACCATTGTCCGGCTGCAAGGGTTCTTCCCACTTGACAGAGCTTTACGACCCGAAAGCCTTCATCACTCACGCGGCGTTGCTGCGTCAGGGTTTCCCCCATTGCGCAAAATTCCTCACTGCTGCCTCCCGTAGGAGTCTGGCCCGTGTGTCAGTGCCAGTGTGGCTGATCATCCTCTCAGACCAGCTAACCATCGTCGCCTTGGTGAGCCTTTACCCCACCAACAAGCTAATGGTACGCGGACTCATCTCCAAGCAATAGCTTGCATGCAGAGGCCATCTTTGATCAGTCCGTCCGAAGACAAACCAATTTCATCCGGTATTAGCACCCCTTTCGAAGTGTTATCCCAGACTCAAAGGCAGATTATCCACGCGTTACTCACCCGTGCGCCACTTTACTCGCCCCAAGCAAGCTCAGGGCTTTCTCGTGCGACTTGCATGTGTTAAGCACGCCGCCAGCGTTCATTCTGAGCCAGGATCAAACTCTCCACTTAAACTGCTATATCTGCTTAAATGAATTGAACCATTTTCTCTTCCCGACCCGCTTTCTTGCCACTATTTAGTTTTCAAAGATCAAGGGTTGATTCCTATCCGTCAAACCCTGCATTGTCGCCCTCACTTCCCGCCGAGCAACAATTTCCATATATATTCTTTTTGCTTTGTGCTGTCAATCGAAAAAATCATTTTTTACAACTTTTTCCTGAAAGACCGCTTTCATCACCAAGCGAGCGTTGATATGGCTTTCGTGATGAATTCCCGCTTTCTACACCCTGAAATCTTTCCTGTCAACATAAAACTGTAACAATTTTCATCTTTATTTTTCCCATTTGGCAATGGTTTTCGAGCATAAAAACTTTCAGATGCAATATCAACGCATTACACCGACGACGGCTGCTTTGCAAACGGTACCCGGCGCCGGCTGAAATCAAATCCAGCGCCGTTGGTTCTCACCTTTTCCTCTCCCGAAAGGGCGAGGAAGTACCCTGCTACCGAGCGCCGGTTCTGAAGGCTTTAATCGTTTCCACCACGTATGACTGCTGGGACTCTGTCAATTCGGGATACACTGGAATGGCGAGACTGTGCCCGGCAGCATATTCCGCATTGGGGAAGTCTCCGTTTTTATATCCCAGGTAGGAAAAACAAGCCTGAAGGTGGAGCGGAACAGGATAGTATATCTCGCATCCGATGCTGTTTTTTAAAAGAAAATCCTTCAGCTGATCCCTTTTCCCGGGGATCTCAATGACAAACTGGTTGTATATGTGCCGGTCGTGCTTTTCGGCGGGAACCTTGATATAATCGGTCAACCCCTCGTTCTCGAACATGCGGCGATAGCGCTCTGCGTTAGCCTGCCTTCCGGCCGTCCACGTGTCGAGATGCTTCAGCTTGATGGAAACGATAGCCGCCTGCAGGGCATCAAGGCGGAAATTCCCCCCGATATACCGATGGTAATATTTCGGATGACCGCCATGAACCCGCAAAATAACGAGCATATCGTAAAACTGCCTTGCACCGGTCGTAACAATACCGCCGTCTCCAAAACCGCCAAGGTTCTTGGACGGAAAAAAGGAAAAACACCCGAAGTCACCAAGCGAGCCGGCTCTTTTCCCCTTATATTCCGCTCCTATCGCCTGGGCCGCGTCCTCGATGATCAGCCATTCGTTTTTTTGCGCAACCGCTGTGATCTCATCCATATCCGCGCACTGACCGTAAAGGTGCACCGGAATAATCGCTTTAACACGGCGCTTTTCTTCAGCGGGCATACTGTCGACGATCCGGTTCAAGCTTTCCAGCGACAAGTTGTACGTATCCGGATCGATATCCACAAAAACGGGAATCGCGCCTACCCTGGCAACAGCGCCGGCAGTTGCAAAAAAAGTGTACGGAGACGTCAACACCTTGTCCCCGTTTCCCACGCCAGCCGCCATCAGGGATATCAAAAGGGCGTCGGTGCCGGAGGATACCCCCACGGCATATGCGGCGCCGCAATAACTGCTGATTTCCGATTCCAGAGCCTCCACATGGGGACCAAGGATAAAATGCTGGGAATTATATATGTCTTCGGTAACCTTGAGACATTCATCCTTTATCGACGCATACTGCAATTTCAGATCCAGCAACGGTACGTTCATCGCTACGACTCCATTGTTTGTTTACAGAATTTCCTTTTGGATGGCAGGGGCGCTTGGCCTTCTCTCGGATATCAGACGCCGGCCGTCGGGAACAAGGGGCAAAATTCCTTTTATTACCCACTCTATCCATAATTTTTCCGGCCGTTGCTACTGGGCCGCTTTTCTTTCCCATTTCCCTTCTTCATGCGCCAGTTCCCTTTCCCGTTGCCATTCCCATTGCCGTTTGCTCCGGCACGGACAGGCGTGCAAAGCGTCTCCAGGGCATTTTCCCCCAAAAGCGCATTGATCTCCCTTGTCAGTTCCACCCCGGCTTTGAATTTCATCTTTTCCGGCAGGGAAATGATGGTTTCGGTTTTTTCAGGGATGGTCACATGCAAAAAGGCCCGACAGCTGCCGGGATACTTGTGTAAAATATGGTAGATATCCGCAATGGTCGATTCATCGGACACGGCAGCGTCCAGATGGATATGAAGGCTGGCGGCCCAGTACTCCTCCGCCTTGTCAATCGCCACGATCTCATCAGCAAGGATTTTCGCGTTCTGTTCGTTTTTTTGAACCACCCCCTGAACGAACAGCGGTGCGTCCACATGCAAAAGCTCCTGGGCCGTGGCATACAGATTGGGGAATATCGTGATCTCCACCGACCCCTGGAGATCTTCCAGGTCCACAAACGCCATGGGATCCCCCTTTCGGGTAATGATCGTCTTGATACTTTTGACCATCCCTCCGACCCGGACCGGCTGACCGTCCTTGATGCCGTCTTCCTTTACCGCAAGCGCTCCGGCATTGGCGTATTTCTCCATGATATCGAGATATTCGTCCAGCGGGTGGGCGGTAATATAAAAACCGATGGCTTCTTTTTCCAATTCCAACATCTGTTTTTCATCCCAGGGGGGCACATCCGGGATTGTCGGCAGATTTATGGGATCCCTTTCACCCGTTTTCCCAAAAAGCGACATCTGCGGATCATTTTTTTCCTTCTGGACATTCTGCCCGTATTCAAGGGCGTCCTCGGCTGCGGCCATCAACTGGGCGCGGTGATACCCCGTGGCGTCAAAGGCGCCGCACTGGATAAGGCTCTCCACAACCCGCTTGTTGACCCGGCGCAGATCGACTCGCTGGCAGAAATCAAACAGGGAGTCAAACCGGCGCTCGCCGCGCATTTCGATGATCGAGTCAATGGCGGATTCGCCGACGTTTTTGATTGCGGCAAGTCCGAAACGGATTTTATCATAGATAACGGTGAAATTTTTATCGCTTTCATTGATATCCGGCGGCAGGATATCGATTCCCATGTTCCGGCATTCGGCAATATACTTGGCCACATTGTCCGAGGAATTCATCTCCGAGGTCAGCACTGCGGCCATAAATTCAACCGGAAAATGGGTTTTCAGATAGGCGGTCTGATAGGCGATCATGGCATAGGCCGCGCTGTGGGACTTGTTGAAACCGTAGCCGGCAAAAGTCTCGATGAGCCGGAACAGTTCTTTGGCCTTGTCCTCTGAAACACCGTTTGCCACGGCCCCTTTGACAAACCGTTCCTCCTGCTGCTCCATCACCGATGCGATCTTCTTCCCCATGGCCTTCCTGAGCTCGTCGGCCTCCGCCATGGAAAATCCCCCGATATCACCGGCGATCTTCATTACCTGTTCCTGGTAGAGGATAACACCATAGGTCACATTCAGGATCGGCTCCAACTCCGGGATCAGGTATTTTACTTTCTGGCGTCCGTGCTTGCGCTCGACATAATCGTCGTGCATGCCGCTTCCCATGGGACCCGGACGATACAGCGCCACCAGGGCGGTTACCTCGGCGAAGCTTTCCGGCTTCATCCTTGCAAGGAGCCCTTTCATGCCGGTGCTTTCCAGCTGAAACACCCCGGTGGTCAACCCCTTGGAAAGCAATTCGTATGTGGGCCGGTCATGGAGGTCCAGATTTTCCAGGTCCGGCGGCGTTTTCCCCTGGGCCTCGATGAGGGAAAGGGTGTCGGCAATAATGGTCAGGTTTCTCAGTCCCAGGAAATCAAACTTCACCAGTCCGATCTTCTCCACCATTTTCATGTCGAACTGGGTGGAGATCTCTCCGCGTTTCCCCTTGTGCAAGGGGAGATAGTCCACCAGGGGTTTATCCCCGATGACAACCCCCGCTGCATGGGTCGATGCATGCCGGTTCAGCCCCTCGAGGGACCGGGATATTTGAATAAGCTCGCCGATCACGGGATTGGAGGACGCCTTTTCCCGGAGCTTCGGCTCCATTTCCATGGCCTTTTCCAGGGTCATGCCCACCGATTCCGGCACCAGCTTGGCGATTTCGTCCACTTCCGCCAGGGGGATGTCCAGCACCCGCCCCACATCCCGGATCACGGCCCTGGCTTTCATGCGGCCGAACGTAATGATCTGGGCGACGTAATCCGCCCCGCCGAAGCGGTCCACAACATAGTGGAACACTTCATCCCGGCCATAAATGCAGAAATCCACGTCAATGTCCGGCAGGGAACCGCGGGAAGGATTTAAGAACCGTTCAAAAATCAACCCGTTTTCAATCGGATCAATATCCGTTATTCCAAGGGCATACGCCACGAGGCTTCCGGCTGCGGAGCCCCGTCCCGGACCAACGGGAATTTTTCGTTTTTTGGCATATTCGATGAAATCGGCAACGATAAGGAAGTAGCCCGGAAATTCCATGGCATTGATCACTTCGATTTCGTAGTCGATGCGCTGCCGATAAACCGCCTCGTCAACACCGGGATTTTTTTCCTTGAGCCGCTTCATTCGAAGGTCAAAGCCCTGCCGGGTTTTTCTTTCAAAAAGCACCGCCTCGGATTCTGTCGCATCCAGGTTGAACCGGGGAAAATGATGCGTATCGACGTCGAAGGAAACCGTGCACCGGTTCGCGATTTCAACGGTATTTTCTATAGCGCCCGGAAAGCCGGAAAAGGCCGACTGCATTTCTTCAACGGATTTGAAATAAAGCTCGCCTTCCCCGAATTTCATCCGGTTGTCGTCTTTCAGGGTTTTTCCGGTCTGGATGCACATGAGCGCCTCATGGGCGCGCATGTCCCCGGCGTTCAGATAATGACAGTCATTGGTGGCCACCAGCGGGATCGAAAGACGCCGGCTCATTTCCAGGAGCCTGGCATTGATCTTTTTCTGCTCCTCGATCTTGTTTTCCTGGACCTCGAGGAAAAAATTGCCCTTCCCGAAAAGGGAGAGGTAAAACCGGGCGGCTTCATCGGCCTCTTCTGTCCGGTCTTCACGGAGCAAGCCCGGGATCTCTCCCTTGAGGCATGCCGACAGCCCGATAAGCCCTTCGTGATGGGCTTCCAGCATTGCCTTGTCAATCCTCGGCTTGTGATAAAATCCCTCGATGGAGGCCGTGGAAGCCAGTCGGCACAGATTCCTGTATCCGACCATGTTCTCGGCAAGAAGCACCAGGTGAGTCATGCCGCGATGGTCCTCCGGCGTTTTGTCGTGGCGGCTCCGGGGGGCCACGTAGCATTCACACCCGATAATCGGTTTGATACCCGCTTTCGTGGCCTGCAGGTAAAAATCCATGGCACCGAACATGGTGCCGTGATCCGTTATGGCAACGGCCGGCATGCTGCATTCCATGGCGCGTTCGATCAGGTCGTTGATACGGATGGCGCCGTCTAAAAGCGAATATTCGGTATGAACATGAAGATGGACAAAACCGCCGCTGGTGTCCGCCATAAAAACCTCTGGTAAAACGTTTCCGGTTTCAGAATGTTGACGGCTTCGTTAAAAGCCCAATATCTGCGTTGCGCACAATTTTTGAAGAATCTCACGTACGGCTAAGTACGCTCAATTCTTCAAAAATTGTACGCGCCTTGATCTTGAGCTTTTTACTTTGCCGTCCAAAATCGACTTTTACGAGTCCATCAATGTTGGATATATCAATCCAGGCTGTAGTTGGGAGCTTCCTTGGTTATAATCACGTCATGCGCATGACTTTCCCGCAAACCAGCCGGGCTGATTTTGATAAACCGGGCATTGTTCCGAAGCTCCTCAATGGAATGGCAACCCACATATCCCATACCGGATTTCAGCCCACCGATGAGCTGGTAGACATTCTCCCCGATGGTCCCCCGGTACGGCACCCTGCCGACGATCCCCTCCGGCACCAGCTTGTCCGCTTCCACTTCGTCCCCCTGGTAATACCGATCCTTGCTTCCTTCCTGCATCGCCTCGACGGATCCCATACCCCGGTATGACTTGTAGCTTCTCCCCTGGAAAATAATCTTTTCCCCAGGGCTTTCCTCGGTTCCGGCAAAAAGCCCGCCGATCATCACCGAGTGCGCTCCGGCGCCGAGGGCCTTCGTGAGATCCCCTGAATATTTGACGCCGCCGTCAGCAATAATGGGAATGCCGGTTTTATCGGATACGGGGCGGCATTGTAAAATAGCGCTCAACTGGGGAACGCCGATGCCGGCAATAATCCGGGTTGTACAGATGGATCCGGGACCGATGCCGATTTTAATCGCGTCCACTCCCGCCTTGACCAGCGCTTCCGCACCTTCGGCCGTACCGACATTCCCTGCAATCAGGTCGATGTCCGGAAAAAGGCTCTTTATTTTTTCCACCGCGCGGAGCACGTTTGCGGAATGCCCGTGGGACGTATCAACCAGCAGCACGTCCACATCGCATTTGACAAGCGCCTCGGCCCGTGCGGCCATATCCTCCCCTACCCCGATCGCGGCGCCGACCCGCAGCCGGCCGAGGCCGTCCTTGCAGGAATAAGGGTATTTCTTAATTTTTTCAATATCTTTAATGGTGATCATCCCGGTCAGCCGCCCTTCGGCATTCACCACCAGGAGTTTTTCAATCCGGTGCTCATGAAGCAGCTTTTTCGAATCTTCTAGGCTGATCCCTTCCCGGACCGTGACCAGATTTTTACTGGTCATTACCTCGCTGACCTTTTTATCCAGCTTGGTTTCGAAACGAAGATCCCGGTTGGTTACGATACCCACGAGTTTGCTGCCATCGGTTACGGGGACGCCGGATATCTGGAACTGCTGCATCAGTTTCAATACATCGCGGATGGGTACGTGCGGCTGCGTGGTGACCGGGTCGATGATCATTCCCGATTCGGATTTTTTGACTAGCCGGACCTCCCGGCATTGCCGCTCGACGCTCATGTTTCTGTGAATAAACCCCATGCCGCCGGATCTGGCCATGCTTATGGCGGTCCGCCCTTCGGTGACCGTATCCATGGCGGCGCTCAGAAGGGGGATGTTGAGTTCGATATTTTTGGTCAGTCGGGTCGAGGTACTCACCGTGCTCGGCACCACATCCGAATAGCCCGGAAGCAGCAGCACATCATCAAAGGAATAGGCTTCTTCAATTCTATCGTTTTTCATCATTTTCCTCCGCAGAAGTATAACCGTTTCGCAAAAGACCTCTTGCGCGTGTTGATAATAATATGTGCTTTAAAAAAAATTTGCATTTGTTTGAAAATGAAAAAATTTTATACTATGGCAGATGAAACAGGGGCAGCGAACCTGCCAGCCGACCGGTTGAATTCAGATCATGGAGAATCACTTTTTAACCGCAACATATATCCGCAGAGGATGCCACGTATGCTCATTAAAATCAATCCTGAAAACCCCCAGCAGCGCCTTATTGCAAAAGCGGTCGAGATCCTCAAGGACGGCGGCATTATCGCTTATCCCACCGACACGATTTACGGTATCGGCTGCGACATCATGAACAAAAAAGCCATTGAGACCATCTACCGACTCAAGAACCGGGATCAAAAAACGCCCTTTTCCTTCATTTGCTCCGATTTAACCAACATCAGCGATTATGCCAAAGTCTCCAACTATGCCTATAAAACCATGAAACGGCTCCTCCCGGGCCCATATACATTCATCCTGCCGGGCTCGCGCATGGTCCCCAAAATAATGCTCACCAAGAGAAAAACGGCCGGAATACGGGTACCGGACCATAATATCTGCATCGAATTGGTAAAAAATCTGGGGAACCCGATCATATCGACATCCGCGGCCCTCCCAGGGGGGGAGAACACCAACGATCCGTCCCTGATACATGACTACTTTAAAAATACCATTGACATGGTAATAGACGGCGGCCCCGTACCGGGAGAGCCTTCAAGCGTCATTTCCCTGTACGAAGAAGAGCCGGAAATCATCCGGAAAGGGCTTGGCGATATCAGCATTTTTGAGTAGAACCTATCTCAAAATTGTCTTTCGGCCCAATATCTTTGTTGGCGTCTTGTTTCAAATCCTCGAAATACGCGAGTATGTCTGCGGTTTGAAACAAGACGCCGCCGCGATCTTGAACCGAAATCCGAATGTTGAGATGGGTTCTAATTCACCGGGAGGGGCCGCGCCTTCTTGGCCGGAGGTCTTTACCGGGAGTCCCGCACACCTGCCGAGGGATCGTAGAGGTAGCCGCCACTGACCGTTCCCGAGTGAATGCGGTGAACCATGGATTCGATCTCGCTTGCGGTCATTTCCAGCATTTTCCGGACAAGGGAAAGCTTTTCCTCGGGCGGGTAGATCCGGACAATCTCACCTTTTATACCGGCCTTTTCACCGGCCCATGCCACCGCGTCGTTCAAGTTGCCAAGCCGGTCCACGAGTCCGGCGTTTTTTGCATATTCACCGCTGAAAATCATACCGTCGGCCAGCGGATGCACCTCTTCCTCCGGCATATTTCTCCCGGCGGCGACATCCGAAACAAACTGCCGGTGGACGGAATCAACAAACTGTTGTAGCAGCTGTTCCTCTTTATCCGATACGGGCCGGAAAGGCGAACCAATATCCTTGTATTCCCCGCTTTTGACAACATCGGAATAAATGCCGATTTTTTCAAACAGCGCTTCGAAATTGGTCAACTCCATTATCACCCCGATGCTGCCGGTGATCGTGCCGGGGTTGGCCACGATTCCATCTGCCGCGGCCGCCACGTAATATCCGCCGGATGCCGCAATCGCCCCCATGGATGCAATTACCGGTTTTATTTCGATGGTTCGCCGGACCTCCATGTAAATTTCCTGGGAGGGGCCCACTGCCCCTCCGGGAGAATCCACCCGCAATACCACGGCCCTGATATTGTCATCGTCGCGAAAGGCTTTGAGCTGTGCTGTAATTTTTTTCGGATCGAGAATCATTCCCCTGATCTCGACAATGCCTACACTTTCGCCCTTTTTGGCTTCTTTCGGCCCCCCCACGCCGACAGCGACCGTCAGCATGACCCAGGATATCGAAACGATGGACGTAAAGACCAGAATGAAAAACAGGTATGGATGTCTTCGCTTAAACATGATCAGCAGCCTTTGTGGTTTGACTTTTCATATACCGCCGCGCGCCGAAAAGCCCGGTTCCGGGCGGATACACGCTGCGCTTCGGCTAACGCAGCAAACAAAAAAACCGGCGGACCGTATAACCCGCAGGGGATGGACGAAATGGCGCAATGCCCTGTCCACCCCCTTTGCGTTGCAACCGGAACCCGGCTGAAAGCTTTCAGCCGGGTTCCGGTTATTCGATCTTTCCGCCGGCACTCGTATAAGCGCTGATATCGTTTATCGGATGATACCGAAAAAGAATCAACTGCTACTTTTCAGATTCCGCATCGTCTTCTTCAACGTTTCGGTCACCCTCTTCGGCATTTGCAGCCTGCACCGCTTCACCTTCTTCGGCATTATCTGCTGCGACTTCTGCCGCTTCAGCGGCCGCTGCGGCTTCTGTCTCTTCGGCTTCTTCGGCCGTTTCACTTTCGCCGTTTAACCGGTTTTCCTCATCCTGGAGTTTTACCTTGAGATTTTCCTGGAGCAATTCACCAAAACTGGAAGCGGTCGGCTTCATATTGCTCACGTAGTCATGCAGGAGGTCGCCTTCATCTTCCGTTTCCAGGCGCTTGATGGAAAGCCCTATCCGCCTGACTTCGGTGTTGATGTTAATGATCCGGGCGGTAATCTGATCGCCTACATTATATTTTCCCGCAGGCGTCTTGATCTTTTCCCTGCTGATCTCGGAAATGTGAACCAGGCCTTCAATTCCTTCCTCCAGTTCCACGAAAACACCAAAATCCGTCACGTTGGTGATGATGCCGTTGATATCGGTACCCACGGGATAGCGTTCCGCAACCGTTTTCCACGGATCGTCCTGAAGTTGCTTGATCCCGAGGGAAAACCGTTCGCTAGACTTGTCGATATCCAACACCTTGGCCTGGATGACGTCCCCTTTCTTGTACAGCTCCGATGGGTGCTTGATGCGCTTGGTCCAGGAAATATCGGAAATATGCACCAGGCCGTCGATGTCGTCGTCAATGCCGATAAAAATACCAAAATCGGTGATATTCTTGATCTTGCCTTCAATAACAGATCCGATCGGGTAGTTTTCGCTGATCACATCCCACGGATTGGGCATCGTCTGTTTCATACCAAGGGAGATTCGGCGGTTTTCCGGCTTTATATCCAGAACGACGGCGTCGACTTCATCGCCGACCGAAACCACCTTGGAGGGGTGGCGGATCTTGCGGGTCCATGACATTTCAGAAACATGAATCAACCCCTCTATGCCTTCCTCGACTTCGACAAAAGCGCCGTAATCGGTCAGGCTGACCACACGGCCACTGATATGGGTGCCCACAGGATACTTTTCCTCCGCAAACGACCACGGATCCGGCACCAGCTGTTTCATGCCCAGAGAAACCCGCTCGTTTTCCTGGTCAAAGGAGAGAATCATAACATTGATCGGATCGCCGATGCCGAACAACTCCGACGGGTGCTTGACACGCCCCCAAGAAATATCGGTGATATGCAAAAGGCCGTCCACGCCGCCAAGATCGACAAAGACCCCGTACTCCGTGATGTTTTTCACCGTACCTTCCATCGTCTTGCCTTCTTCGATGGCAGCCAGCGTCTCGGAACGCTTGCTTTCCCGTTCCGATTCCAGAATCACCCGTCGCGACAATACGATGTTATTGCGCTTGCGGTTGAATTTCAACACCTTGAAATCGAAGGTTTTCCCCACCATTTCGTCAAGATTGCGAATCGGCCGGAGGTCTGCCTGTGAACCCGGTAAAAATGCCTGTATGCCGATATCCACGGAAAAACCGCCCTTTACACGGTTGCTGATAACCCCCTGAACGATGCCGTCGGCTTCATAGATTTCCTTTATGGAATCCCACACTTTCACCTTTGCGGCCTTTTCCTTGGAAAGGACGACCCGTTCTTCCTCCTCGTCCCACCATTCAATCATGACCTCGACCACGTCGTCCACCCCAACGTCGACCTCGCCCTGGTCATTCCTGAACTCGTGAATCGGGATCTGCCCTTCGGACTTATACCCCACGTCTACGAGCACGTAGTCCTTGTCCACGGATATGATCCTGCCGTTGACGACTTCCCCTTCCTCGAAACGTTTGAGGCTTTCCTCATACATTTCCATCAGGGATTCCATGGTCTGATCGGCACCCCCATCACCGTCGTCGCCAAGCTCGGCCACATCCGTGCTTCCTCCCGAAACATCCAGCTCTTCAAGATTTTCTGTTTTGTTTTCAGCGTTTCCTGCAAAATTTTCCATTGAAAAAAAATACCCCCTTTGGCCTATTAAACTAACTCCAAAACGTGCTTACGACGTGGAGTATAAAACTGTTTAAATAACAAACGTGAAACAAAAAAACAATGATTAATTTTGGCGGCTTCCCAAAAAATGCTGTTTTTTGGCCGGAAAAATGATGACGAGTTCACCAGTCGCTCATTTTCCCCCTTGACTGGACAAAGCGCCTATGGACGCCATCATTTTTTCGACCACCTCTGCCGGTGCCAGATTCGTGGAATCGATTATTACGGCGTCCTCGGCCGGCTGCAGGGGAGCGACGGCACGGGAAGAATCGTTCTCGTCCCTTTTTTTCATGTCTTCCAGAACATCCTCGAAGCGCTGTAATCCGGCGTCCTTGTATTCCAGAAAACGGCGCATGGCACGTGCCTTTACCGCCGCGACCAAAAAAAACTTTACATCCGCATCGGGAAAAACAACGGTCCCCATATCCCGCCCTTCAAATACAGCGGCTTTTTTTGCGCCCAACCGTTTTTGCAGATCCAGAAGCGCCTGGCGAATGACCGGTTTGGCCGATACGGTGGATGCAAGCATCGTGATTTCTGGGGTCCGGATTTTATCGGTGATGTCATTTTCCCCCGAAAACAGGCGGATTCCGCTTTCCGTATGCACAAACCGCAACCCAAGGCTTGCTGCAAGTTCCCCCAGGGCTCTCTCATCTTCCGGATCGATACCGCGCGAAGCTACTTCAAATGCAACGCCACGGTAAAGCGCACCCGTATCTACGTACAAAAAACCCAGCCGTTCGGCCAGCATCCGGCTGACCGTTGTCTTCCCTGCGCCGGCCGGTCCATCGATGGTGATAAGCAGCGGTTTCATATTCCCCTTTGATTCACCCCTATTCAAATCTTTTTTCCAGTACCTGCAGAAAAGACCTGGTGCCAGCTCTCGGGCGCCGATTTATTCGGGATCGACAGTTTTTTCCATAACGGCCGCAAACGCTTTCAAAAAGCCTTCGTTTTCTTTTCGCAGCCCGGCTGTGACGCGTATGTACCGTGGATACCCATAAGACGCCATGGATCGGATGATTACGCCCTGCCGGAGCATGGCCTCGAATACCTCGTCCGCATCCTGCTCCACGTCGATTAAGAAAAAATTGGCCTCGGTCGGAAAATAATTCAATCCCAGCCGCTCTATGCCGGCATAAAGGAATTCGAGTTCCTCGTGCACGAAGCGAACGCTCCGGTGTAAAAACGCGTCGTCGTCAAGTGCGGCCAATGCGCCGGCCTGGGCAAGGGAATTGGCGTTAAACGGCTGCCTGACCCGGTGCAGCAGTTCCGCGAGGGGGGCGGGCATCACCCCGTATCCGATGCGGATGCCGGCAAGGCCGTACGCCTTGGAAAAGGTCCGGAGAACCGCAACCGGACGGTTGCGCGTACAATATTCAATTCCCTGCAGACAATCGGAATCCTTTACAAATTCGATATACGCCTCATCAATGACCACAACGACATGTTCCGGAACGGATTCAAGAAACGCCTCGAACCCTTTTTTCGTCACAATCGTTCCCGTGGGGTTGACCGGGTTGTTCAAAAAAACAATCCGGGTTTTATCTGTGATCTGCCGGGCGATGCCGTCAAAATCGACGAAAAGGGATTTCAGCGGTACAAACACCGGAACGGCACCGCATGACAATACCATGATTTCGTACATGAGAAAGGACGGCTCCGTCATTACGGCCTCGTCCCCCGGCGAAAGGATCGCCCGTGTCAGCATCCCGATAATCTCATCGGAGCCATTCCCGAGGACAATGCATTCAGAGCTGACCCCGCACCGGTCAGCAAGTTTTTCAACAAGATAATATCCCCGTCCATCCGGGTACCGGTTGAGCCGCCCCATGGCGTCTTTCATGGCGGCCAGCGCCGCAGGGGAAGAGCCCAGGGGATTTTCGTTGGATGCCAGTTTGATAGAATCCCTGATGCCATACTCCCTTTCGAGCTCCTCGATGGGTTTTCCCGGCTTGTAGGCTTTTATGGACTGAATATACGCTGGAATTTTCAATTTCATGGCTCATCACCTTATACTGTTTTCATGGCATGCGCCCATACGCTTCAAGAAAAAACCGGGAGGTTTTCTTTTCGCGCAAGGTTGTATCGCCGCTTGTTCAGCCAGGGACCATGTATACCTTTTTTCACATCATTATTCAAGCCATAGAACCGATCTCAAAATTATCTTTCGGCCCCCATATCTTCGTTACCGGTGAAATGTAAATGGGCGTACCCCTCTTTTTTTCATTGCTTTTCTCTTTGAATCTCTGTGTCTCCTCTGTTCCCCCTGTGGTAAAAACCACCCTCCCCGCATTTTCTACCCCACTTGATCCTTTTTTGAGATGACTTGGCGTCTCTTTGTAGCCGCTGGAATCCAGATAAGGACTTCCGGGTTCATTTTTACTTGACTTATTGCCGTCGACACTTTATAAGGCGCGATATGTTTATCTATTCAGTTATTTACAAATACCAGCGAACCCTTGCCGCCATGCGGGCTGACCGCACGCGGCCACCCGGGCACCGCAGCATCTGCACCTTCCTGACGCCGCCTTGAAGCCGGCATCCCTATCCAAAGGGGGGGCGACGCCGGACGATTTTCTGCCGTCTCTTCCCCCTGCTTTTTCCTTTAGGGGACCATCATCCGCAACACCATAGAATAAAAGGCACTTTTTTTCTGCTCCGACAGCCCAGCCATACGCACGGGCAGCGGAAAGAATCCGCCGCCATCGCAAGGACAAGCAAATGAAAGAAGCCCTCCGCAGCAACAAAACATGGCATACTGAGATCGAACGACGTCGCACCTTCGGGATTATCAGCCACCCGGACGCGGGCAAGACGACGCTTACGGAAAAGCTGCTGCTCTTTGGCGGCGCCATCCAGATGGCCGGATCGGTAAAAGCGCGCAAGGCCAGCCGCCACGCCACCAGCGACTGGATGGCTATCGAACAGGATCGCGGCATTTCCGTCACCAGCGCGGTTATGAAAATCGGCTACAAGGGCTGTGAGATTAATCTGCTGGACACGCCCGGGCATGAAGATTTTTCCGAGGACACCTACCGCGTGCTTACCGCGGTGGACAGCGCCGTTATGGTCATCGACAGCGTCAAGGGCGTCGAATCCCAGACCCGCAGACTGATGGAAGTCTGCCGCATGCGCAACACCCCCATACTGACATTTGTAAACAAACTCGACCGGGAAGGGATGCTCCCCATTGACATCATGGCTGATATCGAGGAGAAGCTGCAGATCGAGTGCGCTCCCCTTACCTGGCCCATAGGGATGGGCAAGCGGTTCCGCGGCACCTACAACCTTTACCGCAAGGAACTGGCCCTTTTTATGCCCGGCCAGGATCGACGCCCTGATCACGTTCTCACCATCGCGGACATAAACGATCCGCTTCTCGATGAAATGATCGGCAGCCAGGCCGACGACCTGCGGGAAGATGTGGCGCTGCTGGAAGGGGCGGCCAACCCCTTTGAAAAGGAGGAATTTCTCAAGGGGAGCCAGACACCCGTTTTTTTCGGGAGCGCCATTAACAATTTCGGCGTTAGAGAGCTGTTGGACACTTTTGTGGCGATTGCCCCCGCGCCCCGTCCACGGGAAACCGCCACCCGCAAAGTATGCCCCGAAGAAGAGGCCTTTTCGGGCTTTGTCTTCAAGATACAGGCCAACATGGACCCGGCGCACCGGGATCGGATCGCTTTTCTGCGCGTCTGCTCCGGCCGGTTCCACCGGGGTATGCGGCTGCGCCACCACCGGCGGGAAAAAGACATCCAGATCGGGAACCCGATTATTTTCATGGCCCGGGACCGCAGCTTTGTGGAGGAGGCTTGGCCCGGCGACATCATCGGCATACCCAATCACGGTACGATCAAGATCGGCGACACCCTTTCGGAGAAAGAGCCGCTCCATTTTATCGGGATTCCGAATTTCGCGCCCGAACATTTCCGGCGGGTGCGCCTGAAATCACCGCTAAAGGCAAAGCAGCTTGCCAAGGGGCTGACCCAACTCGTTGAAGAAGGGGCGATACAATTGTTCCGCCCCCTGTCGGGGAGTGATATTATCTTAGGCGCGGTGGGCGTGCTGCAGTTCGATGTGACCATGGCCCGGCTCAAGTCCGAATACAGCGTTGATGCAATCTATGAACCGGTGGACTATGCGGCCGCACGGTGGGTGCGCTGCGACGACAAAAAACAGCTTGCCGCTTTTGAAAAGGCCCTCCAGAAAGACCTTGCCGTCGATGCGGAAGGGAACCTGGCCTATCTGGCCTACAGCGAATGGCGGCTCAATTTTGTAATGGAACAATGGAAGCAGATCACCTTTATGAAAACCCATGAACGGCAATGATCGGGCACGCCGTACAAAATGGAGAGGTGAAGTTGGTGCTTGAGATTTGCATCATATTGATATAGATTTTTACCTGCAGGCCTGAAACAACCATAATCCCTGAACTCCAACAAAAGGTGCGCCATGACCACTGCTTATCAATTGACCATACCCGTGGAAAACAGGCCCGGAAAACTCGCGGAAGTTTCAAACATTCTCGCAAGGGAAAAATTCAATATCCGCGCGATCACCATTTCATCCTTCGGCCGGAGCGGTTTTTTGAACATCATGGTGGACGACCCGAAACTGGCGCAAAAAGCACTTGAAAAAGAGGGCGTCGAGGCGGTGCTCAAGGAAATCATCGCGGTCGTCCTGGAGGACAAACCCGGCGGGATGGACAAGCTGGTGAAATACCTGGCAGAGGAACAGATCAATATCGAAAATGCGTACGGGTTCGTCCTTGAAAGCCATAAAACGGCTGTTTTTGTGCTGGATGTGTCGGATATTGAACGTACCCGGAGAATTCTCCGGGAAAAAGGGTTTAAAACGCTGGGGACCGAGGCGTTGGCCACCATAGAGCCGTTTCATTACCTCAAATACTGACGGTTTTGTAACATGTCCAATATCTGCGTTACGCACAATCTTTGAAGAATCTCACGTACGGCTACGTACGATCAATTCTTCAAAAATTGCACGCGCCTTGATCTTGAACATGTTACAAAACCGTCTGAAAATCGACTTTTTACGGGTCCATCCATACTGACGACTTCGCAAAAAATCCAATATCTGCGTTGCGCACAATTTCTGAAGAATCTCACGTACGGCTAAACCCATCTCACAATTCTCCGAATATTGAGATGGATTCTAAAGCAGGCTCGGCAGGTAAAGGGCGATCCACGGGAAGGGAATAAGCAGCAGGGTCGCGATGATCATTGCGATGAGCATGGGGACCACGCCCTTGAAAATCGTGTTCAGCGGCACATCCCGGGCCACCCCGCTGACCACGTACACATTGACCCCCACCGGCGGCGTAATCACGCCGATCTGGGTGACCAGAACAATAACCACTCCGAACCATATGGGATCATAGCCGAGTTCGATCACCACGGGGAAAAAGATGGGGATCGTGAGCATGATCAGGGCAAGCGCATCGATAAAGCACCCGCCGACAAAATAAACAAAAAGGATAAAACACATGATCACGGCAGGGGACAGGTCGAAGCTGGTAATCCAGGAGGCGATATCGTAGGGTATGCGCGAGACCGCCATGAACCGGCTGAAGATGGTTGCGCCCGCCACAATGACGAGTATCATGCAGGAAATTCTTGTTGTTTCGAAAAGGGCCTGCATAAACCCTTTTCTAGTGAGGTTTCCGCGAAGAAGTGCGATGGCAAGCGTGCAGGCTGCGCCGATACCGCCCGCCTCTGTAGGCGTGAAGATGCCCTTAAAGAGCCCTCCCATCACCAGCATAAATATAACGATTGTCTCAACCAGACCGGACAGGGATCTCACCTTTTCCTTCAGGGTCGCCTTTTCCCCCTTGGGCCCCAAGTCCGGCCTCAAGCGGGTCCAGATAAGAATGCTCGCCACGAAAAGTCCTGACAGCAGCAGGCCCGGAAGCAGCCCGGCGATAAACAGTTTTCCGATGGATTGCTCCGTAAGGATGCCATACACGATAAAGACCACGCTGGGGGGAATGAGTATTCCGAGGCTGCCCCCTGCCGCAACCACGCCCGTGGCCAATTCCGGCTTATAATTATAGCGTTTCATTTCCGGGAGGGTAGCGGCCCCCATGGTAGCGGCCGTGGCGTTGGTGGAGCCGCATATGGCAGAAAATGCGGCGCATGCGCCGATGGTGGCGATGGCCAGCCCGCCGGGGATATGCCCCACAAACTTGTACGCCGCATCAAAAAGGCGTGATGAAATACCCGAATGAAAAGCAATCTGCCCCATAAAGACAAACAGGGGAATGACCGTCAGGCTGTAGGAGCTGAAAACGGAAAAAATGTCTCGCGCCGTCAGGCTAAGAGCGGCGTCGATCGATATGATGGATGCGAAACCGACCATACCGATGATGGCCATGAGGTACCCCACGGGCATCCTCGAAAAAATCAATACAAAAAGCGCTGCAATGCCGATAATGCCGATGGTTGTAGGGGTCATTCGCTTTCCACCCCCTTGAACTGTAGCAGCAGCTCCATAAACAGCACCGGGCAGAGCAGAATGCAGCCGGCGGCCACCCCGTACACGAACGGATAAATAGGCATTTCAAGCGTTGCCGAGACGGAACCGGTCGCCTTAAGGGTCGCTCCGTATTGAAAACTCTTCCAGGCAATAATGGAAAACAGAAAAATCGAGAAAACGCTGTTGATGATGTTCACCACGATCCTTGCGGGCCTGGAAAATCGCTGCACGAGGAAGTCGACGGCAATATGCCCCTTTTCAACGGCGGTATACGGCAGTGCGAATGCAATGGCCAGGGCGCTTAAAAAACCGATGGTCTCGTAGGCCCCGGGAATGGAAATGCGGAAGAAACGAAGCGCCACATCCCCTGTGGTGACCACCATCATTAAAAAAACAGCAGCAGCCGATATCCAGTTGATCCCGGCTGCTGCTTTCGAAATATATTGATTTATTCTAAGTAGGGATATCATCAGTAAAAACCGGATAAGATTGACGGCTTCGTAAAAGTCCAATATCTGCGTTGCGCACAATTTCTGAAGAATCTCACGTACGGCTAAGTACGATCCATTCTTCAAAAATTGCACGCGCCTTGATCTTGAACATTTTACAAAGCCGTCTGAAAACAACTTTTTACGAGACTGTCAAGATTAATCGCTGTACCTGTCGATCAGCTCCTGCAGCAAGTCAACGGTTTTTCTTCCGTCAAGACCCTTTTCCTCCGCTGTTTCGGCATATTCATTGATCACCGGCTCAATGGCCTTCTTCCACAGGGCGCTTTGCTCTTCGGACAGATCAATTACTTGGTTGTCCAATTCAAGCGTATAGGCAAGGCCATCTTCGTCCGCTTCGTCCCAGATCCGGCCGTGTTCTTCAATCCACTGTTCGCTGACCTCCGTGAAAACGCGCTGGATATCTTCCGGCATCCCCGCAAACCGATCCTTGTTCATCACCACGAACATGGCCGTTGTATAACCGACCTCCCTGCAGTCGGTTGTCGAGTTGATCACCTCTGCCTGCCGCCATCCTTTGAGCGTTTCCATGGGGGCGAAAGTTCCCTCAACCACGCCTTTCTGCAGGGCCTCGTAGGTGTCTCCCTGGGGCATTGCCACGGGCGTGGCGCCGAAGGCCGACACCATTTTCGCACTCAACCCCGTTGAACGAATCTGCATACCTTTCATATCGTCAAGCGTTTCCACCGGCTTTTTCGTGTGGAGCAGGCCGGGGCCGTGCGCATGAAGATAAAGCACCTTTACGTCATCAAGCTCCGCTGGCTTGATCTGGCGATAAAAGTCGTTTGCCACCCGGGTCGCTGTCATGCCGGAAGGATAGCCCAGGGGAAGGTCCACGGCTTCCATTACCGGAAAACGACCGCGGGTATATGCGAAAACAGACATTCCGATATCCGATATGCCTTTCACCACCCCCTCGTAGCACTCCGCTGCACCGGTCAGGGTGCCGCCGGGGTAGATATTGATTTTTACGGCATCGCCGGTACGCGATTCAATTTCCCGGGCCCAGGCCTCTGCGGCCTTGTTGTGCACATGCGTGGGAGGGAAAAAAATGGAATAATTCAATTCGATTGTCTCGCGCTCCTGCGTGGCTTCAGTGGCCGGCTCTTCGGACTGGCTGCAGGCCACGGCAAACACGAAAAGGCATATACCCGCTAAAAAACGAAACATTGCTTTTTTCATAACGCATCCCCTTGTTTTGGTTGGTACGGCAGGTTCAGACAAAAAACACCCCGGCAATTCCGTGACATGAAACGATAACGGCGTATAAAAGCTATCATATTACGCTTCAGGAAAACAGTCGCAATTGACATGGAATCAAATAGATCATATTTTACCATCATAAACGTCTTATGAATACTATTTTTTTTCGAAAAGCATACACCCGCCCGTTGATACCGGCCGACTGCGGCTGTCGCCCCATTGACTTCCGCAGCACGAAAATGGAAAAGACGATGCCAAAAACGCTGATATATCTTTTATCAATCACTTTGATGGCCATCGTTTTCCTTGCCGGCAACGCGGTCTATGCGGACAGGATCCCCGCGGACGAGGTCGAGATCGTCACCCCGGTCTACTCCCCCGAACCGGAAAATTTTACGCCGCGGTTCGGGGAATACGTCTACGCCGTCAGCTGGCAGGGAATCCCCGCCGGCACACTGGAAATCCGCCTGGCGCAAAGCGGAAACGACTACCGGATTGAAGCAAGTGCGCGCACCAACAAGTTCATTGACTTTTTCTACAAGCTGCGCTTCAACACAGAAGCGTTTGTTTCCGCCGCCACACTGCATCCCAGATCCTCTGTTTATGACAGCCGCCAGAACAAGCGCCGGGAAAGGACAAAAATCGAGTTTCTGCCCGGCGGTGAAATACACTCTACGCACGAGGATCATCGCGGCACGGTGAAAGAACTCCGCTTCCAGCCGAACAATCTCACCCTTGATCCTTTTTCCGCGGTATTTCTTGCGCTGAGCCTGACATGGGAAGTCGGCGACACCCGCGTGTTCGATACGTTCACCGGAAAAAGCCGATACCTGGTCGAGTTGACCGCCGTTGAAAAAACCACCATTTCCGTGAAGGGATCCGACCGGGAGGCCGTCGTAATTTCCCCGCGCGTGAAAAATCTCACCCGAAAAGACCCTTCCGAAGGCGAAGATAAACTGCGGGGAGCAAGAATCTATGTCAGCACGGACCCTTCACGGGAAATCCTTAGAATTTCCGGTGACGTTTTTATTGGAACGGTCGATACGGAAATGATTTCCTTTCTCCCGTCTGAAACCGGAAGCGCGTTGGAATCTTCACCCAATGATGTGCCGGGTGCGAATATTTCTGAAAAAATACCGTAACAGGCGCCTTTGCGCAGCACAAAAAGACAAAAAGAATTGAAAAGCATTTTCTTTTTCCGGTTTTGCGGGTATAGGCTTTCCGTGGATCAAACAAAAACGATGGCTTCGCAAAAATTCCAATATCTGCGTTGCGCTTCATCTTGAGAAATTTTATCACGCCAGAGGCGTGCCGCAATGCCTCAAGATTCACGCGCCTTGATCTTGTCACGCCATGGCATGATTTCTTTGCCATCGAAAATACGACTTACGTGTCCATCAAAAACAAAAACAGACAACCGGATGGCAATACAATAAATAAGGATCGACAATGAACAAAGAGTTGGTATTTATAACGGTCATCGGGGTCGACCGGAAAGGCATCGTGGCTGCAGTGTCGAATTTTCTGTATGAGAGCGATATCAACATCGTGGATATCAACCAGCGGATCATGCCCGACGGATACTTCGTCATGACGATGCTTGCCGATATCATCAGCGCCAATGTTACAATGGAGGAGCTGTGCGCCGGGCTCGAGAAAGTCGGCAGCCGCCTGAACATGAAAATCCAGGTCCAGCATGAAAACATATTTAAAATGATGCACAGGATATGACCCATGACCTTCACCCTTGAAGAAATATATGAAACCACAAACATGATCCTGCGCCAGAACCTCGATATCCGGGCTGCCACGCTGGGTATCAACCTCAAGGACCTGGTCGATTCGGATTTTGAAACATTTCAAAAAAAGGTATATGACCGGATCGTTTCACACGGCAGCCGGTTGATTGAAAAATCATGCACGCTGGAGAGAAAATACGGCATCCCGGTCGTCAACAAGCGGATTGCCGTAACCCCGGTTAGCCTGATCATGGAGTCGCACTGCAGCCGTGAAAAATACGGCAAAATGGCGGAAACACTTGACCTTGCGGCAAAGGAGGCGGGGATCGATTTTATCGGGGGCTTCGGGGGACTGGTGCAAAAAGGGATGACCCGGTCCGACCGGATGCTCATCGACGTACTGCCCGAGGTCCTCTCGAAAACCGAACGCGTGTGCGCCTTTTTGAATGTCGGCGCCAATGTATCCGGGTTGAACATGGATGCCGTCAACCTGCTCGGGGAAATGCTCCTTCAGACGGCACGAATAAGCGCCGCTTCGGTCGGGTGCGCAAAATTCGTGGTCTTTGTCAATGCCCCGGAAGACAACCCCTTTATGGCAGGAGCGTTTCACGGGGTCGGCGAAGGGGATACGGCCCTCAACATCGGCATCAGCGGCCCCGGTGTCGTGAAAAGCGTGGTCGAACAAAACCGGGACTGCGATCTCACCCGGCTGTCGGATGTCATCAAGGGGACGGTTTTCAAAATTACCCGGGCCGGGGAGCTCATTGGCCGGGAACTGGCCGAAGCTTTAGGAATCCCTTTCGGCATCGTGGACATTTCCCTTGCCTCCACCACCGCAACCGGCGACTCCGTGGCAAACGTCCTCGAGGCCTTCGGCATTGAAAAAATCGGCGCTCACGGCTCGACCCTTGCGCTTGCCCTTCTCATGAACGCGGTCAAAAAAGGCGGGGCCATGGCCAGCGGCAACGTGGGCGGACTGAGCGGAACCTTTATCCCCGTCAGCGAAGATACGGGCATGATCGATGCCGTCCGCTGCGGCGCCCTGGGCCTTGACAAACTGGAAGCCCTGACCGCCGTCTGCTCCGTTGGGCTTGACATGTTCGCCGTCCCGGGAGACACTCCCGCGGAAACCATCAACGCAATTATTGCGGACGAACTGGCCATCGGCATTATCAACAACAAAACCACAGGGGTACGCATTATTCCCGCTTTTGGGAAAAAAGCCGGAGATACGATACAATTCGGCGGGCTCCTGGGAACCGTGCCGGTAATGAACGTCAACCCTTTTTCCGCCAAGGATTTTTTAAACCGGGGGGGACGTCTTCCCGCCCCCGTGACCAGCATGCGCAACTGAAATTGTCTCAAATCGGAGGCGGGTTTGGTTTTCGCTGCCGTATGAGCCGCAGCAGTCCCGGACTTTTGTGCATATACATCAACGGCGAATCACACCCCGCCGCCATATATATTTTCTCGAGCGCTTCAAACAGGACCAGACGGTCGGGCCATGTAAAGGCTTTTTTCCGTTCTTCCAATTCGCGCCAGCCTTTTCGGGCCTTCGGATTCTCCCCGAACACGCTCTTTTCCGCTTCCGAACAGAGAAACATTTCGCAGATGATCGGCTTAATGCGCCAGACGCACCCGCTTTCCGTCAGAAATATGCATTTATACGCCTTTTCCGGTTTCCTGATCGCCTTTTCGAGCCGGTCCAGTTCATGGCTGTCGGACCAGTGTGCATTGACCACGACATCCGCCCAGAAGACAATGATGCCGTCTCTGGAGCAGCATGCGCTGCGCCTGCTGCTGTAGCAGTTCTCCGAACATGTTTGCTCAAACCATCTTCTGAAAAAGGATCCCACGTCCTGCCGGAAGTCCAGGTAATCCTCCATCCGGGCGTTCAGGTCGAAACCGGAAATGCCCGGGCCTTTCTCCAGCAGCCCCATGTGCTGCCGGACCATTTCAAGGGCCTGAAGCTGCTCTTTCTGGTACGTGTTCATACGCCTCGCATTGCTGCCGTTTTTACCGGCAGCCTCCTGTGTGTTTGACAAGTTTCCGAAAAGTCCCTTATATTTGGTAAGGAATAAAAAATTCCTGTCCCGTGGTTTTACGAATCCGTCAACGCTGACGGCTTCGTAAAAAGTCGATTTTCAGACGGCTTTGTAAAATGTTCAAGATCAAGGCGCGTGCAATTTTTGAAGAATTGATAGTACTTAGCCGTACATGAGATTCTTCAAAAATTGTGCGCAACGCAGATATTGGACTTTTTACGAAGCCGTCAACGATCCTGTCAATCAAAAAGGATATTATCATTTATGTCGTCCGAACTTCATCTATACAACACCCTTACGCGCCGGAAGGAACGCTTTGCACCGCGGGAAGAGGGGAAGACCGTCAAAATGTTTACCTGCGGACCGTCCATCTACGCATGGCCGCACATAGGCAATTACCGGACGTTTCTCTTTGAGGATATTCTTCAGCGGTACCTGACGTATCTGGGATATACGGTCCAGCGGGTCATTAATTTCACCGACGTCGAAGACAAGGCCATCTCGCAGGCCGTTAAATCAGGCGTTTCCCTGGACGAGCTGACAAAACCGGTGGCCCGCCGCTTCAAGGCCGATTGCCGGCTGCTGGACATCGCACTCCCCGAAACCATCCCCCGGTCATCGACATGCGTCGAGCAGGCCGTCTACCTGATTGAAAAATTGTTGGAAAAAGGGGTCGCATACCGCCACGGCCGCGATATCTTTTACGACCCGCTGAAGTTCAGGGGCTTTGGGAAACTTTTCGGCCTGGACATGCGCCGATGGCCGAAAAAGAAAGTCCGCTTCCGGAAGGACACCTATCCGGGAAAACGCTGGAACCGGGGGGATTTCATCCTCTGGAAAGGGCGGCGGGAAGAGGACGGCAGCGTATACTGGAAAACGCCGCTGGGGGAAGGCCGCCCCGCATGGAACATCCAGGACCCGGCCATGATCAGCCGGCACATGGGGTATACGACGGATATCTGGTGCGGCGGGGTGGACAATCTGTACCGGCATCATGATTACAATATCGCCGTGCTGGAAGCGGTTTCCGGACAAACCCTCTCCCGTTTCTGGCTTCACGGCGAACATGTGCTGGCGGGGAAAAAGAAAATGTCCAAGAGCACAGGCAATATCGTATATGTCCAAGACCTCTTAGATACGGGCTTCAGCCCCCATCATATCCGCTTTTTCCTGATATACGGCCACTTTCAGGAACAAATTGACATAAACGAGGACCGACTTCACATGGCGCGGGGCAAGGTCGACACGCTCCGGGATATGACGCACCAGCTGGAAAATGGCCAGGCGGCAGGGGGGGATGCCGCCCCGGGCGCCGAAGACCGGATCCGGCAGATGACAAGGGCTTTTGAGGGGCGGATGAATGACAATCTCGACGTAAAAAACGCATTTGATGCCGTCTACGACATTGCATCCACCCTTTTAAAAATGAAAAATAAAGGAGGGCTGACGCCCGAGGAAGGCCGACACGCCGCCCGGGAACTCCGGCGGATCGACCGTGTCTGGCGGGTTCTGGGTTGACTGGAAAATGCGTTTTGCTGTAAATTGATTTTCTTTCATCCGCATCCGGTCAAGGGCCTTTTTGCCTCCTGTAAAAAAGTGCATGAAAGTTGCGGCCGGTATGATTATTTTTACTGTATCACTGCGGTCTGAGACTTTTCCTGACAGCTGGTGGATCGAACAAGAAAAGATATATACAACGATAAAAAGAAACGGAGCTCGCTATGGCAGTTATCACAATCTCCCGGCAGTTTGGTGCCGGGGGCCGAACCTTAGGCCAGATGGTTGCTGAAAAGCTCAGCTACAAATTTCTCGACGACGCCGTTATCCAGGAGCTGTCAAAGCGCATCCGGGTGACCAAAGAATCCATCACGGAAATGGAGGATATTGCAGGGGGACTCTTTTCCAAAATTGTTTCCGCCATGCTGAGCAGAGGCTACATGGAGCGGCTGGCAGGAGAAAGTTCCGGTTATATCGATGAAGTGATCTATGTTGAAAAATTAAGGGAAGTGATCACGGATCTCGCGAAACAGGACAACGTCGTCCTGCTGGGTCGGGGCAGCCAGTTTATCCTCGCGGAACGGGAAAACACCTATCATTTTTTACTGGTGGCGAGCAAGGAGCAGCGCATCCGGTTCATGCAGCGCCGATACAATCTCTCCGACAACAAGGCCTACAACGACGTCCTGGGCGGGGAAAAACGCAGAAAAAACGTCTATGCAAAAATGGGGTGCACCAATTATAACGATCCGGAAACCTATCACATGGTGCTCAACATGGGGCGGCTTACCCTGGAACAGGCCATGGACCAGATCGTTTCCCTGGTAAAAAAATAAAACCCAATTGTTCGGTTTTTGGGTTGCCACAAAAAAACGGGTTTCAATGACAACGCAAAAAAACGGAAAATCATTTGTCGCCCAGGCGGAAGAGGACCTGTTCAGCTACGCGATCGATCGGGAAGAGACGAAGTGGTTGATGGACAGACTCCACCAGGAAGCCAAGATTGACAGGACGGCTGTGGAATACGAGCTTGGCGCAATAAAAATCGTCGCGACCGGATGGGCGATATCTTTTCACATGGAAGAATCGCCTTACAAAGACGCAGTGCTGTCGGGCTTCTGGAAAAAGGTCTTTGAATTTTCAAACGAGTTGTCCAAGACTGCCGGCACCTTTACCGGTGCCCGTATCGACTACTTCCAGGTGCTCAAAGAGCGCCTGGACCAGTATGTCGAGGCCATATCCAAAAGCCCCGATGCCAGGAATGCAAACGATCCCGCGGTCGCCATCGGTCCCGAATTTGCGGCCAAATGCGGCAACAGAGATGATATTTTCACCCAAATGACCGGCATCAGCATGTTTATGACCAACGTCAGCCGCGTCGGGTCCTATCTGAAGGGGGCAGGCCTGTTGACAAGGACGGACCATTGAAAACCATCGCCGCGGTGGACCTGAAAAACGGCAAAAAAAGCGCGGATTGCCGTGTGCGGTTTTTCGGGGAGGACTTTCACATTATTTATATTGACACCGGCGGCGACATGGATGCGGCCGCGGAAGCGCTTGAAAAGTGGGACGGTCGTGCGGATGCGCTTGCACTGGAAAATATCCGCTTTCCCTCAAAGATCGCCTCGGAAAGCCTGCCCGATCAACAGGGAAAAAAAATAGCTGCGCTGGAGGGGTTTTTCACCACGCCGGTTGCCACCGGCCGCCTGCTGCATACTGTATGCCGAAAATGGACCCTGGCGCAGCTCCGGCAAAAGTACGGGGCGGACCTGTTTGACGATGCGGCGATTCTGTTTACCTCCGGCATGGCCGATGCCGCCGTTGCACAGCAGCTTCTTGAATATACGGACAACTTCGCATTCTGCGATCCGGTCTTGTCCGGCGGCATCCCCAAAATCCTTCATTCCATAGAAGACCTGCGCCTGTATGCGACCTACGTCCATCCCCTCACGGAAACGGTGCCGGCCAAAAAATTGGCCGGCATGACCTTTTTCCTTGACGCGTGCAACTGGCATATCCTTTCCGGGAGAATCAAAAACGCCGACATCGTGGTTGTACCGCATCACTGCTTTTTTACGGATATCGGCGGCTGCGGCATCGATGAACTCGACGGGAAGATTGTGATCACGGCCGCGGTTTTTTCCGACAGGCTCAACTTTCTCAAGCAGCGAGGCGTCCGCATGGTGATCGATACCATCCCCCAAATGGCCGAAAGCATCTTCGGTCCCGGCGTTCTGGAGGCCATGGTCATGGTCGCTTCAGGCGAAACCGGGCGGACGCTGGTCACCAGGGACATCGAAAGCGTCTTGGCGCGTCTCCAGGCAACCCCCCGGGTGATCTTCCCCTTCAACACCGGAAACAGAAAACCGAAAGAGGAATGACTCATGACGATGGATACCGGCAGGCAGGAAAAATCCATGAAATAATACGGGAGAGAATCTGCGTACATGCAATTCTGAGAAATTGCGTATAACGCAGATATTGATAGAACCGTAAAAAGTCGGTTTCGGACGGCAAAGTAAAAAGTTCAAGATCAAGGCGCGTGCAATTTTTGAAGAATGGATCGTACTTAGCCGTACATGAGATTCTTCAAAAATTGTGCGCAACGCAGATATTGTGCGTTTTACGTTGCCGTCATTTATTCGTTTTCCGGAAAGTCGCCAAGCATAACCCAGTACCGGTCCAACTCCCGGTCCAGGGCCTCGGCGTCCGGCAGATACTGCGTCAAAAGATCCCAAAACGCTTTGCCGTGATTTTTGATCCTTGTATGGACCAGTTCGTGAATAATGGCGTAATCCATCAACTCCTGGGGCAGACGGACGAGGTTGAGATTCAGGTTGATATTGTTTGCCATGGAGCAGCTTCCCCACCGGGTTTTCTGGCACTTCACAAACACCCGGTTATAGGGGAGTCCAAGCCCTTTTGACAACTGGTTGAGCCGGCAGACAAGCACCTGCCGGGCGGCCTTCCGGTTCGTGGGGTACACCGTGACCGCATCTTCGATTTCCTTTGCCATCACCTCGATCTTCTGGAGGTGCTTGCGCAGCCACTGCTTCTTGGACCTGGCGAAAAGCTCCGCATCCGTAAAGGAAACGCCGTCAGGGACCGCTACCCGGATGACGTTTAACGGTTTAATGGTAAGATTGAAGTGCTTTGCCCGGCGGCTCCGCTCCAGCAGCACTTCCCCAACACCCCGGATTTCAACGACCTTTTTAGATGCCATAGGTATAACGGATCACATTTGAGGCAATCGGTGTTAAAAACTTGAACCTGTCAATAACTGAAGAGACTGTTTTCCCGGATGTTTCTACAAGGAATGTTTCAAGCAAGCCTGAATGGCGAATATCATTCCTTACTTTTGCAGATTTTGCAATAAAAAAAATGGCTCCGGGCGGTTTTTGCCGCTGCAGGCGGCCAATCCAATACCTGCGTCATTCCAATTATTTAATTTAACAGGCACTTCACACCACTGCCGGGGAAAAAGCGTATGGGTGACGTCGCCCCGGCGACTGGCTGCTTGCTTTCGACGGAAAAACATTTTATACATTTCCTGATCATCATTATGGTACCGATATCCAGCCGTCCGCCCTGCGGCAAGCGGTAGGTGAGGAGCTGTTTTTTCCCGTACAATAAAACAGAAAGGGGAAGCACTTGAACATTGAAGACGTAAAAACCGTTTTGATCGTTGGCTCCGGGACCATGGGGCAGCAGATCGGCTTTCAATGCGCGGCATCCGGATTGGATGTCATTTTCTACGACATCAGCGCCGATATGCTTGAAAAGGCCATGGATCGCATGGGCAAACTTGCGAAAACCTATATATCCTCCGGCCGTCTCACGGAAAACAGCGCAGAAGAGGCCCTTTTACGGATCAGAACGGAAACCGACCCGGAAAAGGCGGGCATCTCAGTGGATATTATCAGCGAGTCGGTCCCGGAAGACCCGGATCTGAAGGGAAGCACATTTGCCGCCTTCAACGCGATATGCCCTGCCCGTACGATTTTCACGACCAATACCTCCTCTCTTCTTCCGTCAACGTTTGTCCGGGCCACCGGCCGTCCGGACCGGTTTGCCGCCCTGCATTTCCATGACACCCGGTTTACCCGTATCGTGGACATCATGCCTCACCCCGGGACCTCACCGGAAACCATCGCCCTTATCGAGGCGTTTGCGGAAAAAATCGGGCAGGTGGCTATTGTGCTCCAAAAAGAAAACAACGGCTACGTATTCAACGCAATGCTCATGACACTTTTGGAATCGGCGCAGACCTTAGCTGCAAAAGGCGTGGCCTCGGTAGCGGATATCGACCGTTCCTGGATGGGGGTAATGCATACCGTTGTCGGCCCCTTTGGCATCATGGACAGCATCGGGCTTGACACGGTATATAAAATCACCGATTACTGGGCGAAAAAAACCGGCAATCCCCAGCAAACCGCCAACGCCTTGTTCCTGAAAAAATACGTGGACCAGGGATACCTGGGCGTTAAATCCGGCCGCGGTTTTTACGCCTACCCGGCGCCTGCGTTTCAGCAACCGGGATTTATCGAAGGCATCCCGACGCATACGACGTGAAGGACGGGAAGGAAAAGCCCGCGCCGTGCGCCACAATGACCGGTATTTCTGCCGCAATCTTCTATCCAGGTCTTTGCGGGCGTAGTTTTTTTGAATTCATCCTTTCAGATAAAAACAACAAAAATTGTACTTTTTTATCTTGTATCCCTTGCAATTTGTGAAAAGTTCTATTAAAGTCGCTGATAATAGTATGCAGTAACATGGCAAGCGTACACGTCGTTTGTTTCGTAAAAGAGGACACTCTAAACGTTCAAACAAGTCAAGGAGGTTTAAAACCGTTTAACCGTTTAGCTGAGGCAACACTTGTTGAAAAGGTTGGTATTTCGTCGTTTGAGAAGAACCAAAAAAACAGCAAAAGGAGGAATCACATGAAAAAGCTGGTAACGATTTTTTTAGCCGCCGCGTTTCTACTGGTCATGTACGTGCCGGTATCGGCTGCCGAATGGGATTTTTACGGCAGTGCAAGGGTAGCCACTTTCTGGACGGATGTGGATAACGATGACCCTGCAGTAGATGACACCATGGATTTAAACCATAACCTGCAAGGCAACGCCCGCATCGGTGCAAACGTGAAAAACGATGCTATCGGCGGACGCTTTGAATATGGCACAGGAGGAGGCAATGCCAACATACGGTTGCTTTACGGTACCGTTGATTTAGGCCCCGGTCAGCTGCTTGTTGGGCAGGCGTATGCGCCTTTCGGCATCGGCTCCTTCATCAGCAAGCAGGTTTATGCAACGGACAACGGCTTGCTGGAGTTCGTACCTTATGTCGGCCGCAGACCCATGGGCCAGTATTCAGTCGGAGGCTTTAAAGTTGCCTTGGTCCGGCCTGTTGAAATCGGCGATCCTGAAGTCCTGCTCCCCCAGGTGCAGGCAAGCTACGACCTGGATATGGGCGGCGTGTCCATGAATTTTGCCGGTGTCTTTCAAACCTATGATCTGGACAACGGCGACGGCGACACCCTGAACGCTTATGCCGGAGGCACAAATATCAGGCTCACCATGATGGACCCCATGTACCTGAACTTCGGCGGTTTTTACGGCCAGAACGTGGCCAACTTCGGGCAGGCTTCCTGGAGCGATCTCGGCAATGAAGCCGGTGCGGACATAACAGATCCCAATAACATTGAAGACGCCGACACTTACGGTGCTGCCGTTATTTTTGGCGGTAACCTGGAGCCCATTGGTTTTGAACTGGGTGCGGGCTACCGCAACAGCGACAATGGCAACGAAGTAGAGCTGTATGCCTACTACGGCCAGGTAACCGTACCCCTTTCCCAGGACGGCAACGCCTTCATCGTTCCTGAAGTCGGTTACTTTGACTATGAAAATGAAGACGAATATTACGCCGGTCTGAAATGGCAGATCAATTTCTAAACCGTTATTCTCTCTAACTTGTAAAACGGTTTTTCCGACGTAAAAGAGGCTGGGGAAAAATTTCCCCAGCCTCTTTTTTTTTATGCCACGCCTTCCTTTTTGCTCTTAGCTGGAACATTTACTCTTTGTTATATTCTTGCTTATATGAACACGATAAATATTCTCACAGAATATACATCTGGTCACCCCTTGTGTATTCACAGATTCCGTGCACCAGCGAGGAGCACGCCGCCCCCCCCTTTTTTTTCACTGCTTGTCTCTGTGAATCTCTGTGCCTCCCCTGTGTCCTCTGTGGTAAAACCCCCCTCCCCGCATTTTCTACCCACCCGCTATACATAAAAATCACCCCCGCCGTCTACAGCGTCCGGTTCCCAGACCTCCTTCCACTACTACAAAGAACCGCTGCCATACGCGCGTATTTCGAGGATGTAAAATAAGACGTCAACAAAGATATTGGGACAAAAGGCAATTTTGAGACCAGTTCCATGCACAATCAATTTCGCAGGGGGAATATCAGCACCCGGCTTTTGGGCTGGATAGGCATCGTCGTCTGGTGGGCTTGGCCCAGAGAGCGTGCGGTGAGGCAGACACTCCGGGCCAGGCCCCCTCCTTTCTCAAGATGAAGGGAGCATACCAGGCTTTCCCACCCACGCAAAAAGGCCGCCCTATTTGGACGGCCCCTCTGGTGGCGGTCGAGGACACCACCGATCTATTCAGCCCCAACAGCTCATATCACTGTCAAAGAATCCGGCCCCTTACAGGATGCCAAGCGTGCGAGGCCGAGCCGGACGCAAAGATGGCTTCGGGGTGCTTGGCGGCCCGGACCCCGGTCGGGCGGGTGAAACACC
>JAWOAV010000236.1:0-6343 GCA_046498365.1 Desulfosalsimonadaceae bacterium
TTTCCCGGCAACAATGGTTGTCACGTAAGAAACGTGACCTGTCAGTGAAATCTGTGGTATTTGTGTTGACAGTATACCTTTATGGGGTATATTTATTTGGTATGGGCTGGGTTGTTGAGTTTACAAACAGGTCGCGAAAACAGAAAGAGAAGCTGCCGCGCAGGGTACAAACCGTGTTGTTTCAGTTGGTGAAAGAAATCGAAACGTCAGGGCCTGTGAGGGGCAGTTGGCCCAATTATTCCAAATTGTCCACCGGAGTGCATCATTTCCACTTAAAAAAGGGAAAGCCAACGTATGTTGCTGTTTGGCAGGAAGCGGAAGGTAAAATCCGGGTTGTGGAGGTAATTTATGCCGGAAGCCACGAAAAAGCGCCGTACTAATGATGATGTCGTGACATTGACTTTGCGCGTCAGGAGGCGAAATGTATCCAGGATTCAGGAGTATGCAAGGGCTGTTGAGTCTGATGAAGAACGTACATATTCGGTCAAGGAAGTGTTTCCTGAATATAACGGGAAAGAACAGCAGGCAGCCCTGCGGGCCTACCGCATTCGTGAAGGTTTTACGCAGAATCAATTGTCCGACTTGACAGGTATTCCACAGCGCCACATCAGTGAAATGGAAAACGGCAAGCGCGGCATTGGGAAAGAGCGGGCCCGTAAATTGGCGGATGTATTGCACGTAGGGGATTATCGGTTTTTGATGTAGGGCTGAAAACACCGTTTTCCTGGATGCGATTATTGTACGCTTCGACCGCATTCATTGTTCCGGCCCGCCGTTGCCCGTTGGTCTCCCTTCCGTCAACGGGCAACGGTCAACGGTCAACGGGGTCGGGCCAAGCTAACCTCTTGCATTTAATCGATTTATATCCAAAAAACAGGCCTTTTTTCAAGCTATATCGCACTTTTTGAACCCAAAAAGTGCGATATAACGGCTTTGCCCTTCCCCAATGCCGCTTCTGCCCTGGTATAAACGACTGCGTTACTCATGCCTGGGCAATACTGTCTTTTTTAGCCCCAAAAAGCTCAATATAGGCCCTATTTGAAGGGCAATTATGAATTTATGTTGCGTATTTATGGTATGTTATCTTGGCCCGACCCCGTTTCATCCCCGTTTCACGCCCCGTTTCAACACTGCGTTGCTCATGCCGGGGCAATAATGCCTTTTTTAGCGCCAGAAAGTTCGATAAAAGTCCCATTTGAGGGGAAATTATGAATCTTTGTCCTGTATTTATAATGTGTTGTCTTAGCCCGGCCCCGTTTCCGCAGTAACTGTAATGGCGGAACATCGCGAAAATGATTATCATAGAAGCGAACAATATCTGGTAACCTCCCGGTGAAATGAATCGCAATAATCCGGCAGCCTTCACCGGGCTGCCTCATCCGAAGCTGGTTGAAACAAACGAGAAGGAGCCAAATCCATGTCTGAAAAAGAAATACCCAAACACTACCAGGTAATGCAGTCTGAGCACCCCGGTCTTATGAAGGCTGTTTCCGAGCTGGGGAAGACCGCGCGGGCGGAAGGACCGTTGGACGAAAAAACAGTGGAATTGGTGCAGATGGCTGCTGCCGCAGCCCTCAGGCTCGAAGGGGCCGTGCACAGCCATACCCGCCGGGCTCTCAAGGCGGGGGCAAGCCGGGAGGAAATCCATCATGCGCTGGTTGTGCTCACTTCTACCATGGGGTTTCCTTCGGTTTCCGCCGCTCTGAGCTGGGCACGGGATATAACGGATTGAAGCGAACCAGCACCACCGGAAGAGCGGGTGGTTCAAACCTTTTGCGGCACCTGATATCAAAGATCTGAGGTGAAAGGGCAATAATATTTTTTTTAGTCCCTGAACGTTCAATATAGGCCCCTCTTTAGGGGCAATTATGAATCTTAACGGCTTCGTAAAACGTCCAATATCTGCGTTGCGCACAATTTTTGAAGAATCTCACGTACGGCGAAGTACGATCGATTCTTCAAAAATGGCACGCGCCTTGATCTTGAACATTTTACAAAGCCGTCTGAAAACGACTTTTTACGAATTCATCAATCTTTGTTCCGTATTTATAATGTGTTACCTTGGTCCGAGCCCGTTTTATCCGACCCCGTTTTACCATTTTACCCCGTTTTATCCCGTCCCCGTTTTTGTTTTCGTTTTATATAACCCGGCGCCTTCAGGCACCCTGATCCTGTCCGACCCCGGCTATATTGGGTTTTCCAACCGGCTGATGATCTCGTTCTGAATAGGAGCACCTAGGTCGACATAGGTGGCATTGTAACCGCCAACCTTTACGATCAGGTCCCGGTATTTTTCGGGATGGGCCTGGGCGTCTTTGAGTGTTTCGGTGGAGACAACGGTGGGCTGGAGCTGCATGCCGCCCTCTTCGAAATAGGTCTTCAGGAGCTGATAAAATTTGTCGATGTTTTCTTCTTTTTCCAGGTTCTGGGGGTGGATACGAATATTTACGGCCACGCCGTTTGCAGAAAGATCATAATTGAGCTTGGCGAGTGAATTCAATATGGCGGTAATTCCGTTTGCCTCGGTTCCGTTTACAGGCGAAAGGGAGTTTGAGAGCGGGTCAAAGGCTTTGCGGCCGTCCGGAGTGGGCTTGGTAACAAAGCCTTCAATCACATGCACGCCCATGGAATACGCTCCTGCATTGTATCTTCCGCCGCGCAGGGGGGCATATTTCGCCACTTCCCGGGTGAAGAGATCCCAAAGCCGGCAGGCGAACCCATCGATATCTGACTGGTCGTTTCCCCATTTGGCATATTTTCGGATCAGCTTTTGCCTTAGGCCTTCCTGCCCCTCGAAATTTGTGTTCAGTATTCCGACGAGTTCAGGCAGCGACACAATATTGTCCTCATAAACGGCCTTTTTGATGACGTAAAGTGAATTTACCAGAGTTGCGAAGCCGTAGGCGGTAATCGATGAAAAATTATATTTGGCACCGCCGCAGACATGATCCTTCCCCGATTCCATGCAGCCGTCGAGCATGGCTGAAACAAAGGGGTGCTGGAAACGTTTCATGGTTTCAGCATCACCGATTTCCGCTATACGGACGGTGCGCTTCACATTGAAAGCAAGTTGCCGGGTAAAGGCCTCAAAGAACTCATCAAAGGAGGCAAAACTTGCCGGATCGCCGGTCTGAAGGCCATCGATCAGGCCGGAAAGGCCGCTGACGCCGTTGTTTAAAACCAGTTCGAGCACGCCGGGCAGATTCATGAACATCCGACCGGTGGCAGCAAAGCTGTTTCCCTGGCCTGTGGGTTCCACGCACCCGATGATCACATAATCCCGGGCATCCCGTGTCGAATATCCCGCCTTTTCCAATGCTGGCACGATTACGTCATCGTTATAGAAGGCAATACCGGAAGTGGATTTGAAAACAGACACAGCTGCCTTGAAAAAGGCTTTTGGCGTATGTTTGTGAATGCGTACGGACAGGTCGGTGGTAAATACCTTGAGGTTTGCGTAAGCCTCCAGGAAAAGGTAGGAGAGTTCATTGGTGGCATCGACACCGTCTTTATTCAACCCCGAGATGGTAATGGCCTGAGTGTTCTGCCCCAAGGCATTGGCGATGGCGGTCAATTCCGCCGGAATCAGCGTTACGTTCCAGGTCAGTTTCAGGTTCAGCTCCTCGACAAGTTCAAGCGCCGATTTTCGCGTGATCCTACCCGCTTCCAGGTCCTTTTCGTAATAGGGCCACAGGATCTGGTCCAGCCGGCCCGGGGCAAGCACGCTGCGCTGGTAATTTATGTTGGCGATATTCTGGGTAAACCAGATAAACGACACAGCCTCGTAGAACGTATCTGGCACCGATGCCGTAAATTTTTCCAACATTTCCGCGATGGTTCTCAACTCAGCTTTCCGGGCTTCGGTCGCCTCTCTGTCCACCATTTCAAATGCCAGCTCGGAATAGCGCTTCGCAAATCCGATGGCGGCGCGGTAATAGATTTTTACGGCCTCATAAAAATCATGCTTTTCCCTGTATTCGGGATCGTCTGTGACAATTTGGTGCTGATAAAAATCCGCTTCCTCAATAATGCCACGGTAACCGAGCCGCAGGAGTTTTTCATATCCGGCGGACAAGTGCCCCTCTGTGGTTCCTGTCTGGATAGCGATATTGGGCACTAAGGGGGCTAACCCTTCGGTTGCCGAGATCAACCCCTCCTGATAAAGCTGTTCCGGAATGATGTCTCCCGCAAGTGATCTACCCTTCCAGTAGGGGATCATCTCCATGAGCGCATCGATATCCGCGTCCTCGATAAAAAACGGTTGGGGGTGCCGTCTGGCCAGTTCCTCATAGGTGGATCGCTGGTCTAAACCCTCGTAAAACCTCTGGAGATCAAGATTGACCTTTTCTCCCAGGTTTTTTCCGGTTTCGTTTCCCACCAGCAGTTCGTCGTCCCGGATAAATATGGTCATGTGTTCAAGGGTTCGTGCAAGGCCTTCGGCCCGCCGGATGATTTCCGGCGCCTCCGGTTTCTCCCGGTGCGCTTCGGTGAAGTATTTCATCCGCTCAATGCAGATTTCATAGCGGCACGACAGGAACTCTTCTTTCATCCGCGCGGTTCTTGCGGATGCGTTTTGGGCGGCAACTTTTTGTGCGTTCATTTTCCTATCCCCTGCTGATTGCGCATTAAAGATATAAGAAAGGGCCAAGCTACCCTTTTGCATTTCATCGATTTAATCCCAAAAAACAGGCATTTCCGCAGGCTATATCGCACTTTTTGAACCCAAAATGATCGATATAACGGCTTTGCGCTTCTTGAGTGCCATATCACCCCTGGCACAAACGACTGCGTTGCTCATGCCGATGCACAAGCAGTACGCACCTACATCGCTTCAAGGGATTCGACCACATAGCCGGGAAATTTTTTCTGAAATTTGCGGTCGAAACTGATTAATTTTTCGGCATGGAGCTGCCTGGCCCTGTTGACAATCACCAGATCTGCAAAATCCCCGCCCTTTTTGTATTGCGCGACCGCAGCCCGGACGGCGGCCGGGTCGCTGGTGACAAACGTGTGGGTTTTTAACAGCGTCTCAAGAAAGGTAAGAATTTCCTTCCGCGTGCATTGGTACGCCGATTCCAGGACCCAGACCGTCTCGATGAGCACTTCGGTCAAAATGATGATCCGGCCGGAATGTTTTTCCGTGTAAAGCACCATGTCTCTTATGATTTTCCCCTGATCAGGGTCGTCTTCGATCAGCATCCGGACAAGGGCGTTGGTGTCAAAAGCGATCATTTGGCATTCCTTTTCCGGCGACGATTCTGAATCACGGCGTCCATTTCCTCTACGGCCACCGGCCGGGATCGTCTTTTATGGTTGAGCAGACCGAAAAGCGCACTGGCGGACTGACGTCTGCTCGAAATCAGCACCTTGCCGTTTTCAAGGGGAATAAATTCGATTCTATCTGACGCATCGACATCGAGAAACTCCCTGATTTTCCGGGGTATGGTTATCTGGCCTTTTGAGGTGATTTTGCTGCTGATCATTACCGCCTCCCATGTTTTTCCCGTTGACAAAAATTCTTACTTTAAAGTAAGGATAGCATTGTTTTTATTCATTTCAAATAAAAAATGAATTTGGTAAATAAAAAAATGGATTTAGTAAAAGTCGGAATCAAAAAATTTGAAAAAGTCAACGGGGACGGGCACCAAAAAACATCGTACATAAGGAGGGACGATGCAGATACCAAAAACCGGCATGAAAAAGGAAGCGATTTTCCATAAGCTCGACGAGTACAAATCCGAAGACGTGGACGGGTCGTCAGGCCGGGTTTTCGGATATGTTTTCGATCCGGGCAGCGACATTCTCGACTTTGCCAAGCAGGTCTACACCCGGTTTTTGTCGGAAAACGCGCTCGATTTCACGGTGTATCCCAGCGTGCTCCATTTCGAAAACGACCTGGTCTCCATTATGCGGACGCACCTCGGGGGCGGCGGGGAAGTGGTCGGCAACTTTACCTCCGGCGGCACGGAAAGCATTCTCCTGGCGGTCAAAGCGGCCCGGGATTATTACCGCCATCACCGGCCGGAAATCGAGGCTCCGGAAATGATCCTGCCGAGTACCGCCCATGCCGCATTTCACAAGGCCGCCCATTACTTCGGCATCAAGACGGTCACCGTCTCTGTTGCCCCGGACACATTCAAGGCCGATGTCGAAAACACCCGGCGGCACATCACCAAAAACACCATCTTCATCGCCGGTTCCGCCCCGTCCTATACGCAGGGGGTCATCGACCCGATCGGTGCATTGTCCGAACTGGCCAGCGAAAACGGCATCTGGTTTCACACCGATGCGTGCATGGGCGGCTTTCTGCTGCCCTACTGGAAGCGCCTGGGACGGCCGGTGC
>JAWOAV010000239.1:0-4741 GCA_046498365.1 Desulfosalsimonadaceae bacterium
TGAATATCATGGATACATTCCGGCCATGGAGCGTGAAACACCGTCAGCCGATAATCAGGGTAAGGTGTTTGGCGAAGTTGCGAAACAGTGGGCTAAACTCATCAAAGTCGAAGAAACGACATTTGAGTTGTACCGGAGATTGATGAATGTCTATGTTTTGCCCCATTTTGGGAACAAGCCAATTGAGTCCATTACAAGCCTTGATATCGAAATCTTTGTGAGCAGGATGAAATGCGGGACAAAGTATAAGCGCAATATTCTGACGCCCTTTCGGCTCGTTATGGGTTACGCCAAAAAACACAAAATGATCCAGGACAATCCATTTGATAATGTGTCCCCGCTCAAGAAATTCATAAGCGAAAAGGTACGGGAAGTGGAGAAGGAAACCCTGGACCTCATGGAGATCCATAAATTCATTGAGGCGGTGGACGATTTCTGGAAGCCGTTGTTCACTGTATTGTTTTTTACGGGCCTGCGGGTAGAGGAATTAGCGGGATTAAAATGGAAGCGGATCTGTTTCCGGCAAGGCGTAATCAAGATCAGAGAGGTTCTTGTTCACCTCAAAGGCGGAAAAATGCTCATCAAGCCACCCAAGACAAAAAGTTCAATAAGGGATATCAAGCTTTCGGGAATTGTCATTGACGCATTGCGGAAGCAGCGTGAACGGACCTGGAAAGGGGTGGGGGATGATTTTGTTTTTTTAAACAAAGTTGGTCGACCGATTCGCGATAACACGTTGAATCAGAAAGTGTTTCACAAAACGCTCAAAAAGATTGGTGTCGCAAAGAAGGTGAGCCTCAGGGATACCCGGTCATCGTATATGACAAACGCGCTGGATAAAAACGAGCGGGTGAGTTTCATTGTAAGGCAGGTCGGGCATAGCAACTCGAATATGCTTATTCAGCATTATTACCGCCACACCCCTGCTTCGGAGGATGGCGAAAATCTGGAAAAAGCCTGGAATTCTACCAGGATTCTACCAGACCAGGCCTCTTCAGATTTGGAAGTGATTGATAATACATAGAAAAAATGGTCGGGGCGAGAGGATTTGAACCTCCGACTCCTTGCACCCCATGCAAGTGCGCTACCAGGCTGCGCTACGCCCCGATGATTTGCCTTGATTGTAAAACAAGCGTATCATTACCACTTGGAAACCAGACTGTCAAGCTTGATGGCTCCGTAAAAAGTCCAATATCTGTGTTACGCGTGATTTCTCAGAACTTTACGTACGGATAAGTACGCTGCATTCTTCGAAATCACGCAAGCCTTGATCTTGAACTTTTTACGGAGCCATCTGAAAGTCGACTTTTTACGAGTTCATCAAGCGTGATGGCTTTTTAAAAAGCGCTTTTTATATCTTGTCGGCCTTTTCAAGGGCCTGGTCGATATCGCGGATAATGTCGCCGATATCTTCCAGCCCCACCGCGAGACGGATCAGGCCGTCCTTGATGCCCAAAGCCACCCGCTCCTCCTTGGAGTGCATGTAATAGCTGATGGTTGCCGGATGGGTAATCAGGGACTCGACGCCGCCGAGGGACGGGCCGATATTCAGGATTTCGAGGTTGCTCAGGAAGGCAAGGGCATATTCGACATCGTCCTTCACCTCGAAGGTGACCACCGAACCAAAACCGCGCATCTGCTGTTTTGCCACATCATGGTGGGGGTGGCTCGGCAGGCCGGGGTAGTAAACCCGCTTTATGCCGGGGAGTGCTTCCAGGTGCTCCGCCACCGTCTGGGCGCTCTGGTTGAGCCGTTCCATGCGAAGCGCGAATGTTTTCAGGCCCCGTATGAGCAGGTACGAGGAATTGGGGTCGATGACGCCGCCGGTGATTTTCAGGAATTCCCGAATGGGGTCGGTCAGTTTTTTGTCCCCCAGCAGGACGCCCGAAAGAATGTCATTGTGCCCTGCCAGGTACTTGGTGGCGCTGTGAATGACCAGGTCCACGCCGTATTTCAGGGGCTGCTGGTTGTAGGGGGTGGCGAAGGTGGAGTCCGAGATGACCAGGACATCGCGGTTTTTGAAAATGCCCATCAACCGATCAAGATCCATGATGTTCAGGTAGGGGTTGGTGGGCGATTCGGAAAAAAATACCCGGGTGTTGGGCTTGATGGCGTTTTCTATGGCCTCGTAGTCGCACATCTTGACCACGGTGCACTCGATGTCGTAGCGTTCGAGATAGCTTTTGCAGAAATCCAGGGTCCGCTTGTAGGCATCGTCCGTGATGATCATGTGGTCGCCCGCTTTCAGCAGAAACAGCAGGGACGTCGTAATGGCGCTCATGCCGGATGAAAACAGGACGGCGTCTTCGGCATCCTCGAGTGCGGCCAGTTTTCTTTCTGCGGCCAGCTGTGTGGGGTGCCCGTAGCGGCCGTATTCAAACCGCTCTACATCGCCCGTCACGAGCTTTCGGATATCCTCGACATTCCTGAAAATAAACGTTGATGTCTGGACAATGGGGGTGGTTATGCTCCCGTATTCGTTATACCGTACTTCCCCGGCATGGACTGCCCGGGTGGAATACCCCGCCTTGCTGCTCTTGTCGTTCATATGCCACTCCTGTATAAAATCGCGTTTCCGGATTGTCTTTCCGGATGATCCGGTGGTACTGCTACATTCGAAATAATTCTTATGCCACCAATCCGGCCAGGACGCAAGGGGTAATCGCTATAAATGACTGAAACGGATCGATACATCCTCCCTGTGTCCGGGTTCGATCTGCCAGAGCTGCCTCGGGGCAAGCTTCATCATGTTGGCCACGAAGAGGTCCGGAAACTGCTCGATGCGGATATTGAAGAGGTTGACGCTGGCGTTGTACATTTCCCGCCGGTCCGCGATCTGGTCTTCAAGCTGGGAAATCCGGGACTGGAGCTGTCGGAACGCCTTGTCAGCCTTGAGGTCGGGATAGTTTTCGACCACGGCGAACAGCGACCGAAGGGCCTGGCTGATGGCGTTGTTGGCGTCCAGCACCTCGCCGCCGGAAGAGGCGTTGTCCAGCTGTGCCCGGGCCTTGGTGACGTTTTCCAGCACGGCCTGTTCATGCTTCATGTATCCCTCGCATACGCTGACCAGCTTGGGCAGTTCGTCATAGCGCTGCTTCAGAAGCACGTCGATGTTGCTCCAGGTCTGCTCGATATTGTGCTTGAGATTGATCAGGCCGTTGTAGATGATAATGACGTATACGATCGTCGCAATAATGATGCCCAGTATGATCAGCAGAATAACCGTTGCCATGGTCTGAAATCCTTTCCTGTCGGAGTATTGACGGCTTCGTAAAAGTCCAATATCTGCGTTGCGCACAATTTCTGAAGAATCTCAAATACGGCGAAGTACGATCAATTCTTCAAAAATTTCACGCGCCTTGATCTTGACTATTTTACAAAGCCGTCTGAAAACGATTTTTTACGAGTCCCTCAGTATTGTTTTTTTGCGCCCGTTGATCTCCTCGCGGCGGACGATGCCGACGGCGAATTACAATTCTTTGCATGTATCAACAGACATGATGATCAGATGGATCTTGTAGGGGCACCCTTGCGGGTGCCCGGAATCAGGGCACCCGCAAGGGTGCCCCTACAAGATCATTTTCTGTGAGAATATTTGTCGTGTCTATACAAGAATGTAAAAATCACTAAAACACATAGCGCTGCATCAGCATCTGAACGCCGGTGATGATCAGAAGCATTCCCCCTGCCAGAAAAAGCCATACCCTGAGCCCCAGTTTTCGGAGAATGCCCTCTTCGGAGTCGGCGATGATGAAGGGCAGCATCCCGTAGCCAGGCTTCCCGATCACCACCTGCTCCTTGTGTCCGCCTTCCGCCAGCATTTCGGCATAGACCTTGTTTTCAACGTCCCTGCGCGCTGTTTCCCATTCCTCCATGTCCACGCGGCCGTTGTCGTCCGCATCATAGGCCATGAGCCGGTCATTGTCTTTTTTGAGGGCGCGCAGTTCGTCGGTGATTTTTTCCGCAACCGAGCTGTCGGTCCGCTCGGGGCGGGCTTTTCCCAGAACATAGACGCGGGCGCCTTCGGGGATAATGTCCTCGTAGATTCGCCGGTCGGATCGCTGCATCTCCGGGGACATGAACATCCCGAAGGTGCCGGAAAATTCCTGCCTGAATTTTGAAATATGAAAAAGCGCCCCCTTGGGGCGGACCAGGACCCTGCCGGTTTCATCCTCCAGGTAAAAAGGGAGCCGGCCGGAGGATGATTCCCGCTCCAGGACCCATTGATCCGAATTTCTCGTCTTCGGCTGGAGAACAGACACCCCGGACATCCGGGCACTTCTTTTCCGGTAATAGCGCACCCGGAAATAGATGCACCGCGTGCCGCTGTGCGAGGTTTTGAGGTCATAGTACTGTCGGGCCTGCCCGGAGACTTCGGCCATACCCATGGCCATGGACCGCACCTTGGATGTGGGGGTGTTTTCCACCATGCGTTTGTAGTTCAGCAGGACAAGGCCGTAGGGAAACACCAGGAGGCCGGCGCCTGTCAGCAGGATGCCGGTTGCGGTTTCCCAGAATAGCGGGTTTGCGGTGTCGCCCGTCTGCACGAACCCGGACGCGAATGGCGCCAGCAGGAAGACCGCGGCGTAGATGATTTCAAGGGGGGTGGAAAAAATCCGGGCGATAATCCCCCCGTGCTGAAGCGGCGGCGGGGGTTTGGGGCGGTTATCCTGCTCTGTTTCGTCCTGATCACCCCCTGGATCCGACTGTACCGGTTTTTCAGGGGCGGAAGGATCTTTCT
>JAWOAV010000148.1:0-8758 GCA_046498365.1 Desulfosalsimonadaceae bacterium
AATACATCAATCAGATTTTTATTATTAACCACCTCTTCATCTTCAAGCAACATTTCAATTAAGGATCTTAAATTACCGATGGGGCCGCGTAAATCATGCCCAATAATTAAAAACATTTTGTCTTTGGTGGCATTAATACGGGCCAGTTCTTCCTTTTGCTTTTCATCGTAAGCGAGGTGGTTTCCGTATCAACAGCAAACCGGCCGGCTTTCCTGAGCGCGTCGACCAGCCGGTCCAACGCGCCTGCATCCGAAACGGTTTGATACGTTTTGCCGGAAAGATCGGCGGTTACCGGAAACTCCTTCTGAAGGGCGCTGAACTCGAGTTCCTTGAACAAAACCCCGAGCCGGGTGTTGTCCGGGGGGATCATTTCAAGGGCGGACAGGTCGAAATCTACCGGCACGCTGGTGTCAATGGTGGCAAGCCGGCGGCTTAAAAACGCCTGGTCTTTGTATTCAAGGAGCCTTTCCTTTTGCTTGCCGGCCTTGATTTCGTCGATGCGGTCGTATAGCCCCTCCATGGAGTGATAGGTCAGAACCAGTTTTTCAGCGGTTTTCGGCCCGACTCCCGGCACTCCCGGGATGTTGTCCGAGCTGTCCCCGGAAAGCCCCTGCACGTCCACCATGCGGGCCGGCGCTATCCCCTTTTCTTTCAGGAGGCGCTTTTTGTCTATGACCACGTCCTTCATCGGATCCCAGATAATGATGCGATCCGTAAGGAGTTGCACAAAATCCTTGTCGCCGGTGACCATGACGACATCAAAGCCGGCGGCTTCCGCTTTTTTTGCCAGCGTGCCGATCAGGTCGTCGGCCTCGAATCCGTCTTTTTCGATTACCGGTATATGGAACGCTTCGGTGATTTTTTTGATGTAGGGCACCTGTGCGGCAAGATCTTCGGGCATCTTTACCCGGTTGGCCTTGTATTCGGGGTACAGCGCGTGGCGAAACGTCGGTGCCGCACTGTCAAACACCATTGCGGCATACCTGGGATTCTTGTCATGAATCAACTTTATGAGCATGCGGGTAAACCCGTAAACGGCGTTGGTGGCGAATCCACGGGAGGTCGCAAGGCTGCGGATGGCGTGGTAGGCTCGGTGAATGTAGGCACTGCCGTCTACCAGGTAAATGCTGTTTTCTTCAATCATTGACGCTTCGTTATCGTAAGAAGTAAAAAGAAAAGAACTACCGCACGCTGCTGTTTACAATGGTTTTGATCTCCGCGAGGCGCCGTATATGGTAATCGGCATCAAGGGCCGGGTTGCCATACGCTGCAAACGAAACGCCGGCGGCGGCAGCGGCAGCTTCATCCACCTTGGAATCCCCGATATAGAGCATTTCAGAAGATGGTATGCCGAAATATTCCAGGAGGCAGAACAGAACATCCGGCGCCGGTTTTGGGTTTTTCACATCCAGGGCAGTAACCACTTTGTCGAAATAGGATCGGATGTCATGCACTTCCAGCACTCGACCCATGGTGTCCGTCCGGTTGGTCGCCACGGCCGTGCTGTATTTGGGCCGCAGATACGCAAGCACCGCCACCAGGTCGGGCTCCATTTCCATGTGCGTAATGTAGGGCCCGTAACCATGCACTTTACGGTATTTCTGGGCAGCAGCATAGTCGTTTTTGTCGGGAAAAAGCATTTCAAGAGACCGGTCCACGGTCTGCATCTGGGCGTACCGGAACTGATCCTCGGTCATGGGGGGGCGGCCGAAAAAAGCTAAAATGTCATTATAATATGCCCGGTTGGCCTTTTGTGTGTCAAACATGACGCCGTCGCAGTCAAACGCGACGGCCGTAAACCCTTTCATCGCTTATCCTTAATTGAGGGGTGATATTCTGCAATTTCCGGATATCGCAGCATGCAAACAGGGGGCCGATTCAATACGGTAATAGGTGAAACACGGTTCAATGTCAAGGCCTGCACCGGTAAAGACTTGCCCGGAGCGGCAGCGATCTGCTAAAAGCATACAAGACGGACAGCCGGTTGCAACGGCCTGCTCCTCCCCAGGGACCCGAAATAGGAAGAAGGAGTCTTTTCTTATGGAAGCGCAAGGAGGCCTTCCCCAAGCGTTGCGTATCATGCTGGCAATCGCTTGCTTTGTTGTTATCATCGCCGGGATGCGGTCCGCCGCAGGTCTCCTGGTGCCGTTTCTTCTCTCCGTGTTCATCGCTATTATCTGCACCCCCCTTTTGTTCTGGCTGCAGAACCGCGGTATCCCGAAACTGCCGGCGATCGCCCTGATCGTAGTGTTTCTCGTCGTCATCGGGTACTGGCTGGTGATATTTATCGGGGCCTCCGTCGCGGATTTTACGACATCTCTGCCCGGCTACCAGAAACGGCTGCTGGAAGAATCCGCAGCGCTTATTCAATGGTTCCAGCACCGGGGCGTCAACCTTTCCGAGCGTATGGTCCATGAATATATGGATCCTTCCGTGGCTATGCAGATGGCGGCCCGGATGCTGTCCGGCCTGAGCGCCGCGCTGACCAATGCGTTTCTGATTTTCTTGACCGTGTTTTTTATTCTGCTGGAGGTTTCCGGCATGAGCGACAAATACAGGGCTGCACTGAAGCACCCGGAAAAATCGCTTGCGGGCATAAAACAGTTTGCAAAAAGTGTAAACCGCTATCTCGCCTTGAAAACCATATTCTCCATGATAACGGGGGTTGCGATCGCGGCGTGGCTGTCCTTTCTGGAGGTCGATTATGCGGTTTTATGGGGCCTTGCCGCCTTTCTCCTGAATTACGTCCCCAACATCGGCTCTATTATCGCAGCAATCCCTGCTGTTTTGATGGCATTGATCCAGCTCGGCCCCTGGTCCGCCATCTTTGCAGGGGCGGGATACCTGGCGGTGAACATTCTGATCGGCAGCCTGCTTGAGCCCAGGTTCATGGGAAGGGGGCTTGGGTTGTCAACCCTGGTCGTTTTTCTCTCCCTTGCTTTCTGGGGATGGGTGCTCGGCCCCGTGGGGATGCTCCTTTCGGTGCCGCTGACCATGATTTTTAAAATCGCCATGGAAAGCCATGAAGAAACCCGCTGGCTTGCCGTGATGCTGGGGAATGAAACCAATCCCCCGGCGCGGAGCCAGGCGTCATCCGAATGAAGGAAAACATGACCGTCCCGAAGACCAGAGTCGTCCTGAGCAGCCACTACTTCCTGTATTTTGGAATCCTGGGGATTTATCTCCCCTATTTCAACCTGTACTGCTATCACCTGGATTTTTCCGGCTTGCAGATCGGCGTCCTGTCTGCCCTTCGGACTTTTTCCACCGCCCTTTTCCCGCTTGTATGGGGGGTGCTTGCAGACCGCTACAACATCCGGCGACCGATCTTCATTACCTGCACCATCGCTGCCGCCGCCATATGGTTTTTGTACCTCCTGACGACCGATTTCACACTGATGCTGCTGATCACAGCGGCCTACGGCGTCTTCTACGCGCCGATCATATCCTTTCTCGAATCGTTTTCCATGGAACTTCTGGGGAAGAGGAAAAGCGATTACGGCCATCTCCGGGTGTGGGGATCTCTTAGTTTCATCCTGGTAGTCATCCTGGTAGGGCGGCTCATTGACATGTATTCCGCGACGATCATCCTTGTTTTGATTCTGACCGGCTCCGTACTCCAATCGATCCTGTCCCCGGCCATTCCCCGGGTCCCCGCACAGGTTCGTGAAAAATCGTTTGCTGCAAGCGCAAAGATGTTTTTGAACCGGCGTGCGCTCACCTTCCTGTTCTGCGCCTTTCTGATGCTGGCCAGCCACGGCACGTATTACGGTTTTTTTTCCATCCACCTCGAGCAGATTGGTTATGGAGGGGCGTTTATCGGTTTTGCATGGGCGCTTGCCTCCATTGCGGAAATCTCCGTAATGGTCGGCTCCGCAAAAATCTTTTCACGATTTTCCTTCGAAAAGGTCCTGATTTTTTCGTTTTTTGCGGCAGCACTCCGGTGGGTTCTCCTGGCAGGGGCCGAGTCCGCGCTTCCGATCCTGTTCGCCCAGTTGTTCCATGCGTTCACCTACGGCAGTTTTCACGTCGCCAGCATCCTGTATATCGACAAGCTGGCCCCCCCCGAGGCAAAAACACTGGGGCAGGCGCTCAACAACGCCGTAACCTACGGCCTGGGGATCATGGTGGGATTTTTCGCATCCGGCATTTTGTTCGAAAAAATCGGCGCACCGAACCTGTTTCTGATTTGCAGCGGACTTTCGTTTGCCGGCGGTCTGATCCTGTTTATTGAAAAAGCCCTCCGGAGCCGCGAGGAGAAACAATCTACGGTTCATCTTCGGGATGGATAACGAGGAAATACACGCGGCCGGGGTGCTTCATATATCCGGCAGCGGTTTCGGCGTAATCCCCGCTTCCCCAGAACAGGTCTGCCCGCTGCGGCCCCGCAATGGCCGATCCGGTATCCTGGTTCAGTGCAAATCTCGAAAAATCGACCCATTTTTCAATATCACCGGATCCGTCGCATACCGGCTTGCTGCTTTTGATATACAGCAGTGCACCCGGCGGGGAGGCTTCCTGATCCAGGGCCACCGATCGCCCCCCTGTCAACGGGGCGTCTAAGCAGCCGCGGACGCCGTTTTCGCCTTCCCGGAAAAAAATGTAGCGGGGGTTATACCGGAGGATCTCTTTTTCCTCCCGGGGATTGTTCCGGATGTATTGCGCGATTTTCTGCATGGACATATCCGCGGCAGCGATTTTTCCCTTGTCGATGAGATATTTGCCGATACTTTTGTAGGGAAGACCGTTTGAAATATCATAGTGCAGGTTGATATGGCGGCCATCTTCCAAAAGAATCTTTCCGGAGCCCTGGACATGGAGAAAAAAAAGCGCCACCGGATCGTTTACCCATGCAATGGGAGAGGCCTTTTCTTCGAGAACGCCGGCGTCTATCTCGCTGCGATTGAAATACGGCACCACCTTTTTACCTGCGATCCTGCCGATAAGGGTTTTGGGGCTGCATTTCAATGCAAAGGCCGACGAATCAATGGTCACCAGGTCATCCGGTCGGCTGTATACCGGGTAGCGAAACTTTCCGCATGATTTCAGACTGCCGGGAATCATCGGTTCATAGTACCCCGTGAACAACACCTCCAACTGCCTGCTATTTTCCCGGTAGGCATAAAGCGATCCATTTTCTCTTATGAATTCATTAAACGCAGCGGGTTCCGGCCTGGTCTTCAGAAAAGCCCGGAAACGGCGAAGTCCGGCGGCAAGGGTTTCTGCAGCGTATCTCTCTCGTCCATACGTAAATACCCGGTCTTCCGGAAGCCTTTCGTAGTAGGCAATGCTTTCCGAAACCGCCTCCGCGAGCAGGCGGAGATCTTCGTCGTCCTCAAAAGACGGCCAATGCTCCGCCGGGATCTTCTCAATTCCGGCCGTGGAAGATTCCGCTGCAACGGGGCAGGCAAACAGGTGGAATACCGAAAAAAGAAAAACAAGCACAAAAGCCGCCATCGGATTACTTCCCGTCTTCATGCGCCTCCGCCTCCGTTTCAATTTCAATCCGCCGGGAACGCTTCTCGATAAGCTCCGGTGTGTCCAGGGTTTTTTCATTGTTCCCGGCCGCCCCCATTTCCTGAAAACGCCGGGCCGACACCAGCACGCGCTTTTCAACCGAACCGATTGTTTTGTTGTAGCTGGATACGCACCTGTCCAGATCGCGCCCGAGCCTGTTCAAGTGCTCGACCATGGAATACATCCGGCTGTAAAGGGCGCTGGCCAGTTCGCTGACCTCCCGCGCGTTTTCCACGGCGGCATCCTGGCGCCAGCCGTATGCAACGGTTTTCAGAAGCGTAATCAAGGTCGTTGGCGTTGCCAGTATAACCCCTTTTCCGGAGCCCTGTTCGATCAGGGAGGGGGACTGTTTCAATGCTGCGCTGAAAAAATTTTCCCCGGGCATGAACATTACCACAAACTCCGGGGTCGGGGAAAACCCGCTGAAATACGATTTCTGGGCGAGCTTGACGATGTGCCGCTGAACATGGACGGCATGCCGGGCGAGATGCTCCTCCGCTTTTTCCACGGATTCGGCTTCCAGGGAATCGAGATATGCCGTAATGGGGACTTTGGCGTCGATGACGATGCTCCGGTTTCCGGGAAGCCGGACGAGCATGTCCGGCCGCATGGCAGCCCCTTCTGAACCAGTAGTGGGCTGTTCAAAAAAATCGCAGTGGTTCTCCATTCCGGCGATTTCAACGACCCGTTTCAGCGTCATCTCCCCCCATCGCCCTCTTACATGGGGGAGCCGCAGGGCCGATACCAGCTTGCCGGTTTCCTTCTGAAGGTCCTGCTGGGTTTTCGCCAGGGAGATCACCTGCTGGGTCAGCCCCCCGTAGGCCTCCTGGCGGGCCTGCTCCATGGCCTGCACCTGCCGGTCGTATTTTTCCAGGCTTTCGACAATGGGCTGAACCATATCGCCAATATTTTTGCGCTTGTTTTCCATTTCATTTTTTGCCGCATCAAAATACCGGGCAAACGTAGATCCCGCAAGGTCCAGAAAATACCGGTTGTTATCCTGCAGGGCCTTGGACGAAAGGGAGGAAAAGGCCTGCTCCGCGCGGCTGCGGATTTCATCGAACATCTCGGCCTGCTTCTTCACCAGCTCCTGCTGGGATTCCATTTTGGCCCGGAGATGGGCCTCGCTGGAAGCGGCCTCTGAAAGGCTTTGGCGCAACACCTTGTTCTCGCGGTCAAGCACCTCCTTTTCCGCTCTTAGGGCCGAAAAACGCCTTCTGCCGGCAATCCACACGATAAGGCCGCCGGCAACAAACCCGGCAATAGAAGCGGCAACCAGGTAGAGGATTTCTATAGGGATAAACATAGGGTCTTCTGTTTCGGTTGAATCGAAGTGAAATGCATTTCCGGTTATTGCAGCCGCTTATTTGTTCCCGGTGCTGACGCCGGTATCGGAACCGATTTCTACAGGTTTTCAGGGAAAAGCCGGAATCATTCCTCCCGGCGATACCGCCCGCTCTTCCCCCCGGATTTTTCAAGGAGTCGTATTGCGGATATCACCATCCCCCTGTCGTGGGATTTGCACATGTCGTATATGGTCAATGCCGCCACCGAAACGGCGGTCAGGGCCTCCATTTCAACCCCGGTCCGGTCAGAGGCCCCGACTTGCCCCTCGATATGAACGGCACCCGCTTCTTCGTCCAGGTGAAAGTCGATCTGGACATGGCGGATGCGTATGGGATGGCACATGGGGATGAGGGCATGGGTCTGCTTTGCGGCTAGAATGCCCGCTATGCGCGCCGTCTCAAGGACATTTCCCTTTCGAACGCGGCTGCCCGCAACCTTCTCGAATGTGTCGGCATTCATGGTGATCGTGCCGCCGGCCGCTGCATGCCGGTCCGTCACGTCCTTGTCCCCGACATCCACCATCCGGACAGCACCTTTTTCATCCATGTGCGTAAATTCATTCACAGACACCTCCCAACGGATACCATCCCTTATTCCACATGTTTTTTCTCCGCCTTCCCACCTCCGGCCTCAGACAAAATGCTCGGTCTTATGGGTCACCCCCTCTTTGACGGCATCGATCAACGAAGCCATCACAGCAAGCACATTTTCGCGGATATCACCGGCCACCACAACCGTCATGATCCATTCTCCCGGAAAAAGCCGGATCTGAGTGGTTATTTCCACCAATACCTCCACAATGCCTTCCATCTGCTTGTGTTTTTGGATAACCCCGTCCAGGTTTTCTTCATCCACGCGCATTTCAATGGAAGACACTTTCCGCCCGCTTTTTGAATATCCGCGAACGATGCCCGTGTGGGTCAGGATCATGCCGACCCGCTCACCCTCGGGATGCTTCTGAATTGCTTTAATCTTTGCGTCAATATTCATATCGGCACCGCTCCTCTGGCAAAAAATCTTTCTGTTCGTTCAATGCGGACGTCTCCCCCTTCTGCCGGCAAGATCAAGATCGGCCGCCGTGTTGATGTTAAAAAAGGATTTCAGCTCCGGATCCTGCGCAAGTATCCTTTCCTTGGAAATCTTTATGACACGCATTTTCCTGAAGACGGTTTTAATTTTGAACTTTTCCTGCGCCAGGTGCCTTTCAACAACCGGGAGTGCGGATGTTGCATATGCGGCCAGAAGCGGTTCCGTGCCGGACGGGGTTTCCGGCATTACCGCAGCGGCATCCGGATGAATTCTGGAAACAACAAGCTCTATTATTTCCTTTTGTATAAACGGTGTATCACAGGCAGCGACAAAAATATAAGGGTTTTGCGAATACACCAGCCCTGCATGAATCCCGGTGAGGGAGCTTCTCGCGGAAAAAACATCCGCCACAAGGGTCACGTCATAATCCAGATACGCAAGGGGAGTATTCGTGACAATGAGAATATCGTCGAAAATGGACTGAAACGCCTCCACAATGGGGTCAATGACTCGCCGGCCGTTAAGTTCGAAAAAAGCCTTGTTTCTGCCTTGAAAACGGGAACTCAAACCGCCGGCGAGGATTACGCCGGAACAGGAGATGTTCATTTTGAAATTCCTGGGGTACTGAAACCATTTCTACTGTCTGCATTGTCGCTTGGGCATCATCGGCAAAAGCCGCGGCTACGGCTCAAAAACCGAGGACGGCACCGTTTTAAACAGGATGCCGAAGGCCGGAAAACCTTGTCGGTGCAAGGTCAAACATAAATCTTAATCTCCTATGAATTCATAGTATATGGTGCTATTGTTTTCAATTGTTTTCAGCGCTTTTGAAGAAAAAGAATTGTATGTTAACCCATGAAGGAAC
>JAWOAV010000208.1:0-11226 GCA_046498365.1 Desulfosalsimonadaceae bacterium
CGCCTTTTGCTAAAATCCCATGCCGAACGATGACATCGGATGTATATCCGGACATGAAAAGCGTTTTAATATCCGGGTAAAGACTGTTGACCTGAGTGGCAAAATCACGGCCGTTCATCTCCGGCATGATCACATCGGTTAAAAGCATATCGATTGCACCGCCGCGGGATTTGATCAGTGCCAACGCTTCATGGACTGAATTGGATGCCAACACCTTGTATCCCAGTTTTTCAAGCATGATTTTGGCTAAATTCAAAACCAGAATTTCATCTTCCAGGACCAGTATCGTCTCGCCGCTGCCTAACGGATATTGTTCCCGGTCTTCTCTGCCCAGAGCAACGGCCTCCCCGGCATGGCGCGGCAAATATATCCTGAAGGTTGTGCCTTGTCCCGGCTCACTGTACACATTGATAAACCCGTTGTTCTGCTTGACAATACCGTAAACCGTGGAAAGGCCCAGTCCGGTGCCCTTACCGACCTCCTTGGTCGTAAAAAACGGCTCGAACAGATGGTCAAAGACGTTTTTTCCCATGCCGCAGCCGGTATCGCTTACCGCCAGCATTACGAACTGCCCCGGCACAAAGCCCACATGACTGTCGCAGTATTGTTCGTCAAATTCGACGTTTTGCGTCTCTATTGTTAGTTTGCCGATGTCTGCAATGGCATCACGAGCATTAACCACCAGATTGGCAAGTATCTGGTCAAGCTGGGGAAAGTCCATTTTTATCAGCCAGAGCTCTTGACCGGGCTGCCAGAGGAGGTCGATATTTTCCCCGATGAGCTGATGAAGCATCTTGAGCATACTGGATACGTTGTCGTTCAAATTCATTACCTCCGGGGAGAAAGGCTGCTCTCTGGCAAAAGCCAGCAGTTTGCGAACCATCACTGCTGATCTTTTTCCCGCTTCATGGATTTGCAACGCATTTTCATACAACGGCTCGGAAGGGGAAAGCACATCGGTCATCATTTCTGCATAACCGTTGATGATGGTAAGCATGTTATTGAAATCATGGGCTACGCCGCCGGCCAGGCGGCCGACGGATTCCAGTTTCTGAGCCTGGAGAAGTTGGCATTGAAGATCTTCGCGCTCCGCCTCTGCCTGCTTGCGCTCGGTGATGTCCCGGGAGATTCCTTTAAATAATAAGGATTGATCCAGCTTGTTTCTGTGCATCCCCGCACTGATTTCCATCCAAACCAGGCGGCCGTCTTTGTGGCGATGTTCCGCTTCAATTAAAACCTGGCCTGAATCGCCTTCTTCTTTGAAAGCCTGGTTAAAGGCGGTCATCACCTTCTTTTTTGTCTCTGGCAGAAAGATATCATCCAGCGTAAAGCCATTTACCGCTTCTTGAGAATACCCAAGAATTTTTTCCACCGATTTGGAGCAATACGTGTATTTCATGCTCGCTAAATCGAACGTCCAGACAAGATCGTTCGACGTTTCAACCAGTAACCGATACCGCTCCTCGCTCTCCCGCAATTCCTCTTCCATTTGTTTGCGCTCGGTGATATCGCGGATATTGCACTGCACCAACCTTGCCTTATCGACCATATAAATATCGGTATCAATAAATTGCCCGATCTTTGTCTGCACCGGCGCATCTTTGTACGTAAGAATGCCGTCGGTTTCCAGTATTTGAGATATTTCCTGAATGGTCCCGATATCTCCGGGAAAACCGATATCTACAACCCCTTTTCCAATAAGTTCATCATGACGATAGCCCAACATCTCAGCGATGGCAGGATTCGCATGGGTTATCTTTCCTTGCGCTTTTTCCAGAAGCACCATTCCGTCATTTGCCGTCTCAAAAAGCCGCCGGTAGCGTTCTTCAGATTCCAATAACAGGTTTTCCTGCCGTTTGGGCTCGGTGATGTCTTCTATGGCAAGGAGGATAAGCCGCTTTTTTCCGGACTTTCTTGGAATTTCCCGGGCGTTGAAAAGCATGGTGCGGCTGCCGAGATCTATAAATTCGTGTGTAAGCTCGTAGTCATCAAGGGTTGATTTTTGAGGAAGGAGGGTCTCGAGCAGTTGCCGCAGTTCCGGAATGTCCCACTGTTTGTTGCCCAGGTCATAGATAAGCCGGCCCAGGGTTTCTTCAGGCTTTACCGTAAAGGTGTTATAAAAGGACCGACTGGCGGAAATCACCTTTAAGTCATGGTCCAGAACGATTAAAGGCTCACGCACGGCGTTGATGAAACTCTCGGCGTATTCAAGGAGTTCATCATCGGGAGTTTTAGAATCTGCCAGATTTAATTACCTGCAAATTTTCTCCTTTATTCTCCGAACCGATTTTACGTGGGGCTATCTTTCTGGTTTTTTTGCTTTCGTTTTTCCTTCTGGGTGCTTTTGCTTTTTTTCTGATCTTCGCGTTTGCCTTTATCTTTTTTCCCCTTGTCTCCCATCTTGTGTTCCTTCCCGTTTGGAATCGATAAAAATGTCTGGATACATCCTATGCCGCTGCCATCGGTTCGACAACGACACCCTGTTACTGCGCCATGGACGCGTTTGCCCTGTTAACCGCTGCCTGAATATCCTTTATCTCATATGTAAGATTGATGCCCTTACCGGCTACTTCACGGGCCAATGGTTCAATGGCTTCGATACCCTTTGGCGTCAGGTCGTTTGAAAGATACGTCTGGATTTCCTTAAGGTCAGAGACATAAGAATTGAGCGCTTCCTTTACCCCGATGCTGTTTGCGGCGATCTGCCTGTATATTCTGCTGAGTTCGAGTCGCCGTTGTTCACTGAGCTGCTGTATCCGCGGATTTTTATATTTATCGCCTTCTTTCTCCCATTCCTCGAAATAATCCTTGCCTCTGGCATTCATTTCATCGGTGTGTCGGGTAAAGCTTTGCTCCATTTGCTCCATTTTTGAAACATTTTCCGTAAATAGCTGGAAGGCCTTTTCCACGTCGGAGTTATCCGGTTTGACAAGTTCTCTGAGCGACGCCCCTGTAGCATCCAGATGAACGAGAAGCAGTTTGATAGTGCCGTCCATTTCTGTCATTGAGGTTTTTGCCTTTGTTGAACGCTCCATACCGGTCGTGGCACAACCCGCCATGCCGACAGCGGCTGTGATGACAATTGCCAGTGAAATCAGCATGAATTGATTTGCGCTTTTCATTTTCAATTCCTTTCGGTTAATTTTTCCGAATAAGAGCGGCACCACCATAACGCCGATTACCGCCATTACATTTATTTCAAGTTATGTGCCAGGTTCCCGGCTTGGGGAAAAATGATTTTATCTCATTGATTTCTCAAGGATGATATGCTGATATGTACTGGCAGGAATCCATGAACCCCCCCCATAAAAAGGTCATATGTAACCGGTGATCAAATATGACCTTTTTCCGGCCTTTTCCGGTGTCACCAAGGAAGAAGAGAATGTAAGGAAAATTTTATTTACACGCAAGCCAATGCCTGGTATACTATATTAATTTGAGGTTATTTTGCGAAGCCATCATTATTTTGGCTTTAACAAAAAAGCGCCCGTCATCCGCCCGGCGCAGCGTATATCCAAATTAAACAGATTGAGCGGTCAATGACTGAAAACAATAAGAAATCCGGAAGCGAAATTTTACAGCAGGGCAAAGACTCCCGTCAGGGAATGGCTGTTGTCTCGCAAGACAGCAGGATCCTTTACTGCAACCGCCAGTTTGCCGACATTGTAAACGCCTCCTCCGAACAGCTCAAAGGGGCACGCATCACCGATGTGGTTCAAAAAGATGACCGGGACCGCTTGGATGCGTTTCTTGCAAGGGCGCATCAGCAGGAGCAGATCTCGGCCCGGTTTTGCTTTAATCATGCAGGCGGGGAGAAAATCTCCTACAGCACATACATGCACAGCTTTACGGTGGGGGATCTCAGGGCGGTTTGCCTGGTGGTGGAAAACCACGACAAGCCTGCAAGTGCACATATGACAGCTCCGGAGGCCGGGCCGGATCAGGCTGTGGCCCAAACGGCCGGCGGCCCGCCGGAAAAGCGGACATATTTGCCCATAAAAATCATGCTTGCAGACGACCACGCCGTAATGCGGCAGGGACTTGCAATGCTTTTGTCCAACTACGACGACATCCAGGTCACCGGCGAGGCCTCGGATGGAAAAGAAGCGGTGAAGCTGGCCCGGGAACTCAACCCGGACGTTATTCTCATGGATATCAGCATGCCGGAGATGAACGGAATCGAAGCCACCCGCATTATTAAGGCTGAACTGCCGCATATCCGTATCATCGGGCTGTCCATGTTTGATGCCACCGATCAGGCCGAAGCCATCTGGCAGGCCGGTGCCAGCCAGTATCTGAAGAAACACGGCGACAAGCACGAATTGCTCAATACAATACGCGACGCGTCTGTTAACTCATGCTCCTGAACGGAGCGATTCGGATACAAAGGATATAAAGCTTTTTCCAAGCTCCGGATCGAACTGTTTCCCCAAATACTGCCGAAGTTCCGCCACCGCTTCCTGCCGGGTAAAAGCCCGGTCATAGGGCCTGTCATGGGTTATGGTGTCATATGTGTCAATGATTGAAAAAAACCGTGATAGAAAGGGGATCTCTTTTCCCTTCAGCCCCCTGGGATAACCGGTGCCGTCCCACCATTCCCGCTGGCTCAAAATGGCTTCCGCGATCCTGGCAGTTTCGCCGAAGGTGTTTGTTATCCGATAGCCGGCTTCCGGATGCCGCTTGACCATTTCCCACTCGCTCAGAGAAAGCGGGCCGGGCTTGCAAAGCAGGTAGTCGGGCACCACAGCCTTTCCTATATCGTGGAGGCTGATAAACAAAGCCAGGTCCTCCATCTGGCTGTCTGAAAACCCGAGATTTTTTGCAAATCTCCGGGCCAGTTCAGTGGTGCGCGCCAAATGATTGTCCAGATCCGGCCATTTGACCCGCACCCGGCGCATCAGCGACGACAAGACGATTTCCTGGTTTTTGCGGCTTTTGGCCAGCTTGTTTTCATACATCTGCTCCTCGGCGTCCCGGATGACCTTGTAGATATTATCCTCAGGCGTGGTTTTTTCCGCAAACCCCAAAGCAATGCTCGGTGCAATCGCGCCATTGCTGCTTGCTTCGGCCTCATTTTTGATCCTGTCGCAGATGCCGCGGGCAGTTGCCGCAGGTGTTGAGGGAAGAATAACGGCAAATTCATCCCCCCCCCACCTTGCAATGATATCCTCGTCTCTGCAGGTCTTTCTCAGTATGTCCGCAATGGTCTTCAAAAGCAGATCCCCTTCGTTATGGCCGAAGGTATCGTTGACAAGCTTGAGGTTGTTCAAGTCCCCGATGATGAAACTCACCGGCAGGCTACGGCCGGTGTCGAGCCGCTGGATTTCCTCCTCGAAATAGGCCCTGTTGTACAAACCGGTTACACTGTCGTGAAAACTCACGTAACGTATATGATCTTCCGCCTTTTTGCGCTCGGTGATATCCCGGGCAACCATCATAACGCTTCTGACCCTTCCGTCGGGCTCAAATTCCGGAATGATCCGGCCCCAGAAATGCCGCTGCTCAAGCAGCCCGCGGAAATCGAATTCCATGTTTATTTCCCGGCCGCTGCCCATGGCCTTTGCCGCGCCTTCCTCCAGAAGGGTGCAATATTGCTCGGGCAGTTCCATCTCCCTGCTGGTTCTGCCCAAAAACCGCTGCCTGGATATGCCCGTCATGCGTTCATAAGCGGGATTGACAAACTGATAGCGCATCTGCGGGTCTACCCGCAATATGAGGTCCGGAGAATTTTCCACCAAAGTGCGGAATTCAAATTCCCTTTGCCGCAGGGCGGTTTCCATCTCCTTTCTTTTTGTAATATCGCGGAAACTTGTCACCGCATGGGTGGTCTCCCCCCGGTAGTTTAAAACCGGAGAGGCGATCATTGAAACCACCGATTGCGAGCCATCTGGCCTGGCCACCATCCATTCCTCGTTCATGACCACCTCCCCATTGTACAGGGCCCGCCAGGCCGGGGTTTGTTCAAGGGGCACCGGCTCGCCGCCGTTGCCGTCCGAAGCTGAATAGTGCTGCATCCGTTTTTCCAGGCTCGTTTCGTGGAGCACATTCCCGGACGTGCCGATGAAATTTTCGTAATACCGGCTCACGAGCCGAAGCGCACCGTCCGGGGCTTCAATCACGGCAATGCCTTCGGGTATGCCAACGAGTATGGCCTCAAGAATCCGCCGCCTTTCCTCGGCCGTTTCCATGGCATGCCTTGCCGCGTCCCGGGACTTGCGCAGCTTGTCCTCGGCCTGCTTTAAGGGCTCGATGTTTCGCCAGGCAGCCACCCCCCGGATGATGGTTCCGTTTGCATCCCGCACCGGCGCGGTGTTGAGCAGAACCGTGATTGTCTGGCCGTCCTTGTTGGTCAGCCGGTAATGTTCGCTGACCACGACCTCGCCATTTTTTATGGACCGCCATACGGGCATCTGCTCAAAGGCAAGCGCCTTTCCATCCAGATCGGCAATATTGAGGTATTGGGAATATTCCTGGAGCGAAATATCTTGAAAGTCCTTCTGATCCTTTCCTGCAAACTCGGCCAGGTGACGGCTGACCATCAGAACGCGCTCGCTTTGGGCGTCAACAAGCAGAAATCCCTCCGGAACATTGTCGATTACCGTTTCGATGATTCGCCGCTCGGCTTCCGCATCCAGGGCACGCTTCTGAGCGGTATTGAGCGAGGAAAGCATCATCTCCTCGACTTCCTTGCGCCCGGTGATATCGCGCATAACCCCGATGCGGTGAACAGGGTTTCCCTGCCGGTCCCGGATGATCCGGAAATAATCCGCCAAGTACCTGTAGTCGCCGCCCTTGGCCCTGAATGCGTACTCCAGCAAGCATGTGGAGCGCTCAGAGGCCAGAACCGATGCAAGCTCCTGTTTCACCGCATCCACATGATCCGGGTGGATCCGCTCCAGTATGTCTTCGGTGCCCATGGCCCTGAATTCTTCGGGCAGATAGCCGGTGATCTGTTCGATTACGGGGCTCATATAATCAAAGACATCGGTTTGAATGTTCCGGCGGTAGGCGGCGTCAAGGGCATTTTCAATAACGCTGCGGAACCTGCTTTCGCTATCGGCAAGCTCTTTTTGTTTTTGTTTCAGTTCGTTCTGGGTTTGTTTGATTTCGGTGATATCGTGGGCAAATATCGCAAACGAAACCAGGACATGGTTTTCATCGCGCTCTGGAACGATATTGGTGGAATACCATCTGCCGCCGAATCTGACTTCCAGCTTCCGGGTCTGCCCCTTTTCCGAAGCCTCATCCATGGCTTTTTCTATCAACCGGGCCCAGGTCTGCGAAAACTTCACCGGCCCGCCACGCCGGCCCAGCAGCTTTTCTGCGGGCACACCCGCCACCTGCGCATATTTTTCATTGACATAGGTATACCGCCGCTGCGCATCAAGGCGCGCCATAAGATCCGGATAAGCCTCCACAAGTGCCCGTGCCTGATTTGTCATTAATTGTTTCCCCACTCCCTGCGGCAATACATTCCCATCGTATAAATACCTTAAATATATTTCGTAAACGGCTTGTTGGCAAACCGATAACGTGCGGGCCCAAAAGGCCCGCAAAGGACAAAGCCTTTTAAATGATTGAATTTGTTTTCGAAAAGACATGTAAAACTGCTTGTTATTTGCCCTGAATTGCCTTATACTGTTGAAACGATTGTTGTTGCCGATTGCATATATGGTAATATTTCTTTTCACAGCAACTCCAATTGCAAGATCTTGCAGTTGATCCCCATTTATTTCGCAAAGCACCAAAACGCACCGATTGCAGGAAAGAGCCGGGATGAAACAAAAAAAAGAGCGGCAAAAAAGCCAAAATAACCAGGCTGCAGCGGAAAAAGACGGCACCGGAAATCCGCCCCCTGGTTTTCCGGTGGTCGGCATCGGCGCTTCAGCCGGCGGGCTGGCGGCATTCGAGGCATTTTTCTCAGGCATGCCCGGGGATACCGATCCCGGCATGGCTTTTGTCCTTGTACAGCACCTTGCCCCGGACCACAAAAGCATCCTCACAGACCTGTTAGGGCGCTACACCCGCATGAAGGTCTTTGAGGTGGAAGACGGGATGGTTGTGCGTCCCAACTGCGCCTACATCATCCCGCCAGGAAAAGACATGGCCTATATCAGCGGCGCCCTGCAGTTAATGGAGCCTGTCGCCCCCCGGGGAAAGCGCATGCCCATAGACTTTTTTTTCCGCACCCTGGCCCAGGACCTGGGTGAAAGGGCTATCGGAATCGTGCTTTCGGGAAGCGGAAGCGACGGCACCCTTGGCGTGCGTGCAATCAAGGGCGAAGGCGGAATGGTAATGGTCCAGGAGCCGACCTCGAGCGAATACGACAGTATGCCCAGAAGCGCCCTTGCCACCGGCATGGTCGACTATGAACTGCCGCCGGCTGAAATGCCGCTCAAAATCATCGAATATGCACTGCGTGCCATTGACGGGTCAGACAGGCCGGCCGGGGACCTGCCGCCTGCAGGGGATAAAAACGTCCTTAAAAAAATCTTTGTGCTCCTGCGCACCCATTCCGGCCACGACTTCAGCCAGTATAAGCCCAATACAGTCTATCGCCGCATTGAACGCCGCATGGCAATACAGCAGATTGAAAATCCGGAAAGATACGTCAGGTATCTGCAGCAGACACCTGACGAAATCGAGGCCCTGTTCCGGGACATGCTCATCGGGGTCACCAATTTTTTCCGGGACCCGGAGGCTTTTGAGGCCCTTGGGAAGCAGATTGTTTCCGGGCTGTTTTCAGAGAAAAAACCCAACGAAACTCTACGCGTGTGGTCTGCGGGCTGTTCAACCGGCGAGGAAGCTTACAGCCTTGCCATTTTACTGGCAGAGCACCAGCAGCAGCTCAAGGAAAGGATCAATGTTCAGATATTTGCCACAGACATTGACAGCCGTGCCATTGCCGCAGCCCGCGCCGGCATTTATCCGGCAAGCATCGCCGCAGACATTTCCCAAAACCGGCTGGAGCGGTTTTTTTCCATTGAGCCGGGAGACAGCTTCTATCAAACCAACAAAAAACTACGCGACATGATGGTTTTTTCCGAGCAAAACGTCATCAAGGACCCCCCCTTTTCAAAACTTGATCTGATCTCCTGCCGGAACCTGATGATCTATATGGGCTATGAGCTGCAAAAAAAGATCATCCCGCTTTTCCACTACGCCTTGAACCCGGGCGGAATCCTGTTTCTGGGCTCCTCGGAAACAATCGGGGAATTCGGAAATCTTTTTGCCACCCTGGACCGCAGGTCAAAGATTTACCGGAAAAAAAACGAATCCCGGCAGGCCGGTCTCTACAGATTTATGCCGCCCATGACAGCCGCTGATGCGCCCGTGCCCGTTGTCCGCCCGTCGCAAAAGCAGGCCGTTCGGGGAAAGTCGCTTCGCGAGATCACGGAAAAAGCCCTGATACAGCAGATGGTGGCGGCGGCCGCACTTGTCAATGCAAAAGGCGATATTCTTTACCTGCACGGCCGCACCGGTTCTTTCCTGGAACCCGCCCCGGGAGAGGCGGGAGTCAACAATATCCTCAGAATGGCCCGGGAGGGGTTGCAGCAGGAACTGGCAACCGCCCTGCGAAAAATCAGCGCAGGGATGGAGTCGGTGAGATGCCCCAATCTGCGGGTGAAAAACAACGGTGATTTTACAACAATCCATCTCACCGTCAAGCCCGTGGGGCCCGAGAAATCGGGCCAGGCCCTGGACGACACGGAACAAAGCACCGATTCCCTGGTGATTCTGGTCGTCATGGAAACCGCAGAACCGCAGCCCCGGGATAGAACCGTTTTGAGCACAGATTCTGCTCCCGACCAGACAGAAGACACGGAAACCGTCGGCAACGAGCAGGCGGTCATTGCCGCACTTCGTCAGGAACTGCGGGCCAAGGAGGAATACATCCAGACCACACGGGAGGAACTTGAAACCGCCAATGAGGAACTGAGAACCACGAACGAGGACATGCAGTCCTATAACGAAGAGCTCCAGTCGGCCAACGAGGAGCTTGAAACATCCAAAGAGGAGCTCCAGTCTGTAAACGAGGAGCTTTCGACCGTGAATGCCGAACTGCAAAACACAGTTGCCGATCTTACCCGTGCCAATGACGATATGAACAACCTGCTGGCGGGCACGGGCATTGCATCGGTATTTGTGGATCACGAACTGCGCATCATGCGCTACACCCCTGCGGCCACGCGGATCATCAACCTGATTCAAACCGACATCGGCCGCCCGGTCAGCCACATTGTCTCAAACCTGGAAGGCTACGACAGTCTCCAGCAGGACATCCGGGAAGTGCTCGACACCCTGGTGCCCAGAGAAACTGAAGTCCTTACCAGGGCCGGGGCCTGGTACACCATGCGCATTTTGCCGTACCGGACCCTGCACAACGTGATCGAAGGCGCGGTTGTTTCCTTTGTTGATATCAGCGTCGCCAAGCGGGCGCAGCAGGCGCTGCAGGAAGCCCACGTGCGCGTCACCGAAGTTATTTTGGAAGCCGTTCACGAGCCTCTGCTCGTTCTGGACTCCGGGTTGAAGGTCATCTCCGCCAACAAGGCTTTTTGCGCCGCCTTCGCCCTGGACCTTGACGATGTCGCCGGGCACCGGCTCTACGATCTTGGAAACGGCCAGTGGGATATCCCGGCCCTTCGAAGACTCATGGAGGAAATGCTTTCCGCTGATTCGGCAGTAAACGATTATGTACTCCCGGCAGAATTCAAGGAAACCGGATTCCATCGCTTGCAGATAAATGCACGAACAATCAATGAGGCAGGCGAGTCCAGCGTTATCCTGCTGGCCATCAATGATATCACCCGGGATATCACCCGTGACGAAGGAAAAAACAATGAACAGCAGGAATAAACCGCCTTACGACATCGACATAGACAGACTGCGCAGTATCGCCGAGCAAAAAGTCCGTGAAAACGGGGGTTCCGGACTGGATGCCCTTTCGGACATGTCCCCGGAGGAAAGGCGCCAAATCATACACGAGCTCCGGACCCACCAGATCGAACTGGAGCTGCAGAACGAGGAACTGCGTCGTGCCCAGATCGAACTGGACGCCTCCCGGGCACGTTATTTCGACCTCTACGATCTGGCGCCGGTGGGTTACTGCACAACAAACCAGAAAGGACTGATAATAGAGGCCAATCTCACGGCGGCCAAATTGCTGGGCACCGCGCGGGACTGGCTGGTCCAAAAGCCCATGTCGCAGTTTATCCTCAAGCAGGA
>JAWOAV010000067.1:0-9076 GCA_046498365.1 Desulfosalsimonadaceae bacterium
GCGCGCGCGTGGCCGGCCTGGTCGGCATCGGCCTGGCCGCGGTGTTCGGGCTGTTCTCGGCGAGCGCGATGTTCCTGCTGCCCGAGTGGATCGCACGCATTTACACGTCCGAGCGCGAAGTCATCGAACTGGCCGCAAGCCTGCTGATGCTCGCGGCCATATTCCAGCTCTCCGACAGCCTGCAGGTGGCCTCGGCCGGCGCGCTCAGGGGCTACAAGGACACCCGGCGGCCGATGGTCTACAGCGTGTTGTCCTACTGGGCGATCGGGCTGACGATCGGCTGGTGGCTGACCTTCGAGCGCGAATGGGGCGCGGCCGGCATGTGGGTCGGCCTGATCGCCGGCCTGACCGTGGCGGCAGTGCTGCTGGGCACGCGCTTCCTGCGCCTTTCGCGCGCGATGGAGAAAACCGACGGCCCCTGACTTTCGGCCCTTGCGTCGGCCGCGGGGCCCGCCCAGGATGCTCGGCACGGCTTGTCGGTAACCGGCACAATACGGTGTGGCCGGTTAGGCGGCTTGATCCGGCCTTGATGCGGATCGTCGATGATCGAATCAATCCCCAATCCAACCTGGACGATGACCAATGAACGACAAGAAGGGCAATTTCCTCGTGCGCGTCTGGCTCGGCTTCTGGAACGGGCTCACGGCGTTCCGCATGGCCGTGTTCAACATCCTGTTCCTGGTCGTGCTGGCGCTGACAAAATCGGCATCAACTGCTACCGCCGCATCAACGGTCCGGGTGTTCTGTGCGGTGAGACCGGCGATGGCTGCGGCCCCGTAGACACCGGCCGCCATAAACGTCTTCAGGTCCGCCTGGATGCCCGCCCCGCCGGACGGGTCGGACCCGGCGATGGACAAAACCGTGGGAATGTCAACCGGGATCATCATTTTTACTTTGCCGCCAAGGGTTGATGAACACGTAAAAATCGATTTTCAGATGGCGCTGTAAAAAGTTCAAGATCAAGGCTTGCGTGATTTCGAAGAATGCAGCGTACTTAGCTGTACGTGAGATTCTGAGAAATCACGCGTAACGCAGATATTGGACTTTTTACGGCGCCATCAAGGGTTCCTGAACCGAAATCCGAATGTTTCGCCGGATTCTATGCAAGTCATAATCGAAAAGGCCACAAAAAGTCAATCACGCATGACGGGCTGGCTTGTAGAAACGCATAATTTCATGGGCGTCCCCCTTTTTTTCGATAAAAAAAGGCCCTGCAAAAACCGGCCGGTTTCCGCAGGGCCTTGCGGATCTTACAAATGGAGGATTTTTTTGGCGGTTTCGTCGTTTGCATCTGCTACGTGGGGTATCCCGGTTTCAACGGCGGTTTCCCGATTGCCGGAAAACAGGTCCTGCCGCGAGATCCGGTTGACGGAAAATTTCCGCGCCCCGGCCATGAGCTGCTGCAGGCCGCAGGCGAGCTTGTCCGCCAGGGTCCAGAAGGCAATGGCGCCGTAGGGGATATTTTTCATTTCGGCTTTGCCGACTTTTGCCTCGACATCGTAGTAACCGGCAAAAATTTCTTCGGGCGTGCCGCCTATGTCGGACACGGTTTTGGGGAGTTTTTCCCAGTTGCCGCAGAGGTCTTTGCGCCTGTCCGGATGGAGCGCCCCTTCAATGTTGGTGCCCACAAATCCGGGAATCATGACCGCCCGCCCCATGCAGATCAGCTTGGTATACGGGGCGCCCAGGGCAAGCGCCTTGAATATGTGGTCTTCCAGGGCAAAACCGCCGGCAAAAGAAAGGTCAACGACGTTTTCACCGCGCGCCGCCAGAATCGATGCGTATTCATGGGCCTTTGCATGGAGGTTGATGGAAGGAACCCCCCAGCTCTGCATCATGTTCCATGGGCTCATCCCGGTCCCTCCGCCGGAGCCGTCGATGGTCAGCAGGTCGAGCGTTGCCTCCGTGGCGAATTTTATTGCCATGGCGAGCTCTTCCATGCCGTAGGAGCCGGTTTTCAGCGAAATCCGTTTCAGGCCTAAGCTGCGCAGGTAGTCCACGCTTTTCATGAAGTCCTCGCGCACCTGGCTGGCGCCGTCCAGATTGGTGTTCCCCAGGCGGCTGTGCCTTGCAAACGCGGTGATTGAGCCTTTTTCAAATGCGGATTTGACCCATTCCTTGTCCGGGTCCGGATCGACTACGTACCCGCGGTCTTTTAAAAACTTTGCATAATCCAGGCTGGTGACCTGGATCTCGCCGCCGATATCTTTTGCACCCTGACCCCACTTGAGTTCGATGATGCATTTATTCCCGTACTTTTCGGCCACATATTCGGCCACGCCGTTTCGGGTGTCCTCCACGTTCATCTGCACGATAATAGCCCCGTATCCGCCATTGTATCGCATGTAGCTGGCGATCCGCCGGTCAAGCTCCGGCGCCTTGCTGATTTTTCCTTTGGACATGACCGACTGGCGGTCAACGCCGACCACATTTTCACCGATGACTACGGGGATGCCGACCAGGGATGCGCCGATGGCAAAGGCGTCCCAGTATTTCTCGGCGATAAAGGTAGAGCCCAAAGCGCCGGTCATCAGCGGAATTTTTGCCTTGGTCTTGATTTCGCGGCCGAATTCGGTTTCCAGGCTGACGTTGGGGAAGATGCAGTCGTCCGGATCGCTGGAAAGCCCCGGAGCGATGCCATGGGCGCCGTAGGCGTACCCCTGTATGCGCAGCGCGTTGTAGGAAACCCCGACGTGGGTGGTGTTGTTGGCCCCGGCCGTCACCAGACCGAAACTTCTGGGATAAAGGATGGAGCGGCCCGTGAGGCTGGACATGAAGGTTTCGCACCTGCCCTGGCAATCCGCGCGGCATAATGTACACAAGCCGGATTCGGCGGGGTTCCCACGATTCGTGGTTCCCAGCACGTCGTTGGATTTTGAAAAACGCAATTCACTCATGGTTTTGTTCTCCTTGCAGAATGGATTGGATTTGAGGTCAATCAAAGCAGGTGGGATTGATCGGGTGCCGCAAAAAAAAAAGCGCCTTTTCCCCCTGCCGTGAAAGACATGGAAAACAAGACGCCTTTGTCTGTTTCATCAAAATCGATTATTACGGGTGCACACCGTTGTGCACAATTATTCTGTTTACTTCATTTCGAAGTCACTGTCAACAGGTTTGTTAGAACCCACCTCAAAATTGTCTTTCGGCCCAATATCTTTGTTGGATAATCGCAATCGAAATCGAAATCGCAATCGAAAGAAAAGAACAGGTCACTTGGATACGAAAAGCTTGGTTGTTACCGTATTTCAAAAGTAAAGATGTCGTGTTCTGTGAATTTGAAAACCGATTTCGATAGCGATTTCGATTTCGAAAAAAAAGAAATTCAAACAAAGGGAGAGAACGAAATCCGAATTTTGAGATCGGTTCTAATAAATTTCTTCGGACAGCAGTATCGCCTCGGCGATCTGCCGCATGGATTTCCTGGAGTCCATGCTTTTTTTCCGCATCCAGCGGTACGCCTCTTCCGCGTCCATTTTGGTTCGCCGCATCAGCACCTCCTTGGCCCTTTCGATCATTTTGCGGGTTTCGAGCTCCTCCTGGATGACCTTGGTCTTGATGACGAGCTCGGAGTTATATATGGCCACGGCCGCCTGGTTGGCCACGGTGGTGATCAGGTTGACCTCTATATCCGAAAATTCGTGGTATTCAGAGGAAAAGCAGTTCAGCACCCCGATCACCTTTTGGTCCTTGAGAAGAAGGGGCACGCTGACAAGGGACTTCAGACCGAGCTTTCTCGCCATCTCCTTTTCCTTGAACCGCGGCTCGGCAAGGACGTCATATGCGATAAACGGGGTTTTGGTCGAAGCCACGTAGCCGACCACGCCTTCGTCGATATTGAGCTCTCGGTCCTTGACATAGGCGGGCTCGATGGTCTGGGTGGCCTTGAGGTGAATTTTTTTCCCCTTGGCGGTATCCTCGATCAGCCACAGGGAGCAGATTTCAACGCCCGTGACCTTGGCGGTCACCATGACGATGAGTTTCAGGATGTCTTCCAGGTACAAATCCGAGTTGATGGCGCTGCTGATGTCCATGAGCGCCTTTATGAGCAGGTCCGGTTTTCCGGAAAATTTTGTGCTGTCCATTTTCAATGCCTATGATTTGCAGTTGATGAGCCCGTAAAAAGTCGATTTTGGACGGCAAAGTAAAACGTTCAAGATCAAGGCGTGTGCCATTTTTGAAGAATTGATCGTACTTAGCCGTACGTGAGATTCTTCAGAAATTGTGCGCAACGCAGATATTGGGCTTTTTACTTTGCCGTCAATGCTGTTTTTCCAGCGGTTTCACATATTCATAAAGCGCGGGGTGGGTGCAGATTTCGTAGTACTTGCGGCCGGTCAGCTGCTTTATGGAAAAATCGCGGGGGGAGACCAGGGGGATATCCGCCTCGCGAACGATGATCCGCTGATAGCCGCCGGATACCGTGGGAAACTTCCCTGTATAGATCACCACAGGCGCTTTTTGCAACGCCGGTAGCTTCGCTTCGATTCGTTTGAGGTAGATTTCGTCGAAAAGTTTTTCAAACCCGGACGTGGACAGTTCTATCCCCATGACGTTGTAGCGGAGCATTGGGGAGAGGAGGAATTCCGCACCCTCCATTTCGGATGTGTCCAGCTGGTATACGTAGAGGTTGAATGGCAAACGGGCCTCTTTGAACCTGCGCCGGAGCGCATGGTCGCATTCCGAGAGAGCGTCTGCCTCGTTGATTGCCGGCGATATCATGATCTGGTTGTTCCCGTCGTAAAAGAAGGTCGGGGCGGAAGGCGAAAAGCTGATCCCGATGCCCAAATCGAGCCGGGGAAGATTTTTTTTCCGGTTCTTATGGTTCAACCGCTTGACCACCAGCAGAATGTTTGCCGCAAGCCCGCATGCCCGGGCCACCCCGTACCATCGATCCGGGGCGTCTTCATGCTCAAAAACAGAGAGGATCACGGCATCCCCTTCGATAAAAACCTTCTCTGCACCGAAAACGGAAATCAGGTTGTTGATCGGTTCGAAGAAATTCAGGCTGAAGTTGGAGGCCGGATTCAGGCCCTTTTGCTTCATTTGTTCGATAATTCCCGTGGATCCGCGCACATCCGCCTTGAGTACCGCGTGATTGATCACGGGTTTTTTCTGGGCGATCTGCTCCCGCTTCAGGATGAATTCGTAAAGGGTATAGTTGTCGCGGGAAAGCCGGATGTCCTTTTGTTCCTCCGGCAGGTTGATGCAGTCGGCGGTTTCCTTGTAGAGCCGGCAGTTGCACAGATCCCGGTGGTAGCGGATGAAATCGTTTAAAAATCGGATCATCCGCCGTTGCGTTTCCCGCCGTGACAGCCATTTTATCCGGGAGGCGGTCTTTTTGAGTTCCGCCAGGGACATGGGCTTTTCGGAATAGGGCCTGAAGCGCATGATTTTGCGGGCAATGCGTTTTCTGGAGCGGGGATAGGCCGTAAATCGCAGCACATCCTGGGGCATCAATGGGGGGCAGCAGGATTTCACGGCGCCTTCGATTTCGTATGCCGCCGCAATCCCCCGCAGCATATTTTCCCGGTGAAACATTTTGTATGCCTTCCCGGAGAGCGCCTTCTGCGCCTTTACACGGGCTTTCAGCGATTTCAAATGCGTCCGGTCTTCGTTCGCTTTTCTTTTTTTTGCCAATTCTCTGCGCGTTTCCGGGTAGTTAAACAGACGATCCACGTTTTTGGGATTTTTCAGAAGCCGGTCGGCGATGGTGTTGAACGATGAATCGGCTGTCTGTCCGTATGCCCCTATTTCTCCCATAAGGGCGGCTGTATCGGCCGGAGACCGCTCATCTTCCAGGACCGCGTTCAAAAAAGACCGTAACAGGCCGAATACTGTATTGTAATTGAGGCAGTCCTCCCCGCGGTGCCCTACCAGGACGTAATTTTCCATCATGAAAAAATCATCCGGATGAAAATCCGTATAGAGGAGGGGATTGTCAAAAAGTTCTTCCGGGAGAAGCCATTCTTCACCGAAGTTCAGGGCTCTGAGTTCATCGATGTCCTTCCTGGCCTCGTTGAAATGCACGAACAATTCGGTGCAGACATCCCTTGTGATGATGTTGCGCCGCTTGGTGATCTCCAGGACTTCTTCGCGCAGCTTGAGGTGGGATTCGCTCCGGTGTGAGACTTCCTGTTTGCGAACCACGTTTTTGAAGTGCTGGAACGCGGCTTCGAGCCGGTTGTTGACCCTTTCGATCAGGAGCTTGACCATGGCGATCTGGGCGAGATAGTCGATCTGGACTTCCCGGAGGGATTTGGCCTGGTTGAGGGCATTGGTCATGAGTTTCCGGCAGGTTTCCCTGAAAAGGGAGATTTCCCGGTGCCAGTTGTCTTTCCGCAGGGTGATCAGCGGCTTGGAGGCCCGTGAATGCTTCATGACCATCTGCAGGACAATGTGGTCCGTAATTTTCACGAATTCGGGGCTGATCAGTACGTCGTAGCGGAGATTGTCCGCCCCGAGCTTGAGCCGTTCAAGCGGAATCTCAACGGAATAGGCCTCCAGGTGAAGGCCGCCTTCAACTTTGTGTGTGTTTTCGGAAGGGTCCATGTAAGGGGCTGCCCCTGCAAATGACGTTTTTCCCCGGTTATGCCCTGACAGGCGCTTGACCGCTGTCAATACGCATGCTCATCGTCGGGAAATGCCTTTTCCCGGACTTCCTTGACGTAGGTCGCAATCCCTTCCACGGCATTTTTCCGCAGCGCCCCGTACTGCTTGACGAATTTCGGCAGGTGTCCGTCGGTAAGGCCGAGCATGTCATGAAGAACCAGGACCTGGCCGTCGCAATCGCGCCCGGCACCGATGCCGATGGTGGGGATGGTAAGGGCAGCCGTGATGGTTTTTGCGATATCTTTGGGGATCCCCTCGAGGACCACGGAAAACGCGCCGGCCGACTCAACGGCCTCGGCATCCAAAAGCAGGCGGTCCGCATCCCTTTGAACCCGGAAGCCGCCGAGTTGGTGGACAGACTGGGGGGTAAGGCCAATATGGGCCTGGACGGGAATGCCGGCATCGGTCATGGCGCGGATCCGGTCGACCACCGCGGCCCCTCCCTCGAGCTTGACCGCTGCGGCCCCGGCTTCCTTCAAGAAGCGCCCGGCATTGTATACCGCTTCGGAAACCGACACCTGGTAGGACAAAAAGGGCATATCGCCCACCACAAGCGCCCTTTGGGCGCCCCGGGCTACGGTGCGGGTATGGTAGATCATCTCCTCCATTGTCACCCCGAGGGTGCTGGCCCCCCCTTGAACGACCATGCCCAGGGAATCGCCGACCAGCAAAACGTCGACCCCGGCTTCATCGGCGATTCGGGCAAAGGGAAAATCGTATGCAGTGAGGGATACGATCGGCGTCTTTTTCCGCTTCATTTCCAACAGTGTTTTTACGGTAACCGCCTGAGGCATGATTTTTCTCCGTTGTCTCTGTGTTCCTGGTGGTTATATGGCACTGCCTGTCATAATATGCCATGGCGCTTATACAACAGGGAGCCTGGCCGGCAATACATTGTTTTTATTACGCCCTTGCAGCGGTGTCAAGGCGAACATAATTATTGACTTAACAAGGCGGATTCCCTATAAGAAAATGTTTTCCGGGTATTGCAAGGGTAAGATACTCTTTGATAAAAATCAAATATTATTGTAAATACGGACATCTCATTTTTTAAAACACGTTTTCAGGCCTTGTGATTTTTATGATACAGCTTGTGAGGGGATTTCGCGATATACTTCCGGATGAGGCAGCGGTATGGCAGCATATCGAGCAGGTCGCCCGGGACCGCTTTGAATGTTTCGGCTTCAACGAGATTCGTACGCCGATCATCGAGCAGACAGCGCTTTTTCAGCGCAGTATCGGGGAGAATACCGATATCGTGGAAAAGGAAATGTATACGTTTCCGGGGAGCAGAGAAACCCTTCTGACCCTTCGCCCGGAGGCCACCGCTTCGGTGGTGCGGGCATATATCCAGCACAAGCTCTATGCAAAAGACCCCGTTCAGAAACTCTATTCCATCGGCCCCATGTTTCGGAAGGAGCGCCCCCAGAAAGGGCGCTACCGTCAGTTTTATCAGATAAATGCGGAGGTGTTCGGGATTGAATCCCCTTACATGGACGCCCATTTGATTTTCATGCTGGTCCGGTTTTTTGCGGCGCTTGACATTCCGGGCCTGCGGGTGCATCTCAATTCCCTGGGCTGCCCTGAATGCCGGAAGGCCTACAGGGAAGCGCTCCAGGCCGCATTTATCGGGAAAATGGATCTGCTGTGTTCCGACTGCGTGCGTCGGATGGACAAGAACCCCCTGCGACTGCTGGATTGCAAGGTTCCGGGCTGCCGGGAAGCGGTTGCGGATGCCCCGTCCATGTCCGATTTTCTGTGTGCGGACTGCAGCGTCCATTTTCAAACGGTGAGAGCCGGGCTGGATGCCATGGGCGTCCCCTTTGAAGTGGATCCGCGCCTGGTGCGCGGGCTGGATTATTATACCCGTACGGCCTTCGAGATACAAACGGATGCGTTGGGGGCCCAGTCCGCGGTTGCGGGCGGAGGAAGGTATGACGGCTTGGTGGCGCAGCTCGGGGGACCTTCGATGCCGGCGGTGGGGTTTGCCATCGGCATGGACCGGCTGGTGGAGCTGGTCATGGCCCGGCATCCGGCGGGCGTCCGGCCGCCGGAGCTTTTTTTCGCGGCCATGGGGGCAGCTGCATGGGAGCGGTCGTTTCAATGGGCGAATCTGCTGTCGGAGCAGGGGATACGGGTGGAAATCGACTTTTCGGAGCGCAGCCTGAAGGCGCTGATGCGCCGCGCGGACCGTCTCGGGGCGAAATTCGTCCTGATCGTCGGGGAGCGGGAGCTTGCGGAAAACACGGCCAGCCTGCGGCACATGGCAACAAAGGAGCAGGCGGCGGTCCCCGTGGACCCCGACACGTCGTTCGAGATCGGTTCGCTCGCCAAGAGCATGACGGCGCTGGCGGTCCTGCGGCTGCACGAGGCCGGAGCGCTGGACATCGACGCCCCGGTGCGGACCTACCTGCCGTGGTTTCGCGTCGCCGACGAGGACGCGTCGCGCACCATCACCGTGCGCCAC
>JAWOAV010000159.1:0-9679 GCA_046498365.1 Desulfosalsimonadaceae bacterium
TAAAGCCCGGCGGGATTCTGGCTGTCTGGTCGAACGACCCGCCGAAAAACGATTTTCTTGCGCTTCTTGCAGGCGTGTTCGATCAGGCCGAAGGCCATCGGGTTGAATTTCACAACCCCCTGCTGCAATCAACCGCCGATAACGGCATATACATTGCCCGGTGCAAATAAGCACCCGTCAGTGCTGCCGTGGGGGATGTCCACGCGCCGCTTGACAATCCCGACCGTCAAGGGACAATCTCCTCCACGCTCAGGTCCCTGGTGGCAGCCAGCAATATCCGTCGGGTACATTTCAGCGAAGGTATTATCGAGGAAGTATACCCGTCCAAATATTGGCCCGGGAACACTCCCGGGGACACCTCGAATTCGCGCTTAAGTATGACGGGACGAACCCGTCCATCCTCAGCGTTTTGTTCCAGAAGATCGCGGCGGAAGATCTCTTCATTTATGTCCAATCCAAACCGACCGGCAAGTATGCCAGACGTTTGTGGTTTTTTTACGAATTGTTAACCGGCAGGACGCTCCCGCTGGCAAACCTGAAACAGGGCAACTACATCGATCTGCTCGAACCGGATAAATACTATACGGTCACACCGGCCCGCCGGGTTCGACGGCAGCGGGTCAACGGCAACCTGCCGGGCGAGACTCGATTCTGCCCGATGGTTCGATGCACGAACACGCTTCGCGATTTTGAAGCCGCCGAACTTCTTCGACAAACAGCAAACGAAACGCCCGGGTCATTTCAAAAAATGCATTTTCCCAAGCACCCTGGCATTGATTCTGATATTATAATGCAGCAAAGCGCCGGGAATTTCTTTCTTCAAAAAGCAATTCTTGGTAAAGAATATTCCCATATACTGGCATCGCAAACGAAAGCGGGCATAAAAACGTGATACATCTGAAGAATGTCACCAAAAGCTTTACCGAAGGCCCTTATTCGCGGATCGTTATAGACCGGCTCAGCGCCTGTTTCAAAGACAGGGAATTCGTCGCCCTGGTCGGGAAAAGCGGCAGCGGCAAAAGCACGCTTCTCAACCTGATCAGTGGTATTGACCGGCCTGGTTCCGGGGACATTTTTATTGATGAAACCTGTATCACAGCCATCAGCGAGCGGGAAAGAACTTTATTTCGTCGAAATCACATCGGCTTTGTATTCCAGTTTTTCCACCTGATACCGATTTTGACGGTGCTGGAAAACGTAACCCTTCCCATGGAACTGGCCGGACGAAACCCTCGCAATACCCGGAAAACAGCCTTGTCCCTTCTGGAAAAAGTCGGCTTGGATGACCGGCAGAAAAGCTTTCCCGACCGGTTGTCAGGCGGAGAACAGCAGCGCGTGGCCATTGCCCGTGCATTGGCCCATGACCCCTATCTGGTACTGGCGGATGAGCCAACAGGCAACCTGGACGAAGAAACCGGAAGAAACGTTCTCCGCCTCCTTCTCCGCCTGACCCGGGATGCCGGGAAAACCCTGCTTGTCGCCACACACAACCTTGAAATGGTCGATATGGCCGACAGGATCTTCCGTGTCCAGGAAGGGGGTATTGGGTCAGCGCGTGGCAATAATACCATCATGGATAATAATCGATCGCCGTGTTAGCCCAAAGACGAATTCCAGAAACGCCCAAAACGTTCAGCACCCCATTGTTTCGCATGGCATGGCGGCGGATGCGCCGCCGCCCCCTGCAATATGTGCTTTTGGTAGTCGGTGTTGCCGTAGGCGTTGCCATGATGGTATCGGTCGATGTGGCCAGCCATTCCGCCGGCCGGGCGTTCGAACTGTCCACTCAGGCTGTTGCCGGCCGGACAACCCACCGTCTGATGGGCGGCCCGTCCGGCATCGATGAAACGCTTTACACAACGCTTCGCACCACCATCAACGATCTGCAGGCGGCCCCCGTTGTGGAAGGCTACGTCATCGGCCGTAGACTGGGCGAACAACCCCTTCGCCTGGTCGGCGTGGATATTTTCGCCGAGCCGCCTTTTCGCGGATATTTTCCCCTTGGTGCAGACAGCGCGGCAGAAGCGATCACCCACCTGTTGACCCACCCGGCCGGCATTGTTCTGCCGCGCAGCCGAGCCGTTCAATACGGCCTTGAGCCCGGCGACCCCACGCTGTTCATGCATGGCGGCCGGGAAATCAGTGCGGTGATTATCGGTGTGTTGTCCCCTGGAGACGATCTCAGCCGCCAGGCCATAGACAACATGATCTTCTGCGATATCGCCACGGCCCAGGAAATGCTGGGTATGCAAGGCCGCCTCAGCCGCATCGACCTGATAGCCGAAGACCCTGCCATACTGGCCCAGGTGGGATCCATTTTACCACCCGGTGTCACCCTTGAGACGGCGGTCGCCCGGAGCAACGCCCTGCGACAAATGACGGCGGCATTTGAATTGAACCTTACCGCACTCAGCCTGCTGGCCCTCATGGTGGGGATGTTTCTGATTTACAACAGCGTCAGTTTCAGCGTTGTCCAGCGGCGGGATCTCTTCGGGATTCTTCGCTGCCTGGGGGTGACCGGGCACCAGCTTTTCACATTAATTATCGTGGAAGCCGCGGTCCTTGGTCTGATTGGCGCACTGCTCGGTATTGGTTCGGGCATCTTTCTGGGCCGTTTTCTGGTGGCATTGGTCACGCAGACAATCAATGACCTCTACTTTGTCTTAAATGTCCAAAACATAACCGTGGCCGCAGCAACTCTGGCAAAAGGACTTCTCGTCGGCACCGGGGCGGCCGTCCTGGCATCACTTCCGCCGGCCGTTGAAGCCATGCGCACCACCCCCCGGAGCAACCTGGCCCGATCTTCGCTGGAAGGCCGGTCCCGAAGGGCCCTGCCTCGCCTGAGCGCAGCGGGCGTTCTGCTGATCCTTTCAGGCGGACTGCTTTTGTACCTGCCGGGAAAAAGCCTGGTGTTCGCTTTTGGCGGTCTTTTTGCTCTGCTTTTTGGCATGGCGCTGCTGACACCGGCGGCCACCTCACTGCTGATGCGTACAGCAACCATTGGCGCCGGACAATTGTTCGGCATCCTTGGCCGCATGGCATCGCGGGGGATCGATCGTTCCCTTTCCCGGACATCCGTGGCCATTGCCGCTCTGATGGTTTCGGTTTCCGTTATTGTGGGTGTATCCATTATGATCGGGTCCTTCCGGGGCACTGTTTCCCAGTGGCTGGAAACGACCTTCCAGGCGGATGTATACCTTTCTCCCCCCTCCCTTTCAGCCGGCAGGGTCCAGGACGCCCTGGACCCGGAAGTCATCGAACGGGCCGCCGGATTACCCGGCGTAGAAAAAATGGTCACTGCCCGGCATGTGAATGTGATGGCCCCTGAAATCGGCCGGATGGTGGAAATGATCAGCGTGGACGGCGATGTTTCCGGGGGCAGCCGGAACTACCTGTTTGCAGACGGCCATGAAAATACCCTCTGGGACCGCCTGGCTGCCGGAAAAGGCATCATGATTTCCGAATCCCTGTTCCACCGGGAAAACATGAATGTGCCGCCCGAACCAATCCTGCTGATGACCGAATCCGGACCCCGTCGCTTTCCTGTTCTGGCCGTTTATTACGACTACGCCTCGGAGATGGGAACGATCATGATCGGACAGGGTCTTTTTCGCGCCAACTGGCAGGATGAACGCATTACATCAATGGCTTTTTTTCTGGACCCGGCCAAAAGCGCCGAAGATGCCGCAGCGTTGCTGCGGGAGCGCCTGCGCGGGCAGCAGAACGTCATTGTCCAGTCCAATCGTTCGCTGCGCGCAGCGGCCCTGGATATTTTTGACCGGACCTTTACCATCACGGCGGCGCTTCAGCTTCTGGCCACCATCGTGGCCTTTATCGGAGTTCTCTCCGCACTGATGAGCCTTCAACTGGAACGAGCCCGCGAACTTGGGATTTTACGCGCGACCGGCATGACCATCGGACAGATGTGGCGTCTGACGTTTCTGGAGACCGGTTTCATGGGTGCCACCGCGGGCCTTCTGGCCATGCCGGTGGGTTGGATCCTGGCCTGGGTTTTAATCCATGTGATCAACCTGCGTTCTTTCGGCTGGACAATGGAGATGATGCTGACCCCCGGTCTTTTTCTGCAGGCATTCCTGGTCGCCCTGGCCGCGGCTTTGCTGGCGGGCGTCTACCCGGCATTATGGCTCGGCAAAACTGATATTTCCATGGCAATCCGGCAGGAGTAGCGCAAACCATGAAGCAACGATTCAAATGGGTCCTTTTTTCAGCCCTTATTGTGGCCGTCAGCATCGTTATTTTGAATTGGCGGGACGCTTCCCGCTATCTGACAGGCGGTTTTTTCCATCCCGAAGCCCAAGTGCAGGGGGAATCGATTTTTCTGCCCGTAGATGACGATATTACGGGCTATTCCCGGGCTACCGAACCGGGCGCTATCCGCTTCCCGGCCGACCGGGGCCCACATGACGAATATCAGACAGAATGGTGGTATTATACCGGCAACCTTGCCACCACGGAAGGACGCCGTTTTGGCTATCAGCTCACTTTTTTCCGGCGCGCCCTGTCGCCGCCCGCAGCCGCTGCCAATTCAACCCGGCCCGGTCATGAAAGCGCGGGGCCCCGCCTTTCCAGGTGGCGAACCAACCAGGTGTATTTGGCACATTTTGCCGTAAGCGATATCGACAGCGACCGGTTTGAACATTTTGAGTCCTTCAGCAGGGGGGCAATGGGGCTGGCCGGCGCAGCAGCGGAACCGTACAATGTCTGGCTGGAGAACTGGCATGCCCGATCCGCCGGCACCGGTGCTGTGAAGCTTCATGCCCAGCGCGAAGATACCGGCATCGATCTTCTGCTTAAGGAAACAATGCCGCCGATTTTGCACGGGGACCGGGGCTTGAGCCCAAAAGGTCCCGAACCAGGGAACGCCTCTTACTATTATTCGATTATCCGGCAGAAAACCAGCGGTACGGTTACCGCAGGCGGCCGGAAATACGAGGTCACGGGGCTGAGCTGGAAGGACCACGAATACAGCACCAGCGCCCTGAGCCCCGGGACGGTCGGGTGGGACTGGTTTTCGCTCCAGTTTGACGACGGCACGGCCCTGATGTTTTTTCAGATCCGGCGTGAAGACGGCACCCTGGAAAACGCTTCCAGCGGCACCTTCATCGACGTTGACGGCGCCGCCCGCCGTCTGGAGAAAGCCGATTGGCATGTGGAGGTACTTGAAAAATGGAAAAGCCCAGGGACCGGTGCCGTTTACCCGGTGAAATGGCGCATGGAGATCGGCCCGATCGACCTGATGATCAGTGGGGGCGCTTTGATGTCGGACCAGGAAATAAACGTGTCCACCGTGTACTGGGAAGGCGCCGTCGCTTTCAGCGGTACCCGGGCAGGGAATCAGGTCAATGCCGAGGGTTACGTGGAAATGACCGGCTATGCGGAAACCATGGAGGGACGATTTTGATAATACGGATGGGAAAGCCGGTCAAAGATGATGGATCGACGCCCGGTATGCTGACGCCTGCCGGAACAAGTCTCCCTTCCTGTTTTCATCCATGCGGTCAAGGGCGCCATACATGAGGCCCATCCTTGGGTTTTTTGACAGCTTCATGCGGTGACGGTGTAAAAAGTCCCAATACATGCTGTTAAACGGGCAGGAGCGCTCGCCGGTGCTCTTGTCCGCATCGTAGAAACACTCCTGGCAGTAATCGCCCATCTTGCGGATATAGTTGGCTGAGGCGATATAGGGCTTGGTCGCCACGATCCCGCCGTCGGCGAACTGGCTCATGCCCCGGGTATTGACGATTTCCACCCATTGGACGGCATCGATGTAAATGCCCAGATACCACGCGTCCACTTCGTCTGGATGAACCCCCGCCAGCAGGGCGAAATTGCCGGTAAGCATGAGCCGTTGAATATGATGTGCATATGCATAATCGAGAGACTGGCGGATGGCGGCGCGCATGCATTTCATCCGCGTATCCCCGGTCCAGTAAAATTCGGGCAGGGGGTTGTCATGGCCGAAGTAGTTTCGTGTTTCATATTCCGGCATCTGGTCCCAGTAAATCCCGCGCACAAACTCCCGCCATCCCAGCACCTGGCGGATAAACCCCTCCAGTTGTTCAATGGCGATTTCGCTTCCGGGCGCACGGGCCTGCTGAATCGCAGACGCGATGATTTCCATCGGGTGGAGCATCTTCGTATTAAGCGCAAAAGACAGCCGTGAATGAAACATGGACCAACTCCGAGTGCTCATGGCATCCTGGTACGTGCCGAAGTACGGCAGCCGATTACGCATGAACTCGTCCACCTGCGCCAAGGCCTGTTTTCGGGTCACCGGCCATATAAAATGTCCCGGATTGACGTCCCCGATGGTTCTCACCCCGTTTTTTGAAATCATATCCACAATATCGGCAACATCATGGTCAAACACCATGGGCTCGGGTATGGGTGCGGCGCCGTCGTAGCGGCCGCGGTTGGATGCATCGTAGTTCCACTTGCCCCCGGCAGGCTGGCCGTTTTCCATGAGGATGTCGTGTTTTTTCCGCATATGGCGGTAAAAGGATTCCATGAGAAAGCGCTTTTTCCCCTGGAAAAACCGGCCGACCGTCTGCCTGTCCGTCAGGAAATGCGCCGTGTCAACGACATTCACAGGTACCGGCAGTCGCGATGCCGCCTGCTTCAGCAACTGATCCATGCGGTATTCATCGGGAAGCTGGTACTCAAAAAGGCTGAAGCCATTTTTCTGAATCAGATGCCGCACGTTTTCTTCAATGCGCTGGGTGTTTTCAGGATCGTCCAGCCGAAAATAAAACACTTGGTGGCCTTTTTTGACCAAATCATCGGCAAAATGGCGCATGGCGGCGAAAAAACCGGCAACCTTCTGGATGTGGTGCACGGCATAATCGGTTTCCTGCCGGACTTCCATGATCGTGTAGGCAATATCCGGGCGGGGTCGCTCAAACCATGGGTGGGCGCCATTGAGCTGGTCTCCCAGGAGTAACCGGAGGGTTTTTGGTTTCTTCATGGTCACTCCCGGCTGCACACGGCAGCCGCTCATGTGGTTACGGTAACCAGGCCGAGATACCCGTCGACCGTCACCACCGCGCCCGAAGGGATGCGGTCAATCGCATCGGGAATGCCGGTCACGCATGGAATGCCGTATTCACGCGCGATGATCGCCCCGTGGATCAGCATGCCGCCGCGCCGCTCGACGATCCCGACGGTCATGGGGATGACAAACGTGATATTCGGATCCACGGCATCGCAGACCAGCACCTCGCCAGCCTGCACGCCAAACAGGTCCCTGCTGTTTTTGATCACCCGGGCTGGCCCGGTGGCTATGCCGGGGCTTGCCGGCTGCCCGGACAACTGCCGGGTGCGGACGTCCTGCGAAGCTTCCCGCAAGGGTTCAGCCGGCGCGTGCGTGCTTTCCGGCGGCACGTAGTCCGGGTCCGTGAGGGCAAGAACCAGTGCTCTCGTTTCAAGGACTGCCGGGTCAATGCCGAATTTTCCGGCGATGCGCTGCCTTGCCGCCTTGTCCGCGCGCATCAACTGCGCCTCGATGCGGCCGAGATGAATGTTGTCGTCATCGCGCAGCTGGTAGCTCGCCCGGCCGATGTCCAAAAGTTCGGCGGCAAGCGCCCGGCGATCAGCGGGGAACTTTTCCATATATGCCGCTTCCAGTTCTTTCGGGCTTTTCCGGTTGGCCGATCCCTTGGCTGTGTTTGAAGCAGCGGCCTGCCGGGACATGTTGAGCAGCAACCGGAACAGCGCTTGCCTGCCTGCCTGGCCGTCTCCAGCCAGGGAAAACAGTATTTCATAAGATTGTGCGAACCCGTGGAAGGTTTTTGCAAAATCGCTGTCCGCAGGCGGCATTTGACCGGTTTCCAGGGCGTCGGCAAGCGCCGGGTCGTCTCTTATCATATCCGCCAGTTGCGCCAGCATGCGGTTCCGGCGAAGGCTTTCAAGGTCCGCCCCCTTGAGCAGGTCCATAAACGCGTAAGGGTTTTCCGGGGTCAGAAGGTCGTTGTAGACCTGTCCAAAAAGCCGCATGCCGTGGGCAAAGGGAATAAAATCATCGCGGTAGACCTTGTTCCACGTATCAAAGACGCGCTGCCTTTCCGAGAGCGCATCAGCAAGATCATTATCATGAAGCGGTTCAACGTCGATTGCGGCAAGCCGCGCCGCTTCATCCTGCATCGCCGGTATGTGTACCTTTTCGATCCTCTGGCGAAGGGCTTTCAGGTTGTCAAAACTGCGGTGAAGGCTGATATACCAGGAGCGCTGGTCATCGGCGCCCCCTGTGCTTCCGGTGGTGATGGGCCTTGCCTGCATCACGTGCAGCGCGTCGCCGGCAATGGTCCACTCAATATCCTGGGGGCGGCTGAAAACGTTTTCCAGTCGAAGCCCCAATTCCCACAATTGCTGGATGTCAGAGGCGCCCAGCGGGGGAATGGCTGCAAGGGACGGATCAATGGCGCCAGTTGCCGCCCCGCCGGAAACGGGCATTATCATGTGGGTGCGCGCAGCAGGCGGGTGGTGGGAAAGGACCTCGCCGCTTGATTTATTGACAAACCAGCGGTCCGGCTCCACCGTGCCGTCGACCAGCCCCTGGTTCTGCCCGTAAACCGCCTCGATCACCATTTGCCCTTCGTCATTCGGGCTTCGCGTGAACAACACACCCGACGATCGGCTGAAAAGGAGACGCTGGACGAGAACGGCCATTGCACTTGCGGCAACATCCAGGTTGAGCTCCCTGCGATAGAGCAGTGCCCGGTCAGACCACAGGGATGCCCACACCAGGCGGATGCGGTCCAGTATTTCTTCGTCGCCAACCACGTTGACATAGGATTCATGAAGCCCTGCAAAGGACGATGCAGCGGCGTCCTCGTCAGGCGCGGTCGATCGCACGACAACAGGGGCGCTGCCAAACATTTTGTCCACCGCAAGACGGATTTCCTGTTGCAGCGGCGCCGGAAGCGGGGTTTTTAAAAAATGGCTGCGGATGCGCAGCGCAACATCCCAGATCTCCTCCCACCGCATATCTTTGAAATCCTTGCGGCCGAGTTCGAAAAATATCTTCTCCCGCAGCCCGGAGTTTTTCATGTACCGGTCATAGCCGTCTGTCGTTATCACCAGCCCCGGGGAAATATTTACATCAAGACCGGCAAGCCTGGCCAGGGCCGCGGCCTTTCCCCCCGCCCTCGGCCGGTGGTGATCTTGCAGATCGGACAGCGCCATCACGAAAGAATCGTTCATGGGGCAATCTCCACCACGTTTTGGAACCGGCTGACCATGATATACTTTTCAACGGTTATCCGGAAGACAGCAGTGGAGGCAGCGCGGGCGAAATCATCGAGGTGCGGGTGCTTTGCCGCATAAACGGCCAGGTATCGCTCCCGCTCCGATCCGGCCGCTTCAACGGCCGTTCCAACGGCCGTAGCCGCAACCGCGTCTTTTAGATCCGCGATATCATTGGAACGGTCGTCAATGAGCATGGAGACGTTCGAATTCGCAGCCAGATTATCATATTTTCGGCTTTGGCGGGGGGTCGCGAAAATCATCTCAAAAATGTTGTCGGGCACGGCAAAGGCAACCAGGTTGGCATAGGGCCGATCCGCCTTGCTGGTTGCCAGCACGCCGACATAACGGGAATCCAGCAGCTGGCGAAGGGTTGCGCTCGCATCCGCATGATCCATTTGTCCTGCTCCCTTGTGAT
>JAWOAV010000013.1:0-2962 GCA_046498365.1 Desulfosalsimonadaceae bacterium
GCCTGCCCTGCCACAATGACGTTTCTGCCCACCTTGGTACTTCCGGCGATTCCCACCAGGGCCACAATGATGGTATGCTCGCCGATTGTGACGTTATGGCCGATATGCACATGATTGTCCGTCTTGACTCCCTGCCGGATCCATGTCCGGCCGAATGTGGCCCGATCAATGGTATTGGCCGCACCGAGTTCCACATCATCATCGATCTGAACAATTCCGGTCTGCGGGATTTTCACGTGCCGCCCCTTTTCATCAGGGGTATAGCCGAATCCATCCGCCCCGATCACCGATGCCGCCCCTACAATCACCCGGCTGCCGAGCACGCAATTTTCCAGGATCGACACATTGGCCTGGATATGCGTATCATCGCCGATACAGACCCCATCTCCGATAAACACGTTTGGGTGGATCACCACGCGCTCGCCGAGGGTCACCTTGTTGCCGATAAAGGCAAGGGGCGCCACAGCCGTATCCCGGCCGGCAACAAAATCGGCCCCGATGGCGGCCTTTTGGCTGATACCTGAAAAGGAAGGCGTTTGCGGATAAAAATACTGCATAATCCGGGCAAAGGCGAGCCTGGGATTGTCCGATAAAATCAGGTTTGCCGAAGCCGTCCCGGAAAAACTGCGCGGCACGATCACCGCACCCGCACGGCTGTCTTTGACCCGGCTGCACAGCCGGGCGTTATCTGCAAAGGTCACAGCCCCGGGACCTGCCTGGTCAAATGGCACAGCGCATGTGACCGTGGCGCCGGCATCGCCGTAAATATCCTCGGGGCGGGCTGAGATGAGATCCGCCAGCTCTGCAAGGGTCAGAGGACTCATCTGCCGGTTCTCCGCAGACGGGGCAAACCTGCGGCCGCCGGGCGACAGCGGCTTTTTTTATGCAGGATTGCGCTCATTGTATTTGCGGATAATCTCATCGGTCATGTCAATTGCGCTGGGATAATAAACCGCCGCATTTTTTTCAATAATAAGCAGATAGCCTTCCTTTTTCCCGATTTGCTCGGCCAGTTCCATGATATCGTCGCGAAGCTCTCCCACCCTTTCGGACTGCATCTGCCGGAACTCGTTTTCATATTCTCTTTGCCTGGACTGGAGATCATATTTTTTAATCTCCAGTTCCCGCTGTTTTTGCTGGCGTTTTTCCTTGCTCATCACCATCGCGTCCCGGGACAGCTGCTTGTCGAGTTCCTCGATTTCCTTTGCCATCTCCTGAAGTTCGGATTCCATCTGACGGCCCTTTTTCTGGATCTCTTCCTGGACCTTCTGGCCGGCTTCAGATTCGCTGATCACCTTCTGAAAGTCAATCACTCCGATTTTGGCCACATCTGCCGCACCTGCCGGTCCGGCGGCAAGAAACAGACACGCCAGCATCGAAATTGCAAATATTTGTATTGCCTTCATTGATCCCCCTTTAATTCTTATATCCATTCACAATCATCAACACGTTAACATTGATGGCGCCGTAAAAAGTCCAATATCTGCGTTACGCGCAATTTCTCAGAATTTCACGTACGGCTAAGTACGCTGCATTCTTCAAAATTGCGCAAGCCTTGACCTTGAACTTTTTACGGCACCATCTGAAATCAGACTTTTTACGGTGCCATCAACATTGAACATTGAACCATCTAGAATGCCCCTCCCATGGAAAACTCCCAGCGCCCGGAGTCTTCTATATATTCGCCCTGCTCATTTTTCCGCCGGTCAAGCACATAACCGCGCTCCAGACGGATGGGTCCCATCGGGGAATACCACCGGACTCCGAAGCCCGCGCTTTCGCGCAATTCGCCCAAATCCACGGATTCATCCTCGCCATACACATTACCTGTATCATAAAACAGCACTCCTGTTAAACCCGCATCTTTTAGCAGGGGAAATATAAATTCCACGTTGAACTGCACAAACTTCTCACCGCCGATCCGGTTGCCATTCTCGTCAAAAGCGCTGACATCCCGCCAATCAAACCCGCGCAGGGAATTGATCCCGCCCAGGTAAAATTTTTCATAATCAGGCAGCAGCTTGCCGCCGGTTTCCTTTACATAACCCCCCTCGGCATGGAGAAAACCCACGGTATCCCAAAACAGGGGGAAATATTTGCCCGCCTCGGCCGTGGATTTGACAAATCCCACATTTCCGCCCAGGCCTGCGTATTCAACACTGAACAAATGTCTGGCCCCTTCGGTGGGATTGATGGTCCGGTCGCGCGAATCATAAACAATACTGGCAGTAACACTGCTCTGGGTATACCGGCCCTCTTCGAGGGTGTCCCGGAATTCATCCAGGATTTCATCGACTTCGCTGACATCATATGCATAGGACAAATAGCCCCGCACATCGTCATGAAGGGGATAACCGAATCGAATCCTGCCGCCCTTGCTGTCAAGCTCATAATCATCATAGTCGCGCTCCCAGTTATACGCCTCTGCCGTGGCGGACAAGGGGATATCAAAAAGCCATGGCTCAGTGAACCGAAGCCGGAAGTGCTGGGATTCGCTGCCGGTCTGCAGCTGCAGCTCAATTTTCTGACCCTTGCCCAGAAAATTGCGCTCGGAAATCGACCCCATAACGTAGAGCTTGTCAATGGCGCTGTAGCCCGCCCCAAAGCTGAAACTGCCAGTGGCTTTTTCCGTTACGTCAATGTTTAACAGCATCTGGTCTTCAGATGAACCCTCAAGGGTCTGAACATTGACATCCTCAAAATAATCCAGGCGATGAAGATTGCGCACAGAGCGTTTTAAATCGCTTGCGCTGTATTTTTCCTGTTCGTGCACTTCCAACTCCCGGCGGATGACCTTGTCCCGGGTTTTGGTGTTGCCCTCAATGACAATTTTTTCAAAATATACCACAACCATCAAGTGGCCATTGTTGTAGGGAAACCGATTGATGATCACATAGCAGCGTTCTCCCCGATGAACGATGTGGGCCTCCGTGTCTGCTTCCTCTGGCTTCAGGCAGAAGAG
>JAWOAV010000033.1:0-7088 GCA_046498365.1 Desulfosalsimonadaceae bacterium
CGCTTAACCGTGCGGCCAGATCCTCAAGAAAACCGGACTTGACGCGGGTGTTCACCAATACATCGTTTTTAACCTTCCGGGGCGCTTCCCGGCGGCCCGGCGTCTTCTTCTGCGGCGCTGGTTTTTCCTTTTTCACCCCGTCATAGGCGTCCTGTATGCACTGGCCGGTCTCCTCCCGTATGGCTTTGATATCGCCGTCGGCAACAGCCTCTTCTTCCGTGAGCTGCTGGGCGTAGAGCTGATCGACCGGGGGGCGGTTTTTGATGCGCTCAACCATGAGCGGCTGGGTGAAATAGGGTTCATCCCCTTCGTTATGTCCGTAGCGGCGGTAGCAGACCACATCGATGACCACGTCCTTGCCAAAGGCCATCCGGTAGTCGCACGCAAGCTTCACCGTATGCACGGCCGCCTCGGGGTTTTCGCCGTGAACATGAAAGATGGGGATCATCAGGCTTTTGGCCACATCCGTGGCATACCGGGTGGAGCGCAGATCCGCAGGCAAGGCTGTGTATCCGATCTGGTTGTTGATGATGATATGGACGGTGCCGCCGGTAAAAAACCCGTCGAGCTGAGACATGTTGAGGGTTTCGGCTGTAACGCCCTGGCCGGAGAACGCAGCATCCCCGTGAATCAGCAGGGGCATCACGGATCGAGTGTTTTCCCGGTTCTTGACATCCCGGTTCTTGACATCCCGGCCGATAACATCCTGGCGCGCCCGGGCCATCCCCCCGACCACCGGATTGACCGATTCCAGGTGGCTGGGGTTATGCGCCATGATCACGTCGATGGATCCGCCGGCGGCGGTGGCAATTTGACCACGGTATCCCTTGTGGTACTTGACGTCGCCGGCGCCGATCTCCGCTTCCGGGTTGTACTGGTCCTCGAATTCCCGGATCACGTCCGCATACGGCTTGTTCAAGACGTTGGTCTGCACGTTCAGGCGTCCCCGGTGAGCCATGCCGAGCACGATCTGTTCGCATCCGTGGGTTTGTGCTGCATGGGAGAAAAGAGTGTCGAGCATGGGAATAATGACATCGGCCCCTTCGCCGCTGAACCGTTTCTGCCCCAGGTACTGGCGATGGATAAAGCCCTCGAACCGGGAGGATTCGGTGAGCTTCCGAAAAATCCGGATTTTCTCGCCATTGGTCAATGTCGGACGGTTCCGGGTCGACTCCATCCGCTCCCGAAGCCATCGGCGTTCATCGGGATCCTGCATGTGCATGTATTCCACCCCCACGGACCGGCAATAGGTTTGGCGCAGGTGGTCGATCAACTCCCGGAGGGACATTCCCGCATCCCGGGTTTCCGGCAGGCCCGGGACGTAAAACCGGCGGTCCATGTCATCGTCGCCAAGGCCAAAGGCTTTCGGTTCCAACAGCGGATGCTCGGTGGGGCAGGCTTCAAGGGGGTCAAGACACGACAGCAAATGCCCGATATCCCGATACCGGTAGACCAGGGCCTCGACTTTGGACTGCTTCCGGACGGCTTCCATGTCGCATGGCTCGCCGGCATCCGTATCCTCCTTCCCGGATTTTCCGGCCAGACCCAGTTCAAATCCCCGGAAAAAAAACTGCCAGTCCTTTTCCACGGCTTCCGGATCCTGCTGCCATTTTTTATATTGGGCATCAATATAGTCTGCACTCCACGGGCCCGTATAGGTCATTTTGCCTCCGAAATGGTCTGTTTTGCAATGCCGAGGGCGGCGGCGGCTTCCGCGGCCCGGTAAGAGCTTCGCACCAGGGGGCCGGATTCCACGCGCAAAAACCCCTTTTCCAGGGCAGCGGTTTTCAGCGCCGCAAATGTTTCCGGCAACACGTATTCGGCCACCGGGATGTTCTCAAGCCCGGGACGCAGATACTGGCCGATGGTCAGGATATCAACCCCTGCGGCGCGGATCTCCCTTATGGTATCATGGATCTCTGTCATGGTTTCGCCTATCCCCACCATGAACCCGGATTTCGTAATGCACCCCGGCGCCCGCGCCTTTATCCCGGACAGCAACCGCAGCGACTGCTCAAAATCCGCCTTGGGACGGACAACAGGATACAGCCGCCGGACGGTTTCGATGTTGTGCCCCACGATATCCGGCCGGGCAGCCAGGACCGTCTGCAGGGCCTGGCGATTTCCGCCAAAATCCGGGACCAGGACCTCGACGGTCGCATTCTGGCAGCGGTCCCGTATCTTTTTTATGGTTGAAGCAAAGTGCCCCGCACCGCCGTCTGCCAGGTCGTCGCGGGTCACTGAAGTCACCACCACATGGTTCAGACCCAGCGCGGCAACGGCTTCCGCCACCCGGCCGGGCTCCTCCGGCGCAAGCGGCAGCGGTCGGCCGCCCACGCCGCAAAATGCGCAATTGCGGGTGCAGCCGTCCCCCATGATCATAAATGTCGCATGGCCGGCCTGCCAGCATTCCCCGATATTCGGGCAAAGCGCGGATTCGCAGACGGTGTGCAGATTTGATGCCGCTTTCAAACGCCGGATGTTCTGGACGCTTTTTCCCGAAGCCATACGGACCCGGATCCACGGGGGCTTTTGCAGGGGCGTCGAATGGGATTGTTTATGGCTGTCCATTACACCCTGCATGATCCCTATTTCAGATTTTTCAAGGCCGCAATGGTGTGAGACGGCTCGGGCCGGACCGTGTAGTCGGGATTGACCTCCGCATAGCGGATTTTACGGTCTGCATCGATAATATAGCGGGCCGGCATGGGGAGATCCCAGGAACCATCGTCGTTGTTCTTGTCGACATGCAGGCCGAACTGTTGATAGACCTTCTTGAGATCATCAGGAACCGTGTATACCAGGCCGAATTGTTTCGCCACGCCGTTTCCGGAATCGACCAGAAGTTCCATGGTCAACCCTTTTTTCTCGGCAAACTGGCGCGATGCTTCGGCGCTTTGGGGGGAGAGCATGATCAAAGACGCACCTGCTTCCCTGATTTCCTGGTGTGCCGCCTCCAGAGCTTCCAGCTCCAGATTACAGAACGGTCACCAGCCGCCCCTGTAGAACCCAAGCACTACTGGCCCCTCAGACAGTTTGTCGGAGAGGGCGATTGTTTTGCCCTGATAATTTTTCAGGGAAAAATCCGGCGCGGCATCCCCCACGCTTGTCACATGGTCCATAATGCCGGATTGCTGCAAATCAACCGTTGCCTGGTGCATAACGTCCAGGGCTTCCTTCGGCGCGGCGGATTGAAGTTCCCGGACTTGCGCGTCAAGTTTTTCCTGTAAACCCATCGTAGACCTCCTATCAGTGGCTGAAATTGGATCGTTTACGAGACTGCGAAACGGTGAAAGGGTTCGCACGTTTATCTCTCCAAATACTAAGCATAGCGATCCACCGTAACAAACAAAGACGGGCTTGTCTTTTATAACATACTGATATAGCGCATTAATTCGGTTTATAGTTTTGTGCCGACGGGATGGAACAGGGGCAGATACGCGGTGCTTGTTCGCCGGGTTCCGTCTTGATTCGGACTTCCCGTTTTACCGTTCGATGAACGGGGCAATGTACCTGCGGGACCAGGCGGCAATCATGGCGCCGGCATACCGGGAATCGGCCGGCTCGGTCAACAGATGATCCGCGGAATCCAGGGAAACGAAACTCTTCGGGTGCCTGGCTGCCTGGAAGATCTCCCCCGCGTTTTCGATACCCACGACATTGTCCACTGCGGAATGGAGAATCAGCAGCGAACGATTGAGGGATTTGACGGTGCCGGTCATGCGCTCGGCATTGAGATCGTCCAGAAACTGTTTTTTGATGCGAAACGGCCGGCCGGCAAGGAGGACTTCGGCCTCGCCCGCGGCTTCAATCTCTTCTGTTGCATCCGATAGATGGCGCAACACATGATCGGGCCTGGCCGGCGCCCCGATCACCACCACCGCCGTGGCCGATTGGATTTCCGCGGTGGCCTGGAGGACTGCTGCGCCGCCCAGGGAATGCCCGACCAGAAGCTTGGGGGCGTTGTAATGGTTGGCCAGGTATCGGGCGGCGTCGACAAGGTCGCTGACATTGGTGGTAAAATTGGTGTCTGCAAAATCCCCTTCGCTCTGCCCCAGGCCCGTAAAATCAAACCGCAGCACGGCAATGCCGCCGCGGGTCAGGGAACGGTTGATATTGGCCACGGCTTTCAGGTTCTTGGTGCATGTAAAGCAATGCGCAAAAATGGCATAGGCATGAGGTTCGCCCTCAACCGGCAGGTCGATCTGGGCGGCCAGGTTGTGGCCGTGCCGGTTGGCAAAATGCAGCTGCTGGAAATTCATCCTGCCCTCTTGTTGCTGCTGGAAATTCATCCTGCCCTCTTGTTATCGAATAGAGATTCATGGGCACCTTCCGTATCGTGACGGTTTAACCGAACACCCGTACAAATACGTCGGGCAGTTCCGCACGCACATCCGCCATTGATACCGGCCGGTTCAAAAGCCGGGTCATGCTGGTCACTGCAGCGCCTTTAATGCCGCAGGCGACAATGGCGTCGAAATACGACAAATCCGTGTTGACATTCAGGGCAAACCCGTGGCTCGAAATGCCGCCGGCGTTCACCCGGACACCGATGGCCGCGATTTTCCGTCCTTCCGCCCACACTCCCCGGTAGCCGGGGATACGGCATCCGGCAATGTCAAAGGCTTCCAGGGCATCGATCAACACCTGTTCAAGTTTGTGAACGTAACACCCGATGTTTCCGCAACGCGCCGGCACGTCCATAATCGGATATCCCACCAGCTGGCCGGGCCCGTGGAAAGTAACGTCCCCTCCCCGATCGACATGCCGGACCACCGCACCGCCGGCTTCCAGTACTTTGGGGGAAACACGGAAATTGTTTTCCCCGCCGCGCAGCCCCAGCGTATAGGTCGGCGGATGCGTTAACAGCAGCAGGGTATCATGGACGACGCCGCCAGCCCGTGCGCCAACAATCTGCCGCTGGAGCGCAAGCGCCTCGTCATAGTCCATTTTGCCGCACTGCCGGATGTCTATCGGCGGAGTTGTCTCAACAGCCATGAAACGGGTATCCATTATGTCAACGAATTTACAATCGGCATCGTGCCTTATTTAATACTAACCATACGGATCCGACGTAACAACATAATGGGGACGCCCTTTATATTTATATATTTCTAACCCCGTCAGCACAATGCAAGCCGCTTGCATATCCGGACAAACCGGAACAGACTTGCCTACGCACGAGCCGATCATTGCGAGAGGTATCGTGGTATGCCTTTGTATCATATCGCTCATGAAACGGGTAAAACATGCAACGCAAGCTTATCTGCGGCTTGCAATATAGATACTTATCAAAACGATTCCTGCGCCCGCAAAGCCGGCAGAAGAAAGGCGCTCCCCAAAAAACAGAAACCCGATGCCGATGCCGCAGACCGGTTCAAACAGCGAAACCACAGAACTGGACTGGGCGGTGATGTAATTGGCCCCCTTGAAAAAAAGCGTATACGGAATGGCCAGAGAAACGGTGCCCAGCAAAAACAGAAACGGAAGGTTGTGCCAGAAATACCCTTCGGGAACCATGATCCCGAAGGGAAAAAGAAGGATCGCAACGATCACGCACCCCCAAAGTGCCCGGATCTGCGAAGGAAGCCTTCCGGCCAGAAACCTGCCGGACAGAAAAATCCCCGCAAGCCCGATGCCTGATATCAGGGCGCTGACAATGCCAATCACTTCCTCTGCATCTCCTTTAAGGAGGCCCGCGGGTTCGGTGATAAGGGCCGTTCCAAGCAGGCCCGCCCCTACCGCAAACCAGGTCAGGGGGGTATTTTTTTCCCTGAGGAGAAAAGGGCTTAAAATGGCCACATGAAGCGGCGCGGTATAATGCAGCAAAACCGCCTTGGCAACGGATGTCTTCACAATAGCCAGGTAATAGGTCACCGGGGTGATGCACATACAAAGGCCCATACAGCCGACAACAATTAACTCCTTCGACGTCAGCCGGCGGAAGTCGATCGCCCCTGCCCCCTCCGACCTGCGAAGGATCCATAAAAACAGAAAGGCCATGCCGAATATTGCCCGGAAAAAAGCGATGCTCATCGAGGAATAGGCCTCAATGGATCGGACCCATATCGGAATAAGAGAAAAGCAGAAGGCCCCCAGAAGCGTCATGAAAAGGCCTTTCAGATGCGGCGGGATCCGTGTGCCTTGTCTTATGGCATCGATATGTTCTGTGCTCCCGGTGTTTTTTTTCATCATGGATCGTATCCTTAGAGTACCATTTCATACCACAAACCACCGGTATATTCCATACTGTCCCTAAAGGAGCGGAACAGTGTTGACAGCAGGTCATTTGACCCATAGTATGACGCAAAATAGGTTATGAGGCCTGTTCTTTTTCATCTGCCGGAAAATCCGCCTTTTCGCAGGATGCAAAAAGCCTTGAAAAAGACCGGGGAAGAACCATCGGTTTTGCATGCGTCATTGTGTACCGAACCGGGCGTACCGAACCGGCGAAGCCGGTGTTGAACCTTTATGATCCGGCCGTGGTCGTTGCTACGGGCGTGGAGGGGTATTGATTTTATGCATATTTTTGTAGATGCGGACGCATGCCCGGTCAAGCAGGAAGTTTACCGCGTCGCGGGCCGATACCGTCTCAACGTCACGTTGGTGTCCAACGCATGGATGCGGGTGCCCGATGACGAGCGGATTGCACTGGAAGTGGTCAGCAACGGCTTCGACGCGGCAGACGACTGGATTGTGGCACACATTCGAACGGGAGATCTCGTGGTCACTGCCGACATACCGCTTGCCGATCGCTGCATAAAAAAAGGGGCACGCGTTATCGGTCCGACCGGAAAGCCGTTCACCGAAGACAATATCGGCATGGCAGTGGCGGGCAGGGATCTCATGGCCGGGCTTCGCAGCGCCGGAGAAATAACCGGCGGACCGCCCCCTCTGAACAAGCGCGACCGGTCACGGTTTCTTCAACAGCTCGACAATATCATCCAATCGCTGCGCCGCGAGCATCCTTAAATGGATTCATGGAATCCCGCCGCCATTTGACAGGAATCTGCAGGGGCACCCCTGCGGGCGCCCCTGCATACAAAAAAAAGGAAATACCCTGGCCTTGTGAAACCGATTGTATGTTC
>JAWOAV010000039.1:0-8424 GCA_046498365.1 Desulfosalsimonadaceae bacterium
CCTCCCTGTATGCCGGGAAAAATCTGGCTGTTCAGTTTTTTCCCCAGGTCGGTTTTTGCAAGGATCAGGCCGCCCCGGGGGCCGCGCAGGGTTTTATGGGTCGTCGATGTGACCGCGTCTGCATGGGGAAGGGGGGAAGGGTGTTTCCCTGCGGCGATAAGGCCTGCAATATGGGCCATGTCCACCATGAACCAGGCGCCCGCGGATTTCGCGATTTTGCCGAAGGCCTCGAAATCAATAAACCGGGGATAGGCGCTGGCACCGGCAATGATCATTTTGGGCTTATGGGCCTGCACGAGGGTTTCCACCTGCTCGTAATCGATGGTCCCTTTATCATTTGTAACGCCGTAGTGGCAAAAATTGAAAAACCTTCCGGAAAAGCTTGCTGCGGCGCCGTGCGTCAGGTGCCCGCCGTGGGAGAGGTCCATCCCCAGGATGGTATCGCCGGGTTCCAGCAGCGCGAAAAATACCGCCATGTTCGCCTGGGAGCCCGAATGCGGCTGCACATTGGCATATTCCGCGTTAAAAAGGTCTTTTGCGCGTTCAATGGCCTTGTTCTCGGCGATATCCACGTATTCGCACCCGCCGTAATACCGTTTGCCGGGATACCCTTCCGCGTATTTATTGGTCATCACACTGGCCTGTGCCGCCATTACAGCAGGGCTGACGATATTTTCGGAAGCGATGAGTTCAAGGGTGGTTTTCTGGCGTTGATATTCAAGGGAAATGGCTTCTGCAATTTCAGGATCAACGGTTTGTATCTGAGCTACGTCCGGCTGAGTATCGTCTGTCTTGTTCATACGCGTCATTTGCCCTTTTTTTTATCTTTTACACCGTTTTTGTATCCGCCCCTTGGCAGCTGCCGAATTTTTCAAGCCGGTCTGCATGCCGCCCCCCTTCGAAGGGGGTTGTCGCCCAGGCACGGACGATTTCATTCGCCAGGGCGTCTCCGATCACCCGGCCGCCCATGACCAGGATGTTGGCATCATTGTGCCGCCGGCTCATGATGGCGGAAAAAAGGTCGTTGCAAAGCGCCGCCCGGATTTCCGGGTACCGGTTCGCCACCATGGACATGCCAAGCCCGGTTCCGCAGATCAGAATGCCGCAATCGCACTCTCCCGTTGCCACCATCCGGGATACGTGGTTGCCGAAATCCGGGTAATCCACCGAGGCTTCATCAAAGGGCCCGGCATCCTCGATTTCGTAGCCGAGCTCGGTAAGCAGCGGCTTGACGGCTTCTTTTAGCGAATATCCCGCGTGGTCGGAACCAATGATCAGAGAGGGCATCTGTTTGTTTCCCCCAAATTGTGGCAGCGGTAACAATCCCATCTGCAACGCCCGGTACAGGAAGCGTTCTCCGCAGCCGTTTCGTGAATGTATGGGCGCTGCAAAAGTGCACCGGAGAAAGTCAGGCGGACGTTTTTTCCTTGATGTAGGTGATGGCGTTTTCTACGGTAACCAGTCTTTCGGCGTCGTCATCGGGTACCTCGATGTCAAATTCCTCCTCCATCGTCATGATCAGCTCTACCAGTGCAAGGGAATCGGCCCCCAGATCATCGATCAGCGACGCCTGGGGTACAACATCGTTATAATCGACCTCCAGCTTTTCGGAAATGAGCTTTTTGACTTTTTCTTCGATGGTCATATTGTCAACTCCCAGAAGTGTAATGTAGTATATCAACGATGTATCGGTGTCCGGCCCCGCTATGAGCCCACCGGAATTCCGGCTTGACTGAGACGTGCGTACATACGCCCGGTTTCAGCCGGGATCGCCCCGTAATACGGAATCGCCATATAATAAAAGATGCAGGCGTTCTCACCTGCATCTGCCCGGCATACCCATCGGCCGATCCCCCTGTGCCCGCCGGCAGCGATGATCGTTCGTTTCAGGTGGTTGTCCATGGGGGTAACCGGGGGTAACCCTTGCACCATGCCACGGCGCATCCATGCCGGTCGCTTTCAGGCCGGTACAGTCAGGCGAACGGCGTTTATTCGCCTTTTTCCAGGACGCTTCTGCCCCTGTAATTGCCGCATTCCGGGCATGCATGATGCTGCATGGCGGGCTCCCCGCATTGTGCGCAGGATGCCACGTTGGGTCCGCTGATTTTTTGATGGGTCCGACGCTTGTCGCGCCGGCTTTTTGACACTTTTCGCTTGGGCACAGCCATGGTGCTTATCTCCTAACTATTTGATATTTTACTATAAAATTTAGCATTTAAATTCAAAAAGAGTATTACTCTAGTATGTTAAATCGCTTGTGATGTCAAGGGATTTAAGGGAAGTATTTTCAACGGGCCCCTTGATTTTAAAAAATTTGTAGGGTATTTTAAAAAATTTTATGAATCTGGGAAATAGCGCTATCCATAGTGGCTGTTTTTGAATCATGAACAGGAATTATTATAAATGGATACCATAATTACCCGTTTTCCCCCGAGTCCAACCGGGTACCTGCATATCGGGGGCGCCCGCACAGCGCTTTTCAATTGGCTTTATGCCCGCCATAACGGGGGTAAATTTATCCTCAGAATCGAGGATACCGACGCGGCCCGCTCCACCAAGGAATCGGTGGACGCCATATTCGACGCCCTTCAGTGGCTGGGGATCGATTATGACGAGGGGCCCTATTACCAGTCCCAGCGCTATGACATATACCACGCGCATGTGGATCAACTGATCGCGTCCGGAAACGCCTATTACTGCACCTGTTCGGCACAGCGCATTGAAGAGATGCGCCAGGCGGCGAAGGCAAGGGGGGAGAACCCGAGGTACGACGGCACTTGCCGTGAAAAGGGCCTTCCCGCGTCGCCCGATGCGGTGGTCCGGTTTAAAACGCCTGGCGCCGGAAATACGATTCTGGAGGACGTGATCCGGGGAAATATCGTTTTTTCAAACGCTGAAATCGATGATTTCATCATCCGGCGCAGCGACGGTAGCCCCATGTACAACCTGGCGGTGGTTGTAGACGACATCACCATGGGAATCAACACGATCATTCGCGGCGACGACCATATCAGCAACACGCCCCGGCAGATTCTACTGTACCGCGCCCTGGGCGCGAGCGTGCCGGTTTTTGGGCATGTGCCCATGGTCCTTGGCGACGACAGGGCCCGCCTGAGCAAACGCCACGGCGCCATGTCGGTTACGGCCTACCGGGACATGGGGTATTATCCCGATGCCCTTCTGAATTACCTGGTCCGTCTGGGCTGGTCCCACGGGGACCAGGAGTTTTTCACGAAAGAAGAACTCGTTGAAAAATTTTCCCTCAAGAACGTGGGCAAATCCGCAGGGGTGTTCAACCCCGAAAAACTCCTGGCATTAAACGCCCGGCATATCCATAATGCACCGGAGGAAAAGCTCGCCGTGCACCTTCTGCCGTTTTTGTCGGAAAAGGGGATCGACGCCCGGGAGGATGAATATCTCTACCGGGTGATCGCTACGCTCAAGGCACGCAGCAAGACCTTTGTGGAAATGGCCGACGGCGCGGAATTTTATTATATTGCCCCGAAGTCCTATGATGAAAAGGGGGCAAAGAAATTTTTGCAGCCGGAAAATATCAAGACATTGGAAAAGCTCGCCGCGGCGCTCCGGGAGCAGGATGCGTTTGACGAAAAAAGCCTTGAGCCCGTCTTCCAGAAAATCATGGCGGAAACCGGACTCGGTTTTGGCAAGATCGCCCAGCCGCTGCGCCTCGCCCTGGTCGGAAAAACGGTCAGCCCCGGTATTTTTGAAATGATTGCGGTTTTGGGCAAAGCGGAAACCATCTCCCGCATTGAAAGGTGTATTGCGGCCATGTCCGGCAAAACCGGCATCTCCGCCTGAAAAATTTGGCTTGACACGCTTCCTTATTTTGTTATTTTATATCTGTTTTTGAGGGTTGGTCTAGCGGCAAGACGGCGGGTTCTGGCCCCGTTAACCCAGGTTCGAATCCTGGACCCTCAGCCATTATCAAAAAACCGGTGAGATAAACGGTGCCAGTAAAGAGCCCATCATTAACATCATTAATGGTGGGCTCTTTTGATTGGCCCCTTTGCCGGGTTTACTCCAAGCGCCTGGGGCCTGTTTATGTGCTGTGAAGGACGCATATACCGCGCACCAATTCCATCGACCGTTCCGGTGAGCTGCCGGCAGAAAGAAAAAGGCTGCTCAGGGATCTTGAGGTCGCCCTTGCCTGCGGGGAAACTTTTTTCCATCCCTTTTATATCGGCTACCAGAAAAATGGAAATAATCTTCCGGCAAATGCCCAAAACGGTTTCGCCATAAGGGTCTGGTGATTGGCGATTCCCTGCCAACGCCGGCTGGATAGGCATCTGTACGCGGAAGCGGCGCTCAGGGAGCCCGGGCGGGGAGGTCATAAGGCCGGGAGGTCGGCAATTCAAAAAGGAGCATTCCATGAAAAAAATCCCGTTCAGACCGGATTGGTCGGAAAAGGCGGCTGCGCCCGGTACGTTCCGGTCCATCGCCAAATACGGTGATCCGGCGCACTTCAAGCATCCCAGCGATGCGTGGGTCGAGATGATGAAACAGGAATTCCAGATGACGGACGCTGATTTCGTCCGGAGGCAGAATGAAGGCAATGCCCCGGTGGTCCTGGATCGCCCGCCGGCGCTGACGCCCGAACAGATCGAGGCGCTCTCGGCCATCGTGGGGAGCGACAATGTCAGCGTGGACGACTACAGTCGCGTGAAATACGCCTCGGGCCAGACCTCTGAAGAGATCCTGGAACTCCGCCGGGGGGTCGTCCGGCAGGTGGCAGACGTGGCCGTTCATCCGCGGGACAAAAAGGACGTGCGAAAAATTGTCGAATACTGCGATGCCGAACAAATCCCCGTAACGGTCTACAGCGGCGGCTCCTCCGTCAATTTCGGGTGCCGTCCGGTCAAGGGGGGCGTTTCCCTCGTCATGAGCACACACATGAACAAGCTCTTGTCGGTCAACGAGCGCAACCAGACCGCTTGCGTGCAGCCGGGTATGTTCGGCCCCGCCTACGAAGAAGCCCTCAACAACGCTCCCGAGCGCTTCGGGTGCTGCCTGCGCTACACCTGCGGCCATTTTCCCCAGTCCTTCGAGTTTTCCACGGTGGGCGGCTGGATTGTCACCCTGGGATCGGGACAGGCCTCCACCTATTACGGGGACGCCTATGACATCGTGTTCAGCCAGGAATACGTCACCCCGGCCGGGTCGTTCAAGACGCTGGAATATCCCGCCACAGCCACCGGCCCCAAGGTGAACGACATCATGAAGGGGTCGGAAGGCACCTTCGGCATTCTGGTCGAGGTCACCATGAAAATTTTCCGGTACATGCCCGAAAACCGGCGGCGCTTCAGTTTCATGTACCCGACCTGGGAGGCTGCGGTGAATGCCAGCCGGGAAATCATGCAGTCCGAGTTCGGCAAGCCCGCCGTCTATCGTATCTCCGACCCCGAGGAGACCGACCGGGGCTTGAAATTATACGGCATGCCCGGTTTCGTGGACGCTTATTTACAGCGCCGCGGATGCTTGCCGATGAAGCGGTGCCTGTGTCTGGGCAATACCGAGGGAGACCGGGATTTTACCCGGCTGGTGGCCCGAAAGATCCGGCGGATCGCACGGAAACACGGCGGAATCTATCTTACCGGCTATGCCGTGAAAAAATGGGAAAAGACAAGGTATACAGAACCCTACATGCGCGAGGACCTGAACGACTTCGGCATCCTCATCGACACCCTGGAGGCCTCCGTCACCTGGGACAACCTGCACCGCCTGCATGAAGGGGTGCGCGCCTTTGTGAAGAGCCGTCCGGCAACCATGTGCATGACGCATGCCTCGCATTTCTATCCCCAGGGGACCAACCTGTACTTTATTTTCATCGCGCGAATGGATCTGGAGGAATATGTCCGTTTCCAGGCGGGGATCATCGACAAGATCGCGGAATACGGCGGCACCTTGAGCCACCACCACGGCGTGGGGCGGCTCCTCGCCCCCTGGATGGAAGACCACCTCGGCCCGGAGCAGATGGCGGTCCTTCGGGCCCTGAAGCGCCATTTTGATCCGAAAAACATCATGAACCCGGGAGGCCAGCTCGCCCTGGATGAAATCCCGCAGCGGAGATGAACCAGAAAAGGCGCTCTTGTGCGCATTCCATAATGCCAGGGAGGGGAGGCCTGCATGGACAATGACCGATCGGAAGTGATTCTCGCAGACGCCAAAGGGGGGATTGCAGGGGGCGTGGGCGAGGTCTTCAGGCATTTCGGTGGCGGAGAACAGCTTCTGCGCGCCAGCCGGGATGTATACATCAAGGTCAATGGCGTGGGCTGCGAAGCAAACGTATATACCGACCCGGAGGTGCTCCGGGAAACCATCCTGTATTTTCAACAATGCGGGGCGCGCACCGTCTATGTCATGGAGAACTGCACCCAGGCCAATTTCACGCGCCTGGTTTTCAAGGCCACGGGCTACCTCCGGGTCTGCAGGGAAACCGGCGCCGTCCCGGTATACCTGGATGAAACGCCGGGCGTTCCGATATTTCTGGCGGGCATCGAGGCGTTTGTGGATATATCGCGCTTTGTTTTTGAACGGCTTATCGAACACGGGGAGGAGAACCTGTACCTTTCCCTGCCCAAGCTGAAGACCCACTCCATGTCCCAGGTGACGCTTTCCATCAAGAACCAGTTCGGGCTCGTGCATCAGAAAAGCCGCATTGCGGACCACAATTACCGTCTCCACCAGAAGTTCGCGGATATCTATCGCGTCCTGCGGCCGGATTTTGCCCTTATCGACGGGCTTATCGCCACCACCCACGGCCATTACCCCACGACCTATAATAAGGACAAATGCGTGGTCCCCATGAACCTGCTCATCGGCGGCCCCGACCCCCTGGCCGTTGACGTGGTGGGGGCCGCACTGATGGGTTTTCAGCCGGAGGACGTCCAGCACCTGGAGCGCAGTCGCGCTACCGGCATCGGCATCGGTGAGCTTGCGCGCATCGATATCATCAACCAGCCCCTGTTCGAGGAGCGCAAAAAACATCTGACCTGCGAACTGATTGACGACTATCCGCCGGACCTGACCATCGTAAGGGGGGCAAAGCGCTGCTGCAAGGAGGGGTGCCGCCGCAATACCGAGAGCGTGGTGGAGATGATCTACCGGGATCATGGGGGGAGAGGCGGTTTCACCATCCTCATGGGAAAAGGCATCGACCGGGGGGTGGTGGAAAGGATTTCCGGCAGGGTCCACATCGCGGGCAGCTGCGCCATCGAGGATCACGGGGTTGCCCTCGAAGACCGTCTGGGAAGGCGCAACGTGACCATGAGCCCGGGGTGCAACGATCTTGCGATGACCGTCTACGGTCTGTGCAAACAGATGGGCGTCCATCCGCTCCGGATGTCGAAGGTCAATCCGATTCAATCCGCGGGGCTGCTCATCACGGCCCGGCTCAAGGGGTCGAGTGCCAATATTGTACCGTTGATATAAAAAAAAGGGTTTTTGTTTTCGATGACTGGTCGGAAGGGCGCCGCGACTTTGAACCGCAATCCGAATGTTGAGATGGGTTATAGTAAGGCCTTATGGCCGGTTTTTGGCGCTTTGGGAACGCCCGTCCACTTCGGGGAGCTGGATGCCCAGCTTGTGAATTTTGCGAAACAGCGTGGATTTATGCATGCCGAGTTCGGCGGCCGCGGCTTTTCTGTTGTAGCCGTGCCGCTGCAGGGCGTCCATGATGGCTTTTATCTCGGCGGATTTCACCGGGTCCTTTTTCATTGAATGTCCGCTGTCGAGACCGTGCTGCGGTGAAGAGAGGTAGCCCGGCATGTGCTGCAGTCCGATATTGCCTTCCGAGCAGAGCACAAAGGCGTGCTCCATAATATTTTCGAGTTCCCGGATATTGCCCGGAAAATCGTGGGACATGAGCGCCCCGAGGGCCTCTTGCGCCAGCCCCTGGACTGCTTTTCCCCGGATCTTGTTGAATTTGTTGATAAAGTAATCGATCAGCAGGGGGATGTCTTCCATCCGGTCCCGGAGCGGCGGTAGTTTCAGGCGGACCACGTTGATGCGATAATACAGGTCCTGCCGGAACGTTTTTTTTTCCACCATGGTGGACAGGTCTTTATTGGTTGCGGCAATGATGCGCGCGTTCGCCGCAATTTTTTTGGTTCCCCCCAACGGCTGAAACTCTTTTTCCTCGATGACCCGCAGCAGCTTTGCCTGGAATGCCGGGCTGGTATCCCCGATTTCATCGAGAAAAATCGTCCCGCCTTCGGCCATGGCAAAATGTCCCGGCTTGTCCTTTACAGCATTGGTAAACGCGCCTGCCTTGTATCCGAACAGCTCCGATTCAAGGAGCGTATCCGGCAGCGCACCGCAATTGATGGCGATAAACGGTTTTTTGCACCGGGGGCTTGAGTTGTGAATCGCCCGTGCCGCCAACTCCTTGCCGGTGCCGGTTTCGCC
>JAWOAV010000077.1:0-9332 GCA_046498365.1 Desulfosalsimonadaceae bacterium
CTCTTGTCATCATAGAGACCGAGCTGCTGCATGGAATAAATGGCCTGGGAGGCAAACGCTTCGTTGAGTTCAAACAGACCGATATCCTCCACCTTGAGCCCCGTCATCTTGAGTACCTTGGGGACCGCGTAGGCGGGCCCAACGCCCATTTCATCCGCCCTGCAGCCCGCAACGGTGTAGCCGACAATTCGGGCAATGGGCGTGACGTTATACTTCTTGACCGCCTCTTCGCTCATAACCAGCGTGGCCGCCGCGCCGTCGGTGGTCTGGGAGGAATTCCCGGCCGTGACGGATCCGTTTGCGGCAAATGCCGGACGAAGCTTGGCAAGACCTTCCGCAGTGGTGGCCTCCCGAATGCCGTCGTCAAAATCCTGCGTGAACGTTTCTTCCACCCAATCCCCGTTCTTTTCAACAAACCGGGATGCCGGGGTTGGGACAAGCTCCTTGTAAAGCCCCTTTGCTTTTGCGTTTGCCGCTTTCATCTGCGAATGATAGGCGAATTCGTCCTGCATTTCGCGGCTGACATTATACCGGTTGGCCACGTTTTCCGCGGTAATCCCCATGGAAATATACACATCGGGATTCTCCCGGGCCATCTTCGGATGGGGACGCGGCATGTTGCCGCCCATGGGAACGATGGACATGGATTCAATGCCTCCGCCGATGGCGACATCGCACCAACCGCTCTTGATCCGCATGGCCTGAAGCGCGATTGCTTCAAGACCTGAAGAACAAAAACGGTTTACAGTAGCGCCGCATGTCTCATCGGGAAATCCCGCCATCTGGGCCAGGACGCGGCCGATGTTGAGCCCCTGCTGCGCTTCGGGAAAAGAACACCCGATCATCAGGTCTTCCACATCCTTTTTCTCGATTTGCGGGGTTTTTTCCATAACGGCTTTCAGTACCGTATTCAACAGGTCTTCCGGTCTCGTCTGTGCGAAAGCTCCTTTTCCCCTGCGGCATCCCGGGGTGCGGAGCGATGTGACGATATAGGCTTCTTTCATCTTTATATCCTCCTAAACAATACAGGTTATTTCGTTCGGGCAATAGTGCCGTAATTTACAGGAACAAGGGCTTCCCGGTGGTCATCATGTGCTCTGCCATTTTCTGCGTTTCTTCGGTTTTCCAAAGATCGACAAAGGCTTCCCGCTCGAGCTTCATAAGATATTCTTCGCTCACCGGGGTTGCCGCCGGAACATCACCGCCGGCCATGCAGTAGGCCGCCCTTTTGGCTATGGTTTCCATATGCGGGGTAATGTAGCCGCCGGAGCGCATGTTGAGCATTTCAGCGTGGATCATGCCTACGGCTTCCCGTCCGAATACCGGAAATTTCTGCTTGATCGGAGGCGCATACGCGTCATCGACCATTTTCAGAACTTCTTTCTTGGCCTCGCCGATAAGGTTGTCCTTGTTATAGACAATACGGTCATCCGGCCTGAGGTAGCCCTTGTTGCGGGCATCGGCCGCCGAGCTGGAAACCTTGGCCTGGGCTACACACATGAACGCCTGGATGAAAAATCCCGCATGATCGGTAATTTTAGCAACCTTTGGAATATACTTGATATAATTCTGCCACAAGTGGATCATGCCGCATCCGCCCGGCACCAGGCCGGCGCCGATTTCCACAAGACCCATGAACAGGTCTGCATTGGCGACCATCCTGTCCGATGACAGGCAGACTTCGCACCCGCCGCCCAGCGCCAGCCCAAAGGGGGCGGCAACCACCGGGAAGGAGGAATACTTGGTATTCATGATGCCCAGGTGAACATCTTTGATGAAATCATCAATTTCGGAAAACTTGCCCGCTTTGGCCAGGCCCAGCATGAAGGCAAGATCGCCGCCGGCGGAAAAGGGTGCAGGCATGCCGGAGGCCTGGTTGCCGATAACCATCCCCACACCGTTTTTGTCCACGTAGTCGCCCGCTTCCGCCATGAAATCGATCATTTCCTTGTTGATGGCGTTCATCTTGGAATGGAACTCAAGGTCGAAAACCCCGTCGCCAAGATCGATAAGGGAGCAGGAGGCCGTGGATTTGACCACCTTGTTTTCCTGGCGCAGGTTATACAGGCTGATCTCTTTATCGCTGACCGGAACCGGTTTATAGCTCCCCGATGCGAAATCATAGAAATACTTCCTGCCGCCTTCGATCTTGTAAAAGGTTTCATTACCGTCGGCCAGAAACTTTTTGATTTTTTCCGGAACGGGGCGCCCTTCTGCCTCCATTTTTTCAACTGACTTCTTGACTCCGATGGCATCCCATGTTTCAAAGGGGCCCATTTCGAAGTTGTATCCCCATTTCATGGCGTTGTCGATGTCAACGATGGTATCGGAAATCTCAGGGATACGGTTGGCGGAATAAATCAATCCGCTCGCGGTTACATCCCATGCGAACTTGGCCCCCTTGTCATCACCGTACACAACCGCCTGAATCTTTTCCGGAAGCGAACTCTTTTTCTTTGCTTCCGCCAGGCACGGAAAATCCGCTTTGCCGTACTCTTCGTATTCCATGGTCTGGGGGTTGATCACCTTGCGGAGGGTTTTCCATTCCGGGGTGAGCTCTTTCTTGTAAAATCCGCCCTTGGTCTTGTTACCGAGCATCTTGTTGTCGACCATTTGCTTGACAAAATCCGGCAGCGCCATGGTTTCCCGCGCTTCATCATCGGGGCAGGCATCGTAGCAATTCTTGGCCACATGATACATGGTATCGAGGCCTACCAGGTCGGCTGTTTTAAAAGTTGCAGTCTTGGGGCGCCCCATAGGCGGCCCAAAGATGGCGTCCACTTCGGGGATGGTCAAACCATGCTCCAGCATGGCGTTCATGGCCTTGCCCATTCCCTGGATACCGATCCGGTTGCCAATGAAGTTGGGGGTATCCTTTGCCCAGACAATCCCCTTGCCAAGGTATTTTTCACAGAAATTGGCCATAAACGTCAAAACGTCGGCATCGGTTTCGGGTCCGGGAATGATTTCAAGAAGATGCATGTAACGCACCGGATTGAAAAAGTGGGTTCCCAGAAAATGTTTTTTCATGTCCGCGGAAAGCTCCTGGGACATGTCTTGCAGGGGAATACCGGAAGTATTGGAACTGACCACGGACCCGGATTTGCGCACACCGTCGATCTTCTTGAACAGTTCCTGCTTGATCTTGAGATTTTCCACGACCACTTCCACGATCCAGTCGCAGTCGGAAAGCTTGTCGAAATCGTCTTCCAAGTTGCCGATAGAGACCAGCTGGGAATCCGTTTTGGCGTCCATGAACAGCGGCGGCTTTGATTTGACCGCATTGTCAAACCCTTGCTGGACCATTCGGTTTCGGGCCTTGGGATCGTTCTTTTCCTCGTCCTTGAGATCGAACGGAACAATGTCCAAGAGCAACGTCTTAATGCCGGCACTGGCAAGTAGAGCGGCAATCCCGCCACCCATTATACCTGAACCAATAACGGCCGCTTTCGAAATCCTTCTTTGCATGATAACCTCCTGACTATATGAGTTTAAAACCAGAAACGAAAAAAACATCGATGAAAACACCCGCAGACAGACATGCAAGGCGCAACAGTTGCTACTGCGGTGTTGTTCGCTGTTTAGAAACTACTGTAATTTAAGATAAACTGCTCTGCAGGCACAGCGAAACCTTTGCTGCAGGCCCTTTAAAGCCGTTCTAATTAATTGCCCAAAACAGATTTCGTATCAAACCGGTAAATTTATGTCAAGCAAAAAACAAGGAGGCGTGTGCGCTAAAATTCCCGCAGATTCAACGATTTATCGCTTTCGGCTGCCGGCATGGCGGATAATATCTTTATTTATAACCGGCCATACAAGGAATTTCTTTTGAAACCGGCGGATCTTTGATAAGATTTTTTGTACAAAGATTTTCCATGCAAATTCAACATTGATGGATTCGTAAAAAGTCTTGATCTTGGACTTTTTGAGAAGTCGTCAACATTACAGGAAGGATAGCGCCCTGATGATACAACGAATTCTTGCAGCCGCCGCTATGCTGCTGATCGTAGCGGCACTCTCCCCGCATTCGTCCGCCCATGGCGGCCAGGAACCCGACGGATCGGAATTGATATCGATCGTCGACGCCTTGAAGGACCGGTATGCAGGGAAAAATTTCTCCGCTGATTTTCACCAGGAATCCACTCTTTCTGCACTGGACATATCCGATACGGCCGGCGGAAAGGCATGGTTCAACCATCCGGGCCGGATGCGATGGGAATACCGCTTTCCGGACAGGCACGTCATTGTCACCGACGGTGAAACGCTGTGGATCCATCGCCCGGAAGAAAACCAGGTAGTCAAGGGGGATGCGGCGAAATACTTCGGGGGCGGCAAAGGGGCCGGTTTCCTCTCCAACTTCGGCCTTATCACCGAAGCCTTTGACATCGGCATGGCAAGCGACACAGAATCCCACTGGCGGCTGGAACTGGTCCCCCGGGAAAGACATTACGAACTTTCAGCCATTTACCTGAAAGTCAACAAGGAGACGACGGAAATCGAACAGGTCGTCACAGAAAACGCCTACGGCGACACCACGACGATCGCCTTTGAAAACTTACGCTTTTCATCCGATATGGACTCTTCCCTTTTTGAATTCGAGATTCCGAAGGGAGCCGATATTATTTATATGGAAGAATAAAAGAAGGGCTTTCCCCGGGCAGGAAAACAGGTGCTCCGGTTTGGTTTTCAGGGTCGGTATCGGCGTCGAATGTAAAAAAACGACCCCGATACCGACCCCGGTAAAAGCGTTTTCAACGGACCTTGCAGCCGAATGCGCCTGAAATCGATCCTCTTGTGCCTATAATTCAAACAGCTTGATTGATTTCACCTGCTCAAGGGCCAGAATCTGCTCGGCCACTTCCGCTGTAATGGGGCTGTCCGTGCGGATCAGAATGACGTTGTTGTCCCCGCCCACCTGTCTGCCCACCTGCATCCGTGAAATATTGATATTGTTTTCGCCGAGTTTGTTGCCGATGGCGCCGATCGCCCCGGGCCGGTCCAGGTTGTGGATAAGGGCAAGATGCCCTTCGGGTATGATCTCGATCCGGAAATCGTCGATACGCACGATCCGCGCATCGGTTTTGCCGAAAATCGTGCCGGCCACATTGCATTCCCCCTCGGTGGTCACGACCTTTGCATTGACCAGGTTGACGAATTCATCCGATTCAAGGGATGACGACTCCATCAGCTTGATCCCCATTTCCTTTGCTATCGCCAGGGCATTGACCGAATTGACATTGTGAGGGACCAGATAATCGAGCAGCCCTTTCACAAAAGCAGTGGTCACCGGTGTCAGATCCATATCCTGAAAATCCCCCTTGTAATCGATGCGGACCTCTTTGATCTGCCCGGCTGCAAACTGGGCCTGCATGCTTCCCATACGGTCGGCCACATGAAGAAAAGGGCCCAGTTTTTCAAGGGTTTTCCCGGAGACAGACGGCACGTTTACGGCATTTACGATGTTGTTGTGCTTCAGGTAGGCGACGATCTGGTTGGCAACGGCCACCGCAACGTTTGTCTGCGCCTCAAGCGTCGAGGCGCCCAGATGGGGTGTCGCAATCAGGTTGTCCAGCGCCAGCAGCGGGTGATCCGCAGGCGGGGGTTCTGTTTCAAAAACATCGAGCGCCGCCCGGGATACTTTGCCCGATTTCAACGCATCGCAAAGAGCGCCTTCATCCACGATTCCGCCGCGGGCGCAGTTGATGAGCATGACGCCGTCTTTCATTTTTTCGAATGCCTGCCGGCTGATCATGTTGGCTGTATTCGGAGTTTTGGGAACATGAACCGTTATAAAGTCCGACTGGCTGTATAGTTCCTCAAGGGGAACGGATTCAAAACCCTGCTTTGCAACCGCTTCAGGGGAAATGACCGGGTCATGAATAATTACCCGCATCTTCAGGCCCCTTGCCCGATCCGCCACAACCGAGCCGATCTTTCCAAACCCGATCACCCCAATGGTCTTTCCGGTCAATTCACGCCCCTGAAGATGCTTTTTATCCCAGCGACCCGCCTTCAGCGACATGGTTCCCTGGGGGATGTTGCGGGCTGCGGCCATCATCAACGCAATGGCGTGCTCGGCCGTGGTGACCACGTTCCCGCCCGGTGTATTCATCACCACCACACCTTTTTTGGTGGCGGCGGGAATATCCACATTGTCCAGTCCGATACCCGCGCGGCCGACTACTTTCAGGTTCTTCGCCGCTTCCAGCAGATCGGCCGTCACTTTTGTCGCGCTCCGGATAACGAGCCCGTCATAATCGCCGATAATTCCATTTAATACGTCAGGGGTCAAACCGGTTTGCACATCCACATCAACCCCTTCCTGTTGAAAAATCTTGATCCCCATTTCACCAAGATTGTCACTGACCAATACTTTCATTTTCGCTTTTTCCCCTTCCTGCAATATGTAAACGATTGTGGTCTATGTTGCGAGCCCCCGGAAACACGATCGCCGCCCGCTTGTCATAAAATACGGCGGGCTGCAACATAAACAGGCTCTTTAAAAATTTATAACAAACAGATGTTTATATCTGAACATATGCCTCTGCTGAAACCCTCTTCAAACGATATCGGTCATTTTTATCCTTGACAGCTGGAATTTGCCCAATACTTTTTAGGACAACGGTAATTGTGATGAATTCGTAAAAAGTCGTTTTCAGACGGTTTTGTAAAATGTTCAAGAACAAGGCGCGTATAATTTTTGAAGAATCGATAGTACTTAGCCGTACGTGAGATTCTTCAAAAATTTTGCGCAACGCAGATATTGGACTTTTACGAAGCCGTCAATTGTGATTCAAGCCCAAAAGACCCACTTAGTTTTTTTTGCGAATTTTCTCAAGAAAAAAACGCCGTTGGACGCGCAGTGCATCAAGGCAGGTAAAACAGGCATCAGGAATTGTCGCCATGGAGCCAAGCCCTTTTATCATTCCCGAAACCATCCACCCCATACGAGCCGAAAACGACCCGTCACGCCTGGCGGCTGAAATAAACACACTTTGCACCAAGGCCTTGGACTGGGGTGCAGCCGGAACGGCTGTAATAGGACCGGAAGACCTCGTTTTTGGCGATAAACACCGCAATATGACCCAAACGGCTCCGGATCTTCCGTCGATCTGCTGGCCTCTGGATTTCCCCATCGATGACCTGAAAGAAGCCCTTTTTGCATATGACAAGGGCATTTTCCTGTATATCGATGTGGATGTCGACCTGCCTGATGACGGGGATACTCCCGAAGCCGACAAAAACCATCTGGCCGCGTACCGGAAAATACATGAAATCGTATCGGCTGTCGAATCTGCCGCGTTTTATATGGGCCACTACCTGGCAATGGGTTTTGCGGCCGGAAATTGCAGAAGCGTGTTTTGCATGGAAGAAGGCCAATGTAGTGCCGTCGTCGTGGCAAAGGGCTGCACCGCCCCTTACAAAAGCAGGCCGTCTATGTCCGCGGTCGGGGTAGACCCTCTGAAAACGGCATGGAAGGCGCACTTGCCCCAACCGGATCCTGACCGCCCATTTCTATCGGGGCTTGTGATGGTGGCATAATCTGAAAAAAATGCAAATGGACGAAATGATCCCGGGCAATCCCGAGCCTGAAAAAATGGAAATTCTCCGAAACCTGGCAGTGACGCACGGCGCATCCGGCGCCAGGATTATCTGTGCGGCGGATATCCCGGTTGACCCCAGGGTTCGTTTCAAATGCATGATTCCAAAATGCTACATGTCCGGAAGATGCGGCCGCTGCCCGCCCTACGGGTACCCCCTTGAAAAGACCAAAAGCATCCTGGAACAATACAAACAGGCAATTTTTTTCCACGTCCGTGTGGAATCGGCTATTATTGCCGCAAAAAACCTCAGCAGCGTCATCACATCCGGGAAGGCCGATGAAGCGGGGAATCTCTTCAGCCTCGGGGGGCATTACATGCTCGTATACACCCTGGTCCGCATGGTCCGAAAAAAAGCAATGGAAATAGGGTTTCATCGGACGGAAGGATTTTCCGCCAGCAATTGCAAGGACATTTTATGCTTTTCGGAAAAAACCTGCCAGGAGCTCAACGGCAGTGGGGAGTGCAAAAACCCGGAAATGAGCGCCCCGTCCATGGAAAGCGCCGGCATCGACGCTTTCAGGCTGGCGGCAAAGAACGGCTGGCAGGTTTTTCCCATCGGTGCGCAATGTGAGCCCGAATCCGTCAAACGGGGCATGCTGATGGGCCTGGTGCTGGTGGCATAAGGGGTAATCACTATCGACGCTTGGCCGCCTGCCACACCCGCTCCTTTTCGTCCATGGGCATCTCCGAAACAGGGATATTTTTTTCCCTGGCGGCCTGTTCGATGTCAACAAAGCGCGTCGCAAACTTCTTACTGGTCCGCCGGAGGGCCGCTTCCGGGTCCACCTTTATTTTCCGGGCAAGGTTGACCACGGAAAACATCATATCGCCGATCTCATCTTCCATCCGGTCGGCGGCATTGGCGGCTGCAGCCTCTGTGAGTTCATCGATTTCTTCTCTTATTTTCTCGATAACCCCGGTTACGTCGTCCCAGTCAAAGCCCACGCGGCTTGCGGCAGACTGGATTTTCAGGGCGTAAAGGAGTGCCGGCAGGGTTTCGGGGATTCCGGAAAGAATCGACGTCCGATCTCTTTTGCCGTTTTCCTTCCGCTTCAACTTCTCCCAATTGACGATGACTTCCTCTGCGCCGTTCACCTGTTTCTCCCCGAAAACATGGGGATGCCTGTAAATCAGCTTGTCAGCCAGGCAGTTGGCGACATCGTTGAGGGTAAACTCTCCCTCTTCCGCCGCAATGATACTGTGAAAAACGACCTGGAGCAAAACGTCGCCCAGCTCTTCCATCATTTCGTCGGCGTTTTCATTTTCAATGGCGTCCGCAAGTTCGTATGCCTCTTCAATAAGACCTTTTATCATGCTCTTGTGATTCTGCGCGGCATCCCAGGGGCATCCCCCGGGCCCGCGGAGCCGTTCCATCACCTTCACCAGCCGGTCCATTTCCTTCATCCGATATCTTGTGTAGCCTTAGGTGCCGGAAAGGTATTGGATCAAATTCATTTGTTAAAACAGGGTTTGATTAGTAGCACACAACGTTAACCGATTGGGATTATTAATAAAATTTTTAAGAAAGTTGAATACGAAATGTTTATTTTGTTATCTTTTAGAATGAATAAAATAAGGCAAAAAACGAATTCAGTTCTTTTCTATTTCTTTATTTTGCTTATTTTATGTACAGTTTTGATTCAATCTATTGCTTGTGCTCAAGAAGAGTTCATTTCCCTTGATGAAATATATCCGGGAATGGAGGGTATTGGCAAGACTGTATTTTCG
>JAWOAV010000088.1:0-27716 GCA_046498365.1 Desulfosalsimonadaceae bacterium
CCCTGCAGACGATCATCAGCGGTCGATTGTCCGTCCGGGAGACCGAAAAACTGGTGAAGCGTCTCAACGACCGGGCGAAATATCCCTTCGAACCGGTGCCAGCCATGCCGGATGACATCCATTACGCCGGCATACAGGAAGACCTCGGCCGGTTTTTTGGCACAAAAGTCAGGATCATGCGGCGCGGGAAAAAAGGAAAATTGGAAATTGAATTTTACGGCGATGATGATTTCGACCGGATCCTGTCATTGCTGAAAGCCAACGATTCGTAGCGGGGCCGGTTCCGGAAGCCATGCCCGCCGCTGCCGTGTGCGAGGGATCGGCAACGGCCGCTTTGCCCCGCCGTGAGTATTCTGTCATGTCGTTACACGTGATCATCGACGGGTACAATTTTATCCGGCAATCCGAAGCGCTGCGCGATCTTGAACGCCAGGCGCTGGAGTTCGGCCGGGAAGCCCTTGTCGAGCGGCTGGTTGAATACAGGCGGGTTAAGCGGCATAAGGTCACGCTGGTTTTTGACGGGTCCCCAAAATATTTTTTTCCGGATGCCAACACCTCCTGGAAGGGGGTGGGGATAAAATTTTCCCGGCATGGGGAAACCGCAGATGCCCTGATAAAGAAAATGGCGCGCCGGGAGAAGGAAAAAGCGGTCATCGTCAGCAACGACAGGGATATTGGCCGTTTTGCCGAAGCCAATGGGGCGACGGTCCTGGAATCCGGCACGTTCGAGAAAAAATTGTGGATGGCGGAGATGATGGGATCAGAGGAGCCGGCATCCGAAAGCGAGCCTGACCGCCATCGGGGAAACCATACGAAAAAAAAAGGCCCGGCAAAAAAGCTGCCGAAAAAAGCGCGGCGTGTACAAAAAAAAACCGGAAAACTATAGAACCCATCTCAACATTCGGATTTCGGTTCAAGATCGCGGCGGCGTCTTGTTTCAAACCGCAGACATACTCACGTATTTCGAGGATTTGAAATAAGACGCCAACAAAGATATTGGGCCGAAAGACAATTTTGAGATAGGTTCTAATAAGGGTTCAAGGCGGAATTCTCAATGAAGCCTGTTCGATCGATTTGCGTGATAGACGGTCAGGGCGGCGGCATCGGCGCCGCGATCATTAAACGGTTAAAGGCGCTGTTTGAGGAACAGGTGGACATCGTGGCCTTGGGTACCAATGCCATCGCCACGGCCCAGATGCTCAAGGCCCGGGCGAATCGCGGTGCTTCCGGTGAAAATGCCATCATTGTTACCGCGCCGAAAGTGGATATCATTATCGGGTCTGTGAGTATTGTCATGGCCGATGCAATGATGGGGGAGGTTACGCCGAAAATCGCCGCGGCCGTTGCTTCGAGCCCGGCCAGAAAGCTGCTCATCCCCATATCCCAGGAAAACGTCGTTATCATCGGGGCCCTTTCCGTGCCGCTGCCGCACCTTGTGGATGCGCTGATTGACGAGCACTTGGCGCCACTGATGAGGTAAGAAAGGGGGTATTGGAGACGTCCCGCCGACCCCTACGTGAAAAAAATAAGAGATGCGAGATATATACGAGATATATAAGGGAGACAATACCCATGTGTGAAGCAAATGCCTATATGAAAGACGGGAGCAGGGAAGAACTGATCATGGAGGCCGTGGATTCGGTGGAACCGGAAGACGACGGGTTCAGGCTCGTCAACATTTTCGGGGAGCAGAAGTTTGTCCGAGGCGCCATACACTCCTTGTCGCTGGTGGACCACAAGGTCTATTTTACAAAGAAAACCGGTTCCTGATCCGGACGATTTCATTGAAAGTCACCATCGCCAAGACCGCAGGATTCTGCATGGGCGTCCGCCGGGCTGTCGAAATCGCCTTTGATGCGGCAAATGTCACGTCCGCCCCCATATGCACCTACGGTCCCCTGATACATAACCCGCAAGTTCTCTCTTTGCTGGAAGAAAAGGGCATTTCGGTCATCCGTGAAATCCCGGAGAACGGGGAGGGAACGGTCATTATCCGGGCCCATGGCATCCCCCCGGAGGACCGCCAGGCGCTTATCGAAGCCGGATTTGACGTCATTGATGCGACATGTCCTCGCGTAATCAGGGTCCAATCCATCATATCCCGCCATGCCCGCCAGGGATATGCGTCTATCATCGTGGGTGATCGGGAGCATCCGGAAGTATCCGGATTGCTCGGTTACGCCGGCGAAAAAGGATATGTAATCGACAGCCTCGAGTCACTCTCACAACTCCCGGATTTTGAAAAAGCCATTATTGTGGCCCAAACGACCCAGAACGCGACGTTTTTCGAAAACGTCCGCGACTGGACCCGTCAGCACCATCCCGATTATAAAATTTTCAACACCATCTGCGATTCCACGGGAAAACGCCAGGCCGAAATAAAAGCCCTTTCGGCAGGCGTGGATGGGGTTCTCGTGGTTGGCGGCTATAACAGCGGCAACACCCGGCGTCTTGCGGAAATTGCATCGAAAGCGGGGAAAAAGGCCATTCATGTGGAAACCGCCGGGGACATCGACATCAGGGATCTTGCCGGGATGCGCCACATCGGCATTACTGCGGGGGCATCAACCCCCAACTGGATTATCAAGCAGGTGTACCAGGATATTGAAGCCCGAATGGCGGAAAACAAGCATCCATTGTATCGTAGTGCATTTACATTGATGCGGTTTTTAGTGAATTCCAATATTTACCTTGCTCTCGGTGCAGGGTGCCTGACACTTGCATGCACCTGGCTCCAGGGGCTTCCCCTTCACGGCGCACCGATACTTGTGGCCGCTTTTTACATCCTTGCCATGCACACCGTCAACCAGATGCTGGAGCGCCAGTCCGACCGGTACAATGACCCGTACCGGGCGGATTTTTATCAGAAAAACCGTCATGCGCTTTCCGTTCTGGCGGTTCTCGCGGGCGCCGGTGCCATGGGGATATCCTTGTGGATGGGTGCGCTGTTTTTTCTCATGGTGGCCTCCATGAGCCTGCTCGGCCTGTTGTACAACATGGATTATGTAACCAAAAAAGGGGGGGGCTCCCGTTCCGGCCTCAAAAATATCCCCGGCTCAAAAACCGTTCTTACGGCCCTGGGGTGGGGGTTGGCAACGGCGCTTCTTCCGGTTCTCTATATCGAAGGATATATCACCCCGGCGGGAGTGCTGGTTTTTGCATGGGCGAGTGCCATGGTTCTGGTGCGCACGGCGTATTTCGATATCATGGACATGCAGGGGAGCCGAATCCTGGGCAGGGGGACGATTCCGATTCTGCTTGGAGAAAAAAGAACGCTTCGGCTGTTGAAAGGCATCCTTGCCGCCATGGTCCTGGCGCTGCCGATTGGCGCTGCCGCCGGTGCGATACCGCCGGCAGGGATGCTGATGATTTTGTGCCCGGCCCTGATGTACCGGTTTCTGCAGGGATATGAGCAGAAAATGATCTTTTCCACCATGCAGCGGGGGTTTGTCATGGAAACGTTTTTTATCCTGGCAGGCGTTGTCGCAGGCCTGGGCATGCTGCTTTTTTAAGCACGGAAAAAGGATCCCGAAAAGAAGCGCCCCTCACCGGATATGCCTGGGTGAAAACCAGGAAAAACCAGGATGCTTCGCCACGCAGCAATAAGGGGGCTGTTCGTTATATACGGGGTTCGGTGCCCTTTGCCAGGCGGAGGATATTTTCCCGGTGGGCTGCGATGATAAAGAGGGAGAACACCAGCGCTCCCAGTGCAAATACGGGGATTTTTTCCGCAAAATAGACGGCTGCCGGCAGTGTGGCCGCGGCCGCCAGCGAGCCGACGGACACGCGCTTTGACAGGGCGGCTGCAACGAGGAACATGCCGAGTGCCGCAAGAACACCGGACGGTGACAACACCAGAAAGCACCCTCCTGCCGTGGCGACCCCTTTTCCGCCGGTCTTGCACCCCAGATACACCGGGAAGAGATGCCCCAAAAAAGCTGCAAGCGCTGCGATGCATACGCCCGCCTGTGCCATGTATCCGTTTTTGCCGAACAACACAAGACCGATAATCGCGGGTATTGCACCCTTGGCCATGTCCAGAACCAGTGTTGCAAGGCCCAGGGGCCACCCTCCGACCCGTCTTGCATTGGTCGCACCGATGTTGCCGCTGCCCACCGTTCTGAGATCAGTGGAAAAAAATATTTTCGACAGAACCAGGCCGAAGGGGATGCTCCCGAAAAGATAGGCGCCGATGATCAATGCTGCCAGGACCGGTATTTCAAGCTCCATTATTTCTTCCTTTCCTGTTTGTATCAATGTAAAATGGTATTGTGCCATAATCGCCGTAAAAAGCAATGATTTGGGACCGCAGGCAAGGCGGGCGGAAAAATTTGTTCTGGCTTTTGAACGTTGCACGTTGCAGGATGCAGGTTATTATTCAATGGCGTGGAGCGGGTACATGCTGAAGGAAATCGGCCGCGCGTTTGAAGCCTTCTGCAGCCGGATCGCATCCGGTTTTCGGATAGGAGCGGTCTGCGCTGCTATGGAAATTCAGGGGGGCATATGGACCAATGGGATAATGAGCGCAACAATACGGGCGATGACGAAGAATATTTTGCCGGGCCGATCGAGGTTCCCATTACCGATGAACTGGATCTTCATACCTTCCGGCCCCGGGAACTGAAGCCGCTGCTTGATGATTATTTTGAGGCATGCCTTGAAAAGGAAATCTACAGCGTGCGCATCATCCATGGCAAAGGCAAGGGCATATTGAAAAAAAGCGTCCAGTCCATTTTGGCTTCCCACCAGAAAGTGGTGCGCTTTTCAGACGCGCCGCCCGATGCGGGTGGATGGGGCGCGACGCGGGTTTGGCTTGCAAAAGAGGGCGATTAATCGCGTGTTATGAGTAAAATCAATACGAAGATATTTGTCACCCTGTTTATCGCCATGTTTGTCACGGTTACGGGAGTGGGGATCGTCGTGCCGCTGCTGCCGGTGTATGCCAAAACGCTGGGGGCCGGCGGGTTTGCCATCGGCATGATTTTCGGCGGATTTTCACTGACGCGCTCCCTTTTTCTTCCGCTTTTCGGCAGGCTTTCCGATATCCACGGCAGAAAGCCCTTTCTTGTTGCCGGCCTTTTCTGCTATTTTTTGATTTCCCTGTTTTTTATCCTGGCCCACCATGTGTACGCGCTCATTGCCGTGCGTCTCGTGCAGGGGGTCGCGTCAGCCATGGTGATGCCCGTCGCACAGGCCTATGTGGGCGAGATCACGCCCAAGGGGAAAGAAGGCCTTTCAATGGGCATTTTCAACATGTCCATTTTTATCGGGTTGAGCATCGGTCCGCTTCTGGGGGGTATCATCCAGGACCATTTCGGCCTGAACGCCGCCTTCGGCAGCATGGCGGGCATGGCTTTTATCGCTTTTTCTCTTTCCCTTGCCCTGCTGCCGAAAGCGGCGGCTGAAAAGATTGCTTCCATCGGTCATGCGCCTGTCCGCTGGGGGCTGATACTGTCCGACCCGGTGGTCGTGAGCATGGTGTTGTTCCGGTTTTTATATACGGCATGCATTGGGGTCGTGTGGGGGTTCTTGCCGGTTTACGGCAGCGTCCATTTCGGTCTTTCGAGTTCCGCCATCGGTCTGCTGGTCATGCTGGGGGTCAGTGTAAGCGGCTTGATGCATATTCCCATGGGGTTTTTGTCGGACCGGTGGAACAAAAAGATAATGGTCATGGCCGGCGGTGTTGTGGTGGCCGCGTCCATGGTCCTGATGGGGAAGGCCGGCGGTTTTTCCGATCTGTTTGCCGCCAGCCTGATTTTCGGTGTGGGGGGCGGGATTTCGATGCCGGCGGTGATGGCCCTGGCCGTTATCCGGGGAAATCGCAACGAGGCCATGGGGACGGTAATGGCGCTGATCACCATCGGTCACAGTATGGGCATGCTTACCGGGTCTCTTTTTGCCGGCATTGTCATGGACATGGCAGGACTGCAGGCGGCTTTTGGGCTGGGAGGCGTCTTGATGGGCGTGGGCGTTGCCCAGTTTTACATGGGCACACGCCATGTCAAATTCGTATGATCGGTGAATGGTATGGCATTTTCCACGAAAAAATACGTGGCCGTGATAACCGGTGATGTTATCGCCTTTAAGGCGCTGCCCGCATCCGTTCGCCGCTGCATGCCTCGGGTGATCGTCGGTGCGGGGAGATCCTTCAATGATGCACTCGGTCCGGCAATGCCCTGGGATGCGGACGTATTCCGGGGGGACGGTTGGCAGGCGTTGATCGAGGACCCCGTGCAGGCCTTGCGTGCCGCGCTCTTTTTCCGGGCCTTTATCAAGAGCGCTTGCACAGAGGACAACGTGGATACGCGAATGGCGATTGGCATCGGCCCGGTGGATTATGTTCCGCCGGGAAACATCTCGGCCGGTGACGGCGCGGCTTACCGGGCTTCCGGAAAGTTGCTGGGAACAATGAATTCGGCACGGAAGGGTCGCATTCGGTGCGCATTTGCGCACAGCCCGGGGATTGGCAATGATATCCTGAAAGTCCCGCCGGACGAAGAGCTGATCGATGCCGTGGTGCGGCTTGCCGGGACGATTGGCGACAAGTGGCGCAGCCGCCGGGCGCTGGCGGTAACCGGTGCCCTGAAAGGGTGGCCCCAGGCATCGATTGCCCAAAACTGGCCCGGGCCGATCAGCCGTCAGGCCGTGGGAAAACACCTGCAAAGGGCGGGATGGGATGCCATATCCCATGCGCTTTCGGTGTTTGAAGGAAAAATGCGGGACTTTGTCAAAAACAGGGCGAATGGAGGACCGGAAAACGGTTCTTGATTCGGGCGTAGAAGCGATAAAAACAGGTGCCGGGGAATATTGATGTCGGATATTAATGAGTTGGTCCGGTTGCTCAAGGAGCTTGATAACGACCTGGCAAAATGCATGCAGTGCGGTATGTGCCAGTCCGTATGCCCGTTGTATGCGGAAACCGCCAGGGAGGCGGATGTGGCCCGGGGGAAGCTCGTCCTGTTACAGAACCTGTCCCGGCAGATATTGAAGGACCCTGAAGCCGTCAAGCAGCGCCTGGACAAATGCCTGTTATGCGGTTCCTGCGCCGCTGCCTGTCCCAGCGGTGTTCCGGTGATCAAGGTGTTTTTAAAGGCACGGGCCATCATTTCCGGTTATCTCGGCCTTTCACCGATCGAAAGGATTCTTTTCAGAAAGATCCTTGTGCGTCCGGATCGTCTGGAAAGACTTTTCCGTTGGGTCGCCCGGTTCCAGAAGGGCTTTTCCGTGCCGGCCGACGAAACGATAGGCTCTTCCTGTGCTCGTATCGTATCGCCGCTTATCGGCAATCGTCATTATGTGCCCCTGTCAAAGACGCCGTGGCATAAAAAGAAGCCCCGCGATTCGATCCGGGCCGATGCACAGGGGCACCGGATCCTTTTTTATCCCGGATGCCTCGTGGACAATGTTTTTCCAGGGGTTGCCGATGCGGCCATGCGGGTGTTTGATCATCACCGGGTGCGTGCGTTCACGGCGGATGCCCCGGCATGCTGCGGTATCCCGGCGCTTTCGTCCGGAGATACAAAAAGTTTTGAAGCGCTTGTCCGGATCAATTTGGACGGCTTTCATTCCTTTGATTTTGATTTCCTGGTCACGCCGTGCGCCACGTGTACGGCGACCATTGGTACCCTTTGGCCCTACATGACAAGTCATTTCAGAAAAAGCGAGCGCGACCGGATCCGGGTGCTGGCTGAAAAAACCATGGATATCAATCAGTTTCTTGTCGATATCGTCGGCATCACCCCGAAAGTTGCCGGGCCGGGAATTGAAAAACCCATCGTCACCTACCATGATCCGTGCCACCTGAACAAGACATTGGGCGTTTTCAACCCGCCAAGGGCGCTTATCGATGCTTCCGGCGGGTGGAAACGTATTGAAATGAGGGAGCCCGGGCGCTGCTGCGGCATGGGGGGGAGTTTCAACCTGGCGCATTATGACCTGTCCAGGAAAATCGGAGAGAAGAAACGAAGCGCGATTCTTGAAACAAAACCGGACGTCGTGGCCACGGCATGCCCGGCGTGCATGATGCAGATTGTGGATTTGTTGTCGCAGGCGGGGGCGTCCATACCGGTAAAACACGTGATCGAACTTTATGCTGAAGGATTAGGTGTTTGACCCTTTCCGGCTGATGGGCGTCATCACGATTCGCAAGCCGAGGAAATTGCCCTTGAAGTCCTGGTACACGCTGCCGCGGTAAGTACAGCGTAATTCGCCCGGAAAATTGCACCAGCTCCCCCCGCGGATAACTCTCCGGGAAGCCTCCCTGCCGTATAGGGGGGAATCGGGATCGTGATGGCGGTAGGCTTCTTCATGGTAATAATCTGCGCACCATTCATAAACGTTGCCGCTCATGTCATATATGCCTAATCCGTTGGGGGCGAGTGTGCCGACGGGCTGGGTGGTCATGCCGCTGTTGGCGGAGAACCAGGCGATTTCCTCGGGATCTTTTCCGCCGGGATATTTTTCGGGCCTCCCCCCGCTTCTGGCGGCATATTCCCATTCGGCCTCGGTCGGCAGCCGGAAGTGGTAACGGTTATTGTTGATGGCGGCCAGTTTGATGGTAAACTCCCTCGCGTCGTCCCAGGAAATCTGTTCCACCGGATACTCCCCCCCCATCTTGAACCAGGAGGGGTTGTTCCCTCGGACTTTCTGCCAGAAGGAATTGACCATGACCCGTTTCCACTGGTCCTGGGTGACCGGGTATGTGCCGAGCCAGAAGCCTTCGACAAACACTTCGTGCACCGGGTACTCGTCCTTTTTCCCGCTGCCGTCCCAGCTTCCGCAGCCCATCTGAAAGCTGCCGGCCGGGATCCATTTGAATTTCATCCCGATAACCGGTTCTTCCCAGGTGTCTCCCGGCTGGTGGGACCATTTCCCCCTCTTTTTTGCGGGGGTATTGCTTTCAACAACCGGCTGGGCATCCGAATTCCGGTAGCCGGATTCGGCCTGCTTTTTCTTTGCGGCCTGGCTTCCGGGTCGTTCCTGTTTTCTGTCTGTTTTCCGCCGCAAAAAGTATTTTTCCGCCGCCGGGTTTTCCGCAGCCAGGGATTCAAGAATTTTGTTGAAATCTTTGGGCCGGTCTTTCGGCGTCATGGAAAGGCATCGCCTTATCAAGGAACGGATTTTGACGGGAATGTCGGTCCGGGAGAAAACGATGCCTTTTTCCTTGATCAGGCGGAGGCGTTCGGAAAAGTTTTCTTTTTCATAGGGGAGGGAGCCGGACCAGATGAAATAGGAGACAAAACCGTAGGAAAAAACAAGGCTGGTTATGCCGCCTGAAGTACTGTGGGTGATCAGCTCAGGCGCGGACCAGTTCGGGGTGAATTGCGCGCTCGTGGAGGCGGACATGCTGCTGATTCTTTCAATGCCGCCCAGATCCCCCACGACCAGTTTGTTCTGCTGGTTGATCAGTAGGTTGGACGGCTTCAAATCTTTTACGATAAACGCGTCTTCCGATCGGTCAGACAGGTTTTTCAGGATGTTTGCGAGCTCGGTCATCAGTCCCAGGGCCTGATCCGCGGGGACCGGGTAATGATCCAGTATTCGGTCCAGGAGGTTATGGGGGCAGTACTCCATGAGTATGACCAGGTAGGCCTTTGCCTCCTGTTTGGAAACCTGTTTGTCGACCAGGTGAAAATCGTATATTTCAACGATATATTCACTTTTTATGCGATGATAGTACTCCTGTATGGCATAGAAATCATGGGAAATCTTGGAGTCCAAGGCTTTTTTGCTCCGGTTGGAGATGGAACGTTCCACCATGATCGGCACGATTTTGACCGCACGTTTTTTCAGGTTGTCCTTGACCAGGTACACCGAGCCATAGACACCGGAACCGATTTTCCGCACCACGTCATATGTGGGCAGGCATTTTTTGATGATTGCGTCCATCAGGGTCGCTTTTTTGCTCTGGTCATATTGTTTCAAGGCGGGCATGGCAATCAACGGATTTCTGCAATAATGAAACTCGTGTTGTCCCGCAGCGATTTCTGTTTCAGTGCATTGTACAGTCTCGGGCCGTTGTCCACCGGATTGGGCATGAGCAGATCATGAATGTCGTTTTCCATCATGATATCGGTTAACCCGTCGGAGCATATAAGGTAGTACGACGGTGTTTGACGGTTTGCTTCGTAAAAGTGGATTTTCCGGATATCCCACACGTTTTCAAATGCGGGCCCAATGCCCAGTTCAATGACATTCCGCAGCGGGTGGCCGTTCACGCTCTGTGCGCTGATGATCGACTGGTCGAGCATTTCCTGGACCAGGGAATGATCATGGGAAATATATTCGATGGCATCTTCTGTCAACTGGTATATACGGCTGTCGCCGGCATTGAAGGCGATCATCCTTTCGCCGCCGGCAAGCAGCCCGGCCACGGTTGTTCCGCTGTTTTCCGGCAAATGGGAAAGTGCCTCCTCCTGAATGCCGGCAAGAGAGTCGCGCACATAGTCGACGGATATGGTTTCCCACTTCATGCGGGCCAGTCTCTCGCATACAAAGATGCTGGCCACCTCGCCGGCATCGTGTCCTCCCATGCCGTCACAGACCGCCAGGAGGATGTTGCCGGAAAAGGCGCCGTTTTTTCTTGTGAGAAGATCCGCCTGAAAAACGGACTTCCCGTCTGTAATGGCGTCTTCCTGCCGGTTACGGGGTCCGATCAGCATCGCACTGAATGTTCTGCATTCCATGGGTCCAGTTTCCTTGGTTTTTGCTTTATCCCGCATTTTTGCACGCGTTATATTGACAAAATCGTCCCCAATATTCAACCGGGAAAATGCGCTTTTCACCAATTGTTGCGGTTTCATGAAAAAAGGGTCAGTTGAACCTGCTTTGCTTTGGGTCGAAACGATTCGTCAGGGGGGGATTCTTTTACCATGTCCGTTATTTCAGAAAGATACGGGGAAGGAGAGCGGTCCTCCGGTTTTCCGTAGGCGTTTCGGCTTTCCGCCAGGGAGAGAAACAGGATATTTTCTGCCCGGGTCAGCGCCACGTAAAACAATCTCCGTTCTTCCGCAAAATCCGTTTTTTTGTCCCGGCGGCGAAAGGGTATAAGGCCCTCTTCGCATCCTGTTATGAACACTACCGGAAATTCAAGCCCTTTGGCTGTATGCATGGTCATCAGGGACACTTTCTCCGCCTGGGGTGCCGCAAAATCAGGATCCGTCTGAAGGGCGACGGTTTCCAGAAACGCCGCCGTGTTGCTGCCGCACGCATCGGCCGTTTGTTTCAGCCAGGAGATCGCATCGTCGTACTTTATATCCGAATCGGAAACCCCTGGGAAAAAGTTTTCGATGATGCCCTCGAGTTTGCCTTTTGCCGAAAACGCGCTGATGCGTGACGAGATTCCGGCAAGCCGGGATAAAAATTCGTTTATCTGGATGCGCCCCCTGGTGCTTATTCCCGCTACATCTAGCCGATGCGCCTCGGCAAGCAAGCCGTTGACCATGTAGCCGTTTTCGTAACCCCATGACATCAGGGCGGACAGGTCGCCGGGATCAAAATTCGGCAGGGTCCATTTTATCAGCCGGGCTACATCCGGGTATGACCCCCACCCCTCCATCACCTTTAATGCGCAGAGGATCTCCCGGATTCCCGGGAGTCCCGTGAAAGTAAGCTTGTCTGCTCTCTGGCAGGGGATGCCGGCGCGCGCAAAGGTCTCTTCGAGTATATTTCCCTGTGCGCGGGTGCGGTACAGCACGGCAAAATCGGAAAAAGACGCCCCCGCTTTATGACGGGCCGCGTTTTCTGTAAAATCATGATAGGAAAATCCGAGTCCGCCGATCATCTGCTCGATCATTTTTCCGATAAGGACGGCTTCCTGGGCATCTGTCCCGGCTTTCAGCAGGTTGATGCGGGTTTCCTCCGGGCGTCCCGTCCCCTCCATGCCGGAATATATGCGCCTTCGCGCGGCATCGATGCTGTACGGGGAGATGATCCGGTCGGCGGCGTGCAGAATCGTCTCCGTGGACCGGTAGTTTTGGTCCAGGCGTATGACCGCGGCGGCGGGGTAATCGTCGATGAAGCGCTGGAAAAAGGCCGCGTCAGCGCCTGCAAAACCGTATATGGACTGGTCGGGGTCGCCGATCACGCATATATTGCCGTTTTCGGGGACGAGAAGGCGCACCAGGCAATACTGGGCATAATTGAGGTCCTGGTATTCATCGATAAAAACATGGGAAAACAGGTCCCGGTATCGCTGCTGTATGCGCGGGGACGCCCGCAGGTGCATCACCGTTTTAGAAACCAGGTCGTCATAGTCGTATTGGTTTGCCGCCGAGAGAAGATCCCGGTATGCACGGTAGACAGCGGAAAGGGTTTTTGGATCGAGCCCGTCGGAAACCTCTCCAAGATTGTCTTCGGGCAGCAGGAGCTTTTGTTTGGCCAATGCAATGCAGCGAGCGAACGTATCGGTTTTAGCTTCCCGTTTTTTCCCGCCGCCGGCCTGCCGGACAGCCTCGCGGATCAGGTTGCGCCTGTCCATATCGTCCGCAATGGAATGATCATGCGCGTCCTCGATATCTTTCAGTATTGAAAAACACAAGGCGTGAAATGTGCTCACCCGGGGCAGTCGCGTATTCTCCCCGAGCATTTTTTTCAGTCGTTCTCCCATTTCCCGGGCCGCCTTGTTGGTGAATGTAACGGCAAGCGTGTTATCGGCGGAAGCGATGTCGTTTTTCAGCAGGCAGGCGATTCTGGATGTCAGTGTCCGGGTTTTACCGGTCCCCGGTCCGGCAACGATAATCATGGGGCCGCTTGGGTGGGTGACGGCTTTTTTCTGGGCATCATTCAAACCGGCGGTGATGGTATCCGCATCGTTTGGTGGGTGGATTTCTCCTTCGGCCGTGTTTTTTAAACAAGCATTATTTTGCGGCGCTTTTTTTCGTTTCAGCGGATTCTTTTTCAGCGGAAAAACGGGAGCGATGGCCGGCGTTTTTTCTTCACCGGTGAAAAACAGATTTTTCTGGCCGATAAGGCGCTCGCGCTCTTCCGGCGTAAAAACGGTGACCCGGCCGTACTCACCGTCATATCCGGGTTTACGATAAACCCGGCCTTCCCGCATCCGGGAGACGGCTTCGTCAAGGAGCATGATCCCCGTATCGGCAAGGGCGTCTTTCGGCGAATGAAGTAGAATGTCCAGCTCAGGGCCTATCATTTGAATGGATTTTTCGTAGGCGGCCAAAACTTTTTTTGTTTTGGGTCCCACATGCAGCAATTCGGACAGAATTTCGGCCAGGGGGATCAGGCTGTAAAACGGGTGGGTCCAGGCCGGTTTTTCCCCTTCGGGACGGCCGGCGAGGGCCTCGACCCGATGAAGCACCCCTAAAGTCAGCTCATGGCCGCATACCGGGCATATGGAGCTCTCCGCTCTGGTTTGGCGGGGGTGAAAATTGACGTTGCATTTGCGATGGCCGTCCTGGTGATACTTCCCCTCTTCCGGGAAAAATTCGATGGTGCCTTTGAATTTTTCAGGATCTCCGCTTTGCATGGCGTGAAACATTGCGTCATAGGAGAGTTCCGTGTCAAACAGGTTGGCTTCCCGGCCGAGATTGGCCGGGGAATGGGCGTCGGAATTGGAAACCAGGGTGATGCCGTCAAGGTCTTTTACCCGCCAGTTCATGGGCGGATCCGAGGAAAGGCCGGTTTCTGCGGCAAAAATATGGCCGGAAAGGTCGTCGAAACACTCTTTTATACTGTCAAAACCGGACCTGGAGCCGTACAGGGAAAACCATGGGGTCCATATGTGTGCCGGAATCAAAAAGGCGTCGGGAGCGGTCTCGAGGGCGATTTCGAGAAGGTTTCTGGAGTCCAGTCCCAAAATGGGGCGACCGTCGGATTTGAGGTTGCCGATGCCCGACAACCGCGCATTGAATTTTTCCACATCGGAAAATCCGGATAAGAATACGAGATGGTGGAGTTTCCGGGTGGCTCCGTGTTTTTTGTAAATATTGCTGATCTCGGCGCTCAGCATAAATCGCACCGGGCGTTGGGCCGGGAGGGTGAGCTGCGCTTCGCATGCGGCGGCAAGGTCGTCTTTGAGCCGGAACAGGCCGGGTTCGGCGGGGATCAGCTTTTCTCTGAGCTCGGCAAGCCATCCTGGATGCGTGAAATCGCCGGTTCCGACCACGGTGATGCCCTTTTTCCGGGCGGCCATGTATATATTCTCGGGGTCCAGGTTTCTGGCCGTGGCCCTGGAAAACCGGGAATGAATGTGAAGATCGGCGATGAATGTCATTGGCGGTTATATCTGTTTATCAATAGCCGGAGGCGTTTCATCCGTCCTGGAAAAATGTTCGGAAAACCGTATCGTATTGGAGGTTCCGGAAAAATTTTTCCGGAAGAACGGCTTTCGCATCAACAATAGAACCCCTCTCAACATTCGGATTTCGGTTCAAGGCCCAAGCGGCGTCTTGTTTCAAAGCGCAGACAACCCTCGCGCATTTCTACGATTTGAAATAAGACGCCAACAAAGATATCGGGCCGAAAAACAATTTTGAGATAGGTTCTACTATAAAAAACGGCTGCAATACAATCAATAAAAATCATGGGCTGCGTTTGGGGCGGACTTTGCCGAAGAAGGATTGGCCGGGGACCTCCAGAATTTCATTTTTATGGACGGTGGTTATGGTTGCATGGGCTTTATCAAAACGATATAATAAAAATTTTCGTGCACCCGATTTTTTTCATCGCAGATATATTTTTATTTTTGCAGCAATGCGTTGCTCGTTACCCCTTTATTTGTGTTTTTTGACCATATGAACTCACTTGAAACAAACCCCGAGCGTGATGAAAACCGGGCGCCTCCGGAAATCCGGGAATCATTTTCAGACAATGAATTTCAGGATGCACTGCAGGTTGCGGACAAGATGGTCCTCGCTGTTCAGAATATAACACTTTACCCAGCAAACCACGCCATTTACCGGAGATCCCTTGAAGAGGCCTTTGAGACGATAGAAAGCTTCATCCGCCGGTATGGAAGTTTTGTCGCCGGGGTCGAAAAAAATCATCTCCAGTACAAAGGAAAGGATATCTCCCGTAAAAGCCGTTTCCACGAGGAGCTGGCGTACAAATGTTTCCGTGACGGTATACAGTACCTCGTGTTTTCAGAGGGGATCCATAAGGAAGAGTTCAACTGGTTTGTCAAGATCGTCAGCCGCCGCAAAGTGATGGAGGACGACGCAGAGGGGGATATTGTTACGGACATGTGGGAGGCCCGCTTGGCGGGGATAAAATATGCCACCAACGACAATCTGTGGAAAGATGAACCCCTGCTCGATCTCACCGGGGTAAAGGTCGGCGGAAAAAAGGCCGTTGCATCCGGCATGAACGCGGGCCTCGTCCTTGCCGGAAAAGAAGATCGAATCCGGCCGGACAATCAGGCGTTGTGGCGGCTTTCCCCGGCAGATCTCGAAATGACACGCAGAATGGTCGAATATGAAAATACCCGGACATTCGACCAGGACATTTTCGACGTGTTTTTGATGATCCTGAAAGAACAGAGGGGAAAGGAAGATTTCTCCAGTATTCTGGCCGTGATCCTTGAATGCTTCAAGCGGACGTTGAGCCGTTGCGAGTTTGAATCAGCCGGCAGGTTTCTGGGCAATGTTCGTACGATTTATGAAAAATACCGGTCGGACAACCACTGGGCGCTGCCCCTTCTGGATGATTTTTTGATGATGATTTCCAGCCCCCGCATACTGAAAGCGCTGCCTGGCTGCCTGCAGGATAACCGCATGCGGGACGCAGTCGTGTTGCAGGACCTTGAAAAGATGCTCGGCAGCCTTGCACCGGAGAGCATTCTGACCCTGGGGCCGATGCTCCTTGAATCCCCGTCTCCGGCGATCCGGAACCATATGAACAGGGCCGTCATGCACCTGGCGTCAAAAGATCCGCGCCCCCTTTATCAGCTTGCAAGGAGCCCTACCCCTGCCGTGGCAAGACAGGCAATCATGAATTTAAGTCGCCTTGGAAAGACCGATCATATTCCGATTCTCCTGGAATGCGCCCGAAACGAAGACGTTCTGCTGAAAAGGGTTGCCGTCAAGGCGTTGACCATGATTGCTCCTCCTCCCTATGCGCATGCGCTGCCGTTTATTTTTGATACGGATCCAATCGTAAAACAAACCATATTTCATTTTCTTATACGGACAAAAAATGTGGAAACGGAAGCTGTTTTAATTCACTTTATCAACACAGCGCGCTTTTCCCCGGATCACAGGGCTTCGGCAATCCTGCTCTACGAGGCGCTGGGGCGCATCGGTGAAAAAGAAGCGCTTTTATTTTTTAAAAGCCGATTGTTTGGTTGGCCATGGCGGGGGGGAAGGGTGCAGGCCATTCACAGGCAGGGTGCTTTGACCGGATTGATGAGCCAGAAGGACCCTGAAGCCGCAGTGCTGCTCAAAAAGGCTTCCAAAAGTCTCTGGCCGACCATCCGCAGGGCGTATGGCAACATCTTTCGATCAAAAGATCCCCATGGACGATAAAAAGCATACGGCAAAAGCGGCCGCACCGGATATGCAGTCAATGCGGGAAGAGTTTATCCGGCGCCTTTACCGGCTTTTACAGATTCCCCGGATCCATGGTGCGGAAAACCGTTTGGCCGTCCGGGCGTCAACAGAGTTTATCCATGCCGGCAATCAGCTCTTGACTGCAAGCGAAGAGATCGTTCTGGAAGCCCGTCACGGCCGCCTGTTCTTTTCCGGACAGAAGCTGTTGATGCGGCGGCAGGCGGCCATTTATATATTCGGCCTGCTTTCCATACTGGAAGAACTCCAGTTGAGCGGGTTGAAGTTCAATCGGCGTTTTGCAGACATTTCCCCCTCGCATGCCCATAGGTTTGCCCGTTTGATGATAGAGGCAAGGCAGAAGGAGGAGCCTGCAAAATGGCTTGCCGCCGGATTGTCGGCTTCCGGCCCGCCATTTGTTGAAATCGTATTCGGCAGCAGGCAAAAGAGCCGCATCCCTTATGCCGAAAAAGCGGAAATGGCGCACCGGATGTATTCCTTTGCCTACAATTCGTTAAAAGAGGTCAGCCGGGGGGTTATTGAAAAACGGCGGACCGGCATCCGAAAGCCCCTGCGGATCATCCAGGAAATCGTGGATTTTGCAGTTCAGGACCCTTCGATACTGCTTGGCATCGCCACGATACAGGATTATGACGATTACACGTATACCCATTCGGTTAATGTAGCGCTTTTATCCATATGCCTTGGACAGCAGATAGGGCTTTCGGAGAATTTGCAAGTGTTTTTGGGCGTCAGCGCTCTTTTTCATGATCTTGGCAAAATAGACATCCCCCTTGATATTATCAACAAGCCGGCCTCTTTAACGGAGGAAGAATTCAAGGTCGTTCAGCAGCATTCCTTAAACAGCGTCCGGCAGATTTTAAAACTCCATGCCGGTTCAGAACTAATCGCAAGAATTGTCCTCGGCCCGTTTGAGCATCATTTGAAGTACGACCTGTCCGGCTATCCCGATGTGAACTGGAAGCGACCCATAAGCCTCTTCGGCCGTATTATTGAAATCTGCGATGTTTACGATGCCCTTACCTCCTCGCGGATATATCGGCCGGAACCGGTTCCCCGGGACCGCGCCCTGGGGATGATTGCCGCCAGGGTCGGAAAGGATTTTGACCCGGTTCTCGTGAAATGGTTCATAAACATGGTGGGGGTTTACCCGATCGGCACTTTTGTTGTGCTGAATACCGGTGAAAAGGGCCTGATCAGTGAAGGGGGATCGATCGAAAAAAACCGCCGGCCGAAAGTGCTTTTGCTGAAAGAGAAAAAAACCGGTCGATTTTCGTCTTCAAAAGTTGTTGATTTGAATCGCCGGGACCCTGAAACCGGGCAATATCTGCGAACCATAAAAAGCACCTACCATGCCTCGGCGTTTGGTGTTCAGCCCGCGACGTGTTTTATGGAAATAGACCACATATAGGGCATGAACAAAACGCGCCTTTTGGCCGAACCATCGCCGCCGTCAAAAAAATCTTGCTTTAAAACGGCCGGTCGGGTTATGAATCTTCACTCGTACCGGCTTTACCCCATTTGAATCGTCAAACCTTTATGTCTTTGAAAGCAGGTTATTATGCAGTTGCTGTCGTCTACCCTTTCGCTTACCCGTTACCGTGTGAACGGGGAGCTTGCCGAACCGGCAATGGATACCATCCGGGAAGGATTGAAAAATCACGTGATCCGTGAAATCGATAACGATCCGTCGCCCAAAAGCGTCGGATGGACCACATCGGATAAACCTTTCACCCCGGATTTCGAGGCGGACAGTTTTGTTTTCGGGACGTCTTTTGTTTTTTCCCTGAGAATCGACAAAAAATCCATTCCGGCAAAGATCGTAAACAAGCATTACCAGACGGCCATGAGAAAAAGGCTTGCTGGTACGGACAGGGAGCATCTTTCCAAAAACGAAAAGCGGGAAATAAAAGACGACGTGCTGCACCGGCTCTACGTCCAGATTCCGGCGACGCCCTCCATGTATGATCTTGTCTGGCACATGGAGACCGGTGATTTGTGGTTTTTATCCAACAGAAAAGAGGCCAACGAGGAGCTTGAGACCCTTTTTTCAAAGTCTTTCAAGCTGAACATTGTCCGGATCTTTCCCTATACCGCCGCGCAGCTGCTTTCAGGCCTTGCAGGCGAAAAAATCGATGCCCTTCACAAGGCGTATCCGGCCGCATTTGACGGAGGTGCCCATGCTTGACGTCTCCGTGGCCTATAACCGGTACAAGTTTCTCGGGCACGAGTTTTTGACGTGGCTCTGGTATAAAATCGAAACCGATCCGGATATATTGACAAAAGCGGATCCGGAGCTTGCATCCCTTGCCATCGGCAACCGCGTGGTGTTGGAAAACAGCCGCCATAACCGGGAGGAAACCATCACCATCCGCGGCGACGGCGCCGGTCTTGAAGAAGGCCTGATCGCTCTTAAGAAAGGGGGGAAAGTCACGGAGGTCAACCTGGTCTATTGTACCGCCGAATATGAATGGCGTTTCAATCTGAAAGGGGAAAGCCTTGCCCTAAGCAGCCTGAAAACACCGCATACCGGAAAGGTGGAGAAAAAGGAAGATCTGGAAGGAGCTGTTCTGGAACGGATATACCTGGTTGAAAAAATTGTCTCCCTTACCTATACCCTGTATACGTATTTTATTGCCGCCCGGCTCTCCGACGATTGGGACCGCCGCACGGTCTTTCGCATAAACAAGTGGATAGACAGCGCCATAGCCGGTAATTGACATCGGGGTGCAGGCTTTTCGAAGTTGTCAACCGGCAAGGCCGGATATCAGGATGCGCAGCGCGATGATGATCAGGATCACGCCGCCGATGATTTCCATTCGCGACCCTGCGTATTGCCCCAGAAAGCGCCCCAGTCTGATGCCGGCAAGGGACATGGCCGCCGTGATGATCCCGATCATAACGCTCGGATACCAGATGCCGACATTGAGCATGGCCAGGGAAAACCCGATGGCCAGTGCGTCGATGCTGGTGGCGACCGCCAGCAGAACAAGGGTATATCCCCTCGAGGGATCCTTTTTCACCGCTTCGCCATCGTCGTCAAAAGTGCTGGTGATCATTCGGACACCGATAAAAACAAGCAGGGCAAAGGCTACCCAGTGATCAATAGAGGAGATCAGCGGGGCGATATGAATGCCTGCATACCAGCCGATGATGGGCATGAAGAACTGGAAAAGCCCCAGGTGGAAGGAAAGCCGGAATCTGGCGCGGGCCGTATCCAGCAGGCCCGAAGTGCCTGCCGCCACCGAAACGGCGAATGCATCCATGGCAAGGGCCACGGCTATGAAGAGAATTTCCAGTAAGTTCATTTTACGCTTTTTACGTTGCCGAAGAAAGGACAACCCCGCAAGCCGGTATTTGCGACCGGGGCTCGCGGGGAACAACCCTGCAGGAACATCCGGACCATTATGCCCATTGAAAGATCAGTAATTAGCAGTACCAAGCGGATAAAAAAACATCAATCCCGAAAGGAGCATTTTTATGAAAGAAGTGGTTATTGTTTCCGGCTGCCGAACGCCCATAGGGGCTTTCGGCGGAACGCTGAAAAATGTGACAGGCCCCACCCTTGGCAGCATCACCATGAAGGAAGCAGTGAGGCGCGCCGGCATAGATCTGGCGTTAATCGATGACATTCGGTATGGCTGCTGCATGGAGCCCGTTGACGCCCTGAACGTAACCCGGGTTTCCGCGCTGCTGGCCGGTATGCCGGACACGATTACGTCGGTGACCATCAACCGGGTTTGTATTTCCGGCATGGAAAGTGTGATTTCCGGCATGGCGATGATCCAGGCGGGCATGGCCGACGTTATCCTGGCCGGAGGCGTCGAGCACATGTCCGGCGTCCCCTACGTGGTGGAAGGCGCCCGGTGGGGCTGCAGGCTCCAGGATGATACCTTCAAGGATGCCATGATACACGCGCTTCACTGCGGCTCTCATATTATCCCGCATCCGGAAGACGGCCCTGTCAACGCGGAGGAGCCCCCGCTTTCCTATTTCAAGGGAAAGCCTTATATCATGGGGCATACGGCCGAATTCATCGCGCAGCACTGGGGCATTTCCCGGGAAGAAATGGACGAAGTCGCCCTGAGAAGCCATAACAATGCCGAGCGCGCCAATAGTGACGGCTCATTTGAAGAGGAGATCGTGCCGGTGCCGGTCCCCCAGCGCAAAAAAGATCCGGTTATGTTTGCAAAAGACGAGCATTTTCGCCCGGGCATCACTATGGATGATCTTGCCAAGCTCCCCCCCGCCTTTGTTCCGAAGATCGGCAAGGTGACCGCCGGCAATTCAAGCGGAATCAACGACGGTTCCGCTTCAATGGTGATCATGAGCATGGAAAAGGCCAAAGAATTGGGATTGAAGCCGCTCGCAAAAATCCGCGCCACGGGCAGGGGGGCTTGTCATCCCTCGATCATGGGCATGTCACCGGTCCCGGCGGTTCAAGACCTGGTGCAAAAAAGCGGACTCACTGTTTCCGATTTTGAACTTGTGGAGCTGAACGAGGCCTTTGCCGCCCAATACATCGGCTGTGAAAGGGATTTGGGTTTGAACCGGGAGATTACAAACGTAAACGGCTCTGGAATCGGTCTGGGGCATCCTGTCGGCGCAACCGGGGCCCGGATCATGGTCACGTTGATGCATGCGCTGCGCAGGCGGGGAAAATCCCTCGGGCTTGCCACCCTCTGCGGCGGCGGCGGCGTCTCCATGGCTGCAGCCATAGAGCTGATCGAATAGCCTGCACGGTTTTTTGCCGGGGCCGGAGACGTATACTGTCTCCGGCCCGGCCTTCCTTGTTTTACTCGTTTTTGTCCGTCAATTCCATGAGGTTGGTTACGGTATCCAGAAGCGGCGGATTGAGAGGCCGCCACCGGGGATGGACGGCCCGGCCGTCTTTCCAGGTGAAGTCCACCAAGATATACTGGGCGGCAATCTTGTATTCGCTTCGCCTGCCGTAATGGACCGCGGGGTAATATTCCACCCACATCATGCGGTTGGGATTAATTTTGAATTCCTCGGTCACCTTTGTCGCAATATGCCCCGCACAACTGCGGATGGACATTTTGCTGTCCTCTACATCCGATACCACCACCACAAAAGGCCGAAGGATCGTTACCGGCTCCCCGGATTTCGCCCGGTTAAAAATTCTCAGGCGGCATTTTCCGTGGGCCAGTTTCAGCTTTCCCCCCCATCCTTCCCAGTAGTATATGGCATCATGTATCAGCATCGGCTTCGCCGCTTTCTTTGTAAAATATCGTCATGTCAGATCGAAATAGATTCCTTTTCTACAATAATCGCTTTACTGTCCGGGGTCAAGCGGGCGCGCGATCCGTTGGCACATATTTGACAAGTCAACCGATTTGTGCCATTTTTTGTGCGTCCACCTTCTTTAAAAATGAATGACGCATCCGTCTGCAGGCCCGCCGGGTCGGCAGATGGTGCCAACGGCTATGGGGAAAGCTCATCGTGCGCAATTGCTGTACTATTACTGTATCCGATCATCGGGGAACAAGTCGTTTTTCTCTTGCTGCAATTTCAAAGCGGATGCTTGCCGGTTTCCTTGCAATACTGGCCGCAATAATGCTCGGGGCCTTTTGTTGTATATATGTGCTTGCCGGCAAGGTGTCCAGTGCAAATGAACAAATCCATGAACTGACCGTCCGGTACGAAGAAGCAAAGGGTGAAAAGGACCTATTGGCGCAGGAAAAGGCCACCCTGGCCACTTCTGTGACAAACAAGGCCCAGGTGATCGATATTATGGGTGCGGAATTGAATTACGTTGAAAGCCTTCTCGGATTGACGCCTCCGCCGGACAAGCCCCTCCATGAGCGTTTCGCCGCGGCCGGCCAGAGCGCCCTTGAAAAGCGCATGATGCTTGATTCAATCCCCAGCGGCTATCCGGTTGAATCGCGCTTTATCACGAGCGGCTTTGGTACGCGGATGCATCCGGTCCACGGTAACCAGTCGTTTCATGGCGGCGTGGACCTGCGATCCCCCCGGGGGGAACCTGTTTATGCCACTGCCGACGGCATTGTCGAATGGGCGGCGCGGCACCGCGAATCCGGCCTGGGAAAAATGGTCATCCTGGTTCACAATTACGGGTTTACCAGCACCTATGCGCACCTGGATGAAATCAAGGTCAGTGAGGGGGAGTTCGTCAGAAAAGGGGATGTGATCGGTCTGGTCGGCAGCACCGGCGTGTCCACGGCGCCGCACCTGCATTACGAGGTGCGCTATCTGAAGTGTCGGCTGAACCCCAAACCCTTCATGGACTGGTCGGTTCAATCCTATGACCATGTGTTTGAAAAAGTGGATAAAATTCAATGGCGCGCCATCGCCGAAGCGGTCCGAAGAAATACGGAGAGGCCACGACGGCAGTGGGCCCCCCAAAAGGTCAGTTGGTCGACGACGTCCCATTAGGCGGCGCTGTGGAACCGGTTTTCGCCGTTTGCCGGGCTCCCGGCAACAAAAATCGTTCCGCTCCGGCCGGATAGACTTTTTCTTCAGCGAATAACCGGTAGCCTACAAACAACTCACCGGCGCCATGTAAATCGTAAATTCATCCTCTCCGTCAAGTCCTAAAAACGCATCGGCAAATTCCTGGTCATAGGCGGCAATGGCGCAGGTGCCACAGTTTACGGCCTCGCAGGCCAGATACAGGTTCTGACACACGTGTCCGGCGTCCAGAGCGATCACCTTGTAGGAGGCCGTGCCGTAGCGCCATTCCATACGACTGGTGACGGTTGTCCATACGAACGTGGCCGCGCTTTTTCCCGCAAAGCCCTGGCCCAGGGCCATCCTTGCCACATTTTTCTCAAGATCATCATGTGTAAAGCATTCAACCAGTTTATGGCTCAGAGGGAGATACCGGTACACCCCCTTGTCCAGCCCTTCCACATGGAATGCGGCGATGTAGGTCTCAAAGGAATGCCGGCACCCGGCAGACGGCACTGTGCGCAGGGCGTGGTATACCCCTTCCTTTTTCCGGACCCCCTGAGTCGCCCACAGCAGGAAGGAAAGTTCGGAGAGCTTCAGGCTTCCTTTTGTGGGCGCCCGGTGCGATTTCCGGTTGGCTATGGCATTGACCAGGGGTACGGCCTGCACGGTATCCCAGTCCCCGGTGTCCGGAAGATTGATCTTCCGGGCATTTTCAGGGCACGGTTTTTCAATGGGCGGCGGTGGCAGCCCTCTGGATTGCGCCGTGCGGGAGAAATCGACCCGCTTTCGGATCGAATCCTTCAAAAAATACTTGTAATCCGTCATATACGGTCCCTGTTTTATTTTCCGAGCGCTTTCCGCTCACCTGGCGTGGCGGTCAATGTTTTTTTTCCCTCATGCATGTCTTCTTTTTGAATGTAAATTTTTTTTACCTGTTCCGGCAATCACTGCACAGGCCGAAAAAATCAAGGCGGTGATTCGTGATTGCAAAGCCGGATTCCTTCTCTATTGTTCTTACAAGATCCGCCATGACGCCTGTTTCCAGGTCGACAATTTTCCTGCACCGTTCACATACGGCATGAGGGTGGGGGGCTGTCCTGTTCCCCTCGTAGCGGTTGCCGCCGTCAGGGAAGCCGATTTCAAGCACTTCGCCCAGGGATTTCATCACCATGACGTTCCGGTATACCGTTGCCAGGCTCATCCGGGGAAAATTGTTTTTCAAGCGATTGTATATGGTTTCGATATCCGGATGATCCTCGCTTTCGGCCAGAATTTTCGCGATGGCCATCCGTTGGGGCGTGATTTTGTGTTTTTCCGCCTTGAGGCGCGAGATCATCTGATCGTACCGGTTTTCCGGGTTTTTCATGGGCATGTCCCCGCCGGATAAATTCAATCGGGTTCTTTTTATAAGGAATAACCATTATTGTTTGGCGCGCAAAAAAATGACAAGAAAATATGAATATTATCGAGGTCACTGGGTGGTTTCAAAATTTGATTCATGATCAAATGTTCAATTTCCTTTGGGGGTGGGTGTTGCTCCTCTTGGCGACTGTGAGCGATTGGGATCGCTCTACGGCTCGTTTCGCAACCTCCTGCAATCAAAACCCATGCAGGAGGTTTTGCGCCACTTCGCCAAGAGCGATCGACAATCACTCCCAATGTCGCTTACGGGCAGCAACACCCACCCCCAAAGGAAATTGGTCTATTTATATATCGCATCATTGGCGTCCCATTATTTGATTTTCGTTTTTTCGAAATCGCTATCGCAATCGAAAGAAAAGAACAGGTCGCTTGTACGAAACGCTTTGTGGTTACCGTATTTCAAAAGGAAGAGGTCGTGTTCTGTGGATTTGAAAAAACCGATTTCGATAGCGATTTCGATTTCGAAAACGTGCACCATACAAAATGACCAATTTCCTTATGGCCGGGGGGATGGTGTTGCCTGAAAGCAACATTGGGAGGACGTGGCAGACCGCTCATGACGAAGATACGCCAGGCGTCCTGAATTGTTTGAGTCCCGCCATCGGCGGGGCGAGTTTTCAGGACGCGGCGGATCAAGCCATAGAGCGGTCGCCAGGTACTCACAGTTGCTGAAGGCAATAACATCCCCCGGCCATGGGAAATTGAACCGGATCCCTCTCTCTGCATGGCCAATCGATGCAGCCGGTTTTTGGCGTTTTTTGCCGGTGGCGGGAATTTTCCGGATCCGTCCCAATTCTGGTTGAATAATTTCTGTAAAACCGATACACAGGGGGAACTTTACCGATCAAAGGATATTTTTAAAATATGGAAGAAATTGAGAATTCGAAGGAAACAGAAGGGCTGGCACTTACCCGGATAAACGTGGACGGCAGGGAAATCGTCCTTGTGGGGACCGCCCATGTGTCTAAAGGGAGTGCCGACCTGGTGGAAAAAGTAATCGAAGAGGAAAGACCGGATACGGTCTGCGTAGAGCTATGCGCCTCGCGATACCAGTCCATCCGCAGCAGCGCCGCATGGCGGGACATGAATATCTACAAGGTGATCAAGGAGAAAAAGGCGTTTCTGCTTTTATCCAACTTCATGCTCACGGCCTTTCAAAAAAAGATCGGGGAAAAGCTCGGGGTGCGACCGGGGGAGGAAATGATCCGGGCGCTGGATGCCGCGGAAAAGGCCGGGGCCCACATCTGCCTGGCGGACAGGGATATCACCATAACCCTGTCCCGAACCTGGCGCTCTACCGGTTTTTTCAAAAAAATGAAGCTGTTTTTTCAGTTGTTGATGTCTCTGGGCAGCGTCGATGATATCGACGAAAAAGATATCGAAAGGATGAAAAACGAGGATATCCTGGAGAGCATGCTCGCCGAATTGGAAACGTCCCATCCGTCCATCCGGAAGATTTTGATCGATGAGCGGGACCGTTACCTGGCGTATAAAATCAAAACCGCTGACGGCGGAAAAACGGTTGCCGTTGTGGGGGCCGGCCATGTTCCGGGCATCCGCCGGTATATCCACGAAACCGATACCATCGATATGGCCGCTCTTGAAACGGTCCCGCCGAAAGGGAGAACCGGCGGTATCCTCAAGTGGCTGATTCCCGGAATCATTCTTGCCGTATTTGTCGCCGGATTTTTTTACGGCGGCAGGGACGCCGGTGGGAAAATGCTGCTTCTGTGGGTATTGGCAAATGGTTTTTTTGCCGGTGTCGGGGCGCTGATGGCGTTTTGCCACCCCCTGACGTTTTTCTCGGCCGTTGCCGCCGCACCGCTTACCTCGTTGAATCCCATGCTTGCCGCGGGATGGGTTGCCGGGCTGGTGGAGGCGACCATCAGAAAGCCCAAGGTGAGCGATCTGGAAGATTTGCCCAAAGATATCCTGTCGGTAAGGGGGTTCTGGAGAAACAAGGTAACCCGGATTCTGCTCGTGGTGGTTTTTGCCAATCTCGGCAGCTCCATCGGGACGTTTGTGGCACTGCCCCTGATGATACGGGTTCTTGGCGCTGCGGGGTAACGAACGATCAGGAGGAAGGGATGACCTTTACAACGGTACGGTGGAATATCTCACCGTTGGCACGCGTATGGGTCATTTTCACGGTTTTGAGGCGGTCTTCGGCGAACATTCGGACGCATTCCGGGTAAAGCGCCCATTCGGTTTCAAGGCCTTTTTTTTTGATGGATTCAATGGTATCGTCGTCTTCTATGGGAAAACAGCGCTGGCCGATAATGGGGCCGGAGTCTTCCCCGTAATCGATGAAATGAACCGTGCAGCCGCCCACCTTGCATCCATACCGGAACGTGTCTCCATAGCCGTCTGTACCCGGAAAAGCGGGAAGAAGGGCCGGATGGATGTTCATGATTTTGGGGCGTGCGGGGTCCGTGTTGACACGGTCGATGAAATAGGGGGTCAGGTTCCGCATGAAACCGGCCAGCACAAGAAGGTCAAAGGGATAGAGGGCCATCTGTTTCAAAAGTGCAGCTTCCGCGATGCTCCTGGTTTTTAAAAAGGCATGAAGCCGGTTTGTTTCAGAAAGGGATACGATGGACTGTTTGCGGGAGATATCTTCGAGATCGAAATCCGGAGGCAGCTTTTCCCGGTTCTTTTGTCCGGCGCTCGCACCAAATCGTCGTATGATATCGGCGTAATCGACTACAAAGGTCGGTATATCTGCTTTTTCCGCTTTTTTAAGCCCCTTTGCGCCGGGGTTGTCGGCCCCTGCAAAGATCACGCGGCCGTTAATCCTGCCGGTATTGCAGGCGTTTATGATGGCATCCATGTTGGTGCCGGTGCCGCTGATCAGGGCGCCGATGCGGATCGGTTTTTTCATTTTTGTATTGCCTTGTTCGTCTGTACGTTAAAATTACAGGAAATATAAAAAAATCAATTCTTTTTGTCAATGCTGTTGGGAGCTTGTTTCCGGCGGTCAAAAGAAAATCGTGCCCGGATACCGATCCGGGGCGCGAAGCAGGGCGATATATAAACGTTTTTTTGATACGCGACATAAGGATGAAAGACATATGAAGGAAATGGACCGGCTGGTGAAGGTGATGGAACGGCTCCGCGGGCCCGGGGGATGCCCCTGGGATGCCGCGCAGAATCACAAGAGCATGATAAAAGGGCTTATTGAAGAGGCCTACGAACTTGCGGACGCCATTGAAAATGAAAACGCCGACGAAATGATGGAAGAGCTGGGCGACGTTTTGCTCCAGGTCGTTTTTCACAGTATCATTGCGGCGGAAGAGGGAGAGTTTACCCTCAACGATGTCGCCAACTGCCTGGCTGACA
>JAWOAV010000110.1:0-7929 GCA_046498365.1 Desulfosalsimonadaceae bacterium
CAGTCAGGCTCTTGTAATTTTTGGACTTGGTTACCCATTGATCAGATTTTTAAGACCAAAGATGAAAAAGATAGATTTTTTGAAAAAATAAAAGGAGGTGGCGATAAATTATGTTAACTGCTTCTAAGAGAGTTAAGAAGGTCGCATTTGCTGGAAATAGAGTTATTTTTGAGAAAGCAAAAGAACTAGAAAGAGCTGGTAATAGAATAATTCATATGGAAGTCGGCAGGCCTGCTTAACAGCCTCAGGGCTGTCAAAATCAGGCCTGCCGACTTCCATATGAATTATTCTATTACCAGCTCTTTCCAGTTCTTTTGCTTTCTCAAAAATAACTCTATTTCCAGCAAATGCGACATTCTTAACTCTGTTAGAAGCAGTTAACATAATTTATCGCCACCTCCTTTTATTTTTTCAAAAAATCTATCTTTTTCATCTTTGGTCTTAAAAATCTGATCAATGGGTAACCAAGTCCAAAAATTACAAGAGCCTGACTGACTGTTATCTGAGCAACAACAACCAGATAGGGTACTCCGAAAAATAAATGTAAATAAGCACTGACCAACAAGCCATTTAAGATAATCGGACTTAAATAAGCAATAATTGTATCTCTATATTGATAGGTAAAATAGGCTGCCAGTAATGTTACAAAACTCCCGCCTATAATATCAACCATACCAAGCCCACCAAATATATTGGCAAGCAAAACTCCTATAAACAAGGCCGGCACAGCCTCTGGATATAATATTGGTAAAACTGTTAAAGCTTCAGCAGCTCTAAACTGCAGGGGACCAAAACTAATTGGATTTAAAATATATGTAATTACAATATATAAACCTGCAATCATAGCTCCCCTGGTTATCTGTTTTGTCGACATAAACTATTTCCTCCTGTATAAACTATTTCTTTTTAATTTTTTTCAACTGGAAAGTAAGTATAAATGATATCACTGAAAATATTAAGAATACAGCAAAACCCTGCTGATATCCCTGAATTGTATAGATTCTGCTGCCATCAATAACTTTTCCAGCCCAGGTGGCATCAAGCCGCCAGCCTATCAAAAAGTTAAAGACAATTGTTCCTAAAAATGGTGCCAGGTTAGTTAAACCCATTGCACTGCCTTTAAGTTCAGGAAAAAGCTTCTTAACATTACCGAAAGTAACCATAACAAACAATGTCACAGTACCAAATATAAATAAGAGGATTGCCAGTTGCCATAATGGCACAAAACCTCTTCTGATAATCACAAAATATATCCAGAATAAAGCAGTAACTCCTGAGCAGAGTTTAAGCATTTTAATTTTACTAGCCGATGGCCATCTGCAGGTGGTAGTCGGTGGTACGCCCCATGATATGACACAGGGGGAGGAAACAGAGGTTTTCCAGGCGGATGCCGCGTTCAATGATTTTCTGCAGTATGGGCGTGCTCATAAGCACGTCCGTCTGGGCCTTGAAATTCGCCTGGCTCAGCACGACCCCTTTGGGGTTGCCCGTGGTGCCCGACGTATAAATGATGGCGCCGGTATCGCTGCTTTTCAGGTCCTTGCGGCGCCGGTCAAATTGCGCTTGGGCCGATGGGGCGTCCGCCCCTTTCCGGACCAGGCGGTCGTAGTCGATGACGCACGGGTCGGGAAGCGCTTTCACCGGCGAAAGGCAGACGATAATCGTCAGGGAAGGGACCCGGGCCTTGACGCGAAGCGCCTGCGCCATGAGATCCCGGTCTCCGGCAACAACCGCTTTTGCACCGCAGTCATTGAGGATAAAGGCCAGTTGGTTGTCGGTGCTGGTCGGATAGATGGGCACGCCGACAGCCCCGGCCCCCTGGATGGCCTGATCGGCAATGACCCAGCGGGGCCGGTTGTGCGAAAAAAGACCAATGCGGTCGTTTTTGGCAATGCTCATTTCAATAAGGCCGGCCCCGAGCTGTCCGGCTTCCCGGGCCGCCTGCCCCCAGGTGATATCCGTCCACTCCCGGCAGGGTTCGCCGTTTTTCAGCTTGACCCGCATGAATACGTCATTTTCAAACCGGCTTGCCTGGGTGAAAAACAGCCCGCACTGGGTGTCTTCTGTTTGATATGTGTACACTGGCGGCTTCTCCTTATGGCATCGTGAAAAGCAATGGCATATCGAAAAACATTCAAGACGAAATATCGAGCCTTTATTCCTCCACAAAATGGCTATCATCATCCGGAAAATCAGGGGCGCGTTTTTCCAGAAACGCCCCCACCCCGTAAAAACATTCTCCGGAAACAATCAATGAAGCCGCCAGGGATGCCTCCAGATCCAGGCTCTGGCGCAATGACTGGTTCTGGCTCTGGCGGATAACGTTCAATGCGCATCGTACGGCGCGGGGCCCGTTTTCGGCGATCATGTCCGCAATCGTCATCGCCTCGTCTACGGACTGACCGGAGGCGCTGACCCGGTTTGCCAATCCCAGGGCGATGGCTTCGCCGGCAGAGACCTTCCGGGCCGTCAGGACCAGGTCCGCCGCCCGGGACGGACCGATCAGGCGGACAAGGCAGGCCCCGCCTCCCCAATCCGGCATCAGGCCCAGGCGGACTTCGGAAAAACAGATCACCGCCTCCGGGTCCATGACCCGCAGATCGCAGCGCACGGCCAGTTCCGCCCCGCCCCCGTAGGCCAGGCCGTTGACAGCGGCGATAATGGGCACCGGCAGGGAAACAAAGTCGTCCACAACGGCGCGAATGTCACGAATGAGACGGTCGGCAGGCCCTTTTTCCGATTTTTCCACCGCGGCAATGAGGTCTGCGACCCATGGATTGTCGGGGTTGACGTCAAACCCGGCGGAAAAGACGTTGTCCGCGCCGGTGAGCACAACCGCCCGGGGCAGATTTTTTCTGAGTTCACGGGTCACGCGGTCAAGTTCTGTGAACATTGCCTCGTTAAACGTATTCTGCCGCTTGGGCCGGTGAAGTCGTACAACGGCCACCCGGCCTTTTCGCTGTAGGAAAACTCCCTGTTCGGTCATCATGCCTCTCCCTGTAGTGTTACCGGCAAAATAAAATGTGTCCGTCAAATACCTGTCCTATGACAAAGCCTCCTTTGTAAGGGGCGGCAACGCTTGAGGCGGAAATTTCTTTTCCCTCATCCAGGTATACCTCTTCGATCGAATATTGATTCCTGTCCAAAAAGGAAATTTTCAGAACCTGCGACGGAGACACCGCTTCCCTGTCCTTTGCATGGGCGGCAAAATCCAGAAGCTTCGGGTGACACGCGACAAAGAGGTTCCCCTCCTCGTCACGTTCGATGTTGTCGGCGCCGGTATTCAGATGGATGGCAAATTCCTTTGTAAGAGCGCCCGTTGGAATGTCGCGCGAAAGCACATGCAGGGAGCGCCCGATTGTCGTGGCCACATACACTCGCTTTCCATCAATGCTCGTGTTGATCCCGTTGGCGTATTTGAATCTTTTTGCGGCAACCTCCATTTTGTTGCCGTCAAAGTAGACCACATATGCGCGGGCAAGCTGCAGGTATTCTTCCAGGATGCGCCCCCATTTGGAGGCGTTTCCGTGGTCATTGGTGGCATAGAAGCGTCGTGGACCCACGGCCACAAGGTCATTGGGACTGAACATCAGCGGATGGCCGATCGATTCACGGTGATCCAGCCGGTTATTGCGGTATTCAAAAATCTCGACAAAAGACCCGGCTGTTGTATGATTGATTACAAAAAGCAGCGTCTCCCCCTTTTCGGTTTTATATAGGCTTATGCCGTGGGGATGAAACTCTTTTGTAAAATCTGCTGTGAGGTCCACCGGTTTATACCTTTGCCCATTCAAATCCAGTGCATAGACAGCCCCCTGCACAGGCTCGCCTGCCGCGGCAGCCCTTCGGTCATCGCTCGATATGAACGCAATGCCGGCGGGAGAATCCACAGTGATATCTTCCGGACCCGGAATCCCGGGAATGGTAACGCATGAACCGCCGGAATGGGGCGTGATGGTTTTGAAGTGACCCGCGTCATAGAGGGTTTTTGCAGCAAGAACGAAGACCAGAAGAAGGATTGCACCGATAAAGATGATTCGCTTTTTCATACGCGCTTCCTTGCTATCGGGGGTGAAAGGCTTTTTTTCTTTTCCTGAATCGCATTAAATGAAACAAATATCAACACCAATAGAGGGGACGCCCTTTATATTTATATATTTACAATCCATTCCGTATCTGCTAACCAACATGTATGCCCAGACAAGCCAGAATAGATTCACCGGGTGCACTGCACCATATCATTGCCAGAGGAATCGAACACGGAAAAATATTCCGTGACGATAAGGATCGTGAGTTTTTCATTACCCGGCTTGGCGAATTGGTTGCCGAGACCCGGACTCAGTGCTTTGCATGGGCATTGATCCCAAACCATTTCCACCTGTTGCTTAAAACCGGAAATGAACCCATTGCTGCTTTCATGCGCCGTTTGCTGACAGGCTATGCGGTCGTGCACAACCGCCGCCACAGACGCAGCGGGCATTTATTCCAAAACAGGTACAAATCGATTCTGTGCCAGGAAGATGCTTATCTGAAAGAGCTCGTGCGCTATATTCATCTTAATCCACTGCGGGCCGGACTGGTCAGGGACATGGCCGCAATGGATCGCCACCCCTTTTCCGGCCACAGCTTCCTTATGGGGAAAAGAAAAAATAGTTGGCAGTCGGTAAATGAGGTTTTGGCTTTTTTCGGTAAAAACAGGCAAGACGCCCGAAACCAATACCGACAATTCCTTGAAAAAGGACTTGAAAAGGGCAGGCAACCGAATTTAGTGGGCGGCGGGTTGGTACGCAGCGCCGGTGGATGGTCGGCCGTTCAATCGTTACGCAAAGCCGGCATGTTCCAAAAAAGTGATGAGCGTATTTTAGGCGACAGCGATTTTGTGGAAACGGTTCTGAACAATGCAAAAGAGACCCTAAACACGCGGTATGTTCTGGCTGGCAAAGGTATAGCGTTTGAAGATGTTCTTGCGGCGGTATCCGAGCTGCTCTCCATTGACCACCGGGAGTTGTTGGGGCCGTCTAAAGAACGGAACATGGTAAAGGCCCGGGGGCTTATTTGCTACTGGGGCGTACGGGAACTCGGGATGTCAATGACCGATGTGGCCAACCGGTTGAAGATTGCGGTCCCGACAGTTAGCGTAGCCGTAAAAAAGGGGCGCAGGATCGTTCGCGATGAAGAATTGGTCTTAGTAAAAATTTTGAATATAAAAATATAAAGAGCGTCCCTTATATATTCGCGGCGTCCTGGAGGGCTTCCGAAAAGGTCGGATGTCCGTGCATGATCCGGCCGATATCCTCCGAAGACGCACCATACGTGATTGCGAACACGGCTTCGGCGATCATGTCCGAAGCCCGGGGGGCGATAATATGTACCCCCAGCACCCGGTCGGTCTTTTGGTGGGACAGGATTTTGACCATGCCGTCGGTCTCCCCCATGCAGCGGGCGCGCCCCGACCCGGTCAAGGGAAACGTACCCGTACGGTAAGCAACTCCCTGGGCCTTGAGCTGCTCTTCCGTCTTTCCGACTGCAGCGGCCTCAGGAGCGGTATAAATCACCACGGGCACCGCGTCATAATTGACCTCGCCGGCTTTCCCCGCCATGATCTCCACGGCCGCCCTGCCCTCGGCTGAGGCTTTGTGCGCCAGCATCTGCCCGCCGATCAAATCGCCTACGGCATAAATATTGCCGACATTGGTGCGGTATTGGCTGTCCACCGGCACGAAACCGTTCTCATCGATGCGCACTCCGGCATTTTCCAGGCCGAGCCCCTCGGAGAGCGGCCGACGACCCACAGAGACCAGAACGGTTTCACAAATGTGTTCGATCTGTTCGCCTTCCGTATTTCCTGTTCCTTTAGTCATGGTCACCTTTACGGTCTTTTTCCGCACTTTAGCGCCGGTGACGCGGGTCTTTAATTTAAAATCGATATTCTGATTTTTTAAAATCCGCAGCAGGCGACGCGACACCTGGCCGTCCACGGCGCCGGCAATGTGGTCGACCATTTCCACCACGGTCACTTTTGATCCCAGCCGGGACCAGACGGATGCCATTTCCAGGCCGACATACCCGGCACCGACAACAAGCATGCGCTTGGGGACTTCCTCAAAGGCCAGTGCCTCGGATGAGCTCACAATAAACCGGCCGTCGAATGGAAGCGTTTCCAGTTCGATGGGCCGGCTGCCGGTGGCCAGCAGGATATTGTCTGCTGACACGGTCCGGTCCCCGTCCTCCCCTGTCACCTTGACCCGGCCTGCGCTTTCCAGTTCAGCCGTGCCCCGGATAACCTCGACGTTGTTGGCCTTCAGCAATGTTGCCACATTGTCGGTCAGGGCGCGAACGACCTCGTTTTTCCGGTCCATCATGACCTTGAGGTCGATTTTGGGTTCGCCCACCCGGATGCCATGCTTTTTAAAGGAATGTTTCGCCACGGCCACGTGCTCCGAGGAATCGAGGAGCGCCTTGGCCGGAATGCATCCGTAATTGAGGCATACGCCCCCCAACCGCTCAAACTTGTCCACACAGGCGACCTTCAAGCCCAATTGCCCGGCCCGGGCGGCGGCCACGTAACCGCCGGGGCCGGCGCCGATAATTACCACGTCGTAGCGCGATTGTTCGGTCATGGTCATATCTCCATCATTATTCGTTCCGGGGTTTCGATAAACTCCTTGATGCGCCTCAAAAAGGTTACGGCGTCTTTTCCGTCCACGATCCGGTGGTCGTAGCTCAGCGCCACGTACATCATGGGGCGAATGACCACCTCGCCATCAACAGCCACGGGACGGTCCTCGATTTTGTGCATGCCCAGGATGCCGCTCTGGGGCATGTTCAATATCGGGGTGCTCAGCAGGGACCCATAAATGCCGCCGTTGGTGATGGAAAAAGTGCCGCCGGACAATTCGGAAAGCGTCACCGCGTTTTCCCGGACCCGCTTGGCAAAATCCACGATCGCTTCTTCGAGCCCGGCAAACCCGAGCTGATCGGCATGCCGGATAACCGGCACCACCAGCCCCTTTTTCGCGCCAATGGCAATGCCGATGTGATAGTAGTGATGGTATACGATGTCATCGCCGTCGATGCGTGCGTTGACTTCGGGAAACTCCTTGAGCGCCGCCACCACGGCCTTGATGAAAAACGACATGAACCCCAGACGCACATTATAGGTCTTGAAAAAATCCTCCTTGTGCCGCTCCCGGAGCATTTTGACCCGGCTCATGTCGATTTCATTAAACGTGGTGAGCATTGCCGTGTTCTGGCGGGCATCGAGCAGGTGCGATGCAATGCTTTTCCGGATGGGGGACATGGGTTTTCGGGTCACCGCTTCCGGAGTTTCAGCCTTCTTGGTTTCGGCTGCATCCCGTGTTCCCGGCGCTTTTGGCGATGTTTTTTCGGCAGCGCCGGATTCCAGGTAAAGGATAACATCCCCCTTGGTGACCATGCCGCCGGGGCCTGTCCCCCGGATCTTTGACACATCCACGCCTTCTTCGTTGACCAGGCGGCGCACCGACGGCGGCATCACGGGTGTACGGCCGGTATCAGATTCGTCTTCAAGGGGCTTTGCCGCCGCTTTTGTCTTGTCCGCTTCCGCCTCGATTACCCGCCCCGCCTCTGCGCCCGGTTTTTCATCCCCTTCTTCAGCCGGTTCTTTATCCGCTTTTTCAGGCGGGGTCTCGGCCGGTTTTTCAGTCGGTTTTTCAACCCGCTTCTCGGCCGATTTCTCGGCCGGTGACGCTTGATCCTCTAATTCTTTTGTCTGTCAGACGGTAATAAGCATCCTGGTGTTTCAGGTCTTTATCGAGAAAGTAAAAAACGGATGATAATCCAAGATCTTTTTCCATAGCCATGAGCCGGTCGAAATTCCAGTACGGGTCTTTATCTGCTGCCGTCGCACCCGCCGTCTTCAAGCCTTCCGCCCCACCACGAATAAAGGCG
>JAWOAV010000134.1:0-4276 GCA_046498365.1 Desulfosalsimonadaceae bacterium
CTTCCGTCATGATAGGATAGCTGTCGGTAATACTTTGCGCGATAAGCATACGATCGAAAGGGTCTTTATGGTGAAAAGGCAGGTCTTTTAGCAATAATGCGGCGTTTGCGCTGAAATCAAGCATTGCAAAACCGCTTTTTCGGGCCACCTCCACCGGATTAAAATCAATTTGCAGTTTTTTAATCGAGGCCTTTATCATGAGTTCCGCAATACTTGCAGCGCTGATATATATTGTATTTGACAGATCCTCCAACACCGCGCGTTTCTCATTTTTTATCCGGGCAGGATCAGATAACGCCCAAAGAAAAATATGCGTATCAAGGATAACATTCATTCTTCAGTACCATAAAACATTGAATTTATATCCGCATCCTCATCCATAAGGTTATCCGGCACCATAAACTTTCCCGCCAGCAGTCCAAGCTTTCTTTTTCCTTCCGGCTTATGAATGACCAGATCGACAAGCGGAAGATTATTTTTGGCTATGACGACCTTTTCACCACGGTAAACCAGAGCAACCAGCTTGGAAAGGTTGGTTTTTGCCTCAGAAATATTAACGATTTTCATAATAATTTCATCTCCTATAGACCTGAATCAATCGTTTCTGGTTAACAATACCAAAAGAGACCAACCTGGTCAACCATTCCTTTTGCTTGCACAGTTACGAAAAACATTCCCGCTGAATGGGTGCCCCCCTTTTTCTTCACTGCTTTTCTCTGTGAATCTCTGTGTCTCCTCTGTGATCTCTGTGGTAAAAACCACCCTCCCCGCATTTTCTACCCCCACCTGATCTTTTCAATCACCTCCAGCCGGTCCGTTATGGGCGGGTGGGAATAATTGAGCAGCACGTAAAACCAGTGCGGGTGAAGATTGGCCAGGTTGTGGGACGCCAGCTTTTTCAGCGCTGTTTTCATGGCCCCGGGATTCCGCGTCGTCTCTGCGGCAAAGCAGTCCGCCGAATGCTCGTTTCTCCGGGAAATTGCCTGGAAAATCAGACTGATCACCATGTCGATGGGGGAATACAGAACGGCAAAAAACACGAGGCCTGCGTAAACGCTGGCCTGCTCCAGGAAAAAGGCTTCTGCCAGCATCGGGGAGGTGATAAAAAGGGAGAGCAGGTAAAAAAGGAGCCCTGCCTGTGCAACGGCCGCCCCCAGCATCCAGAAAACGTGCCGCTTCTTGTAGTGCCCCATTTCATGGGCCAGCACCGCGACCAGTTCCTCCACCGTATGATTCTCTATAAGGGTGTCGAACAATACGATTTTCCGGTGCCGGCCGAATCCGGCAAAAAAGGCGTTGGATTTCCCCGAGCGCTTGGAACCGTCCATGACATAGATGTTTTTTACAGGAAATTCGATTTTCCGGGCATATTCGTAGATAGCGCTCTTCAGCGGCCCGGGCGCAAGCGGTTCAAAGCGGTTGAAAAGGGGCATGATCCACGTGGGGACCACGAACTGCATGACCAGCATGAACAGGGCGACCGCAATCCAGCAATAGAACCACGCAAGCGCACCGGCATACACAAAAAACGCCAGGATACCGGCCAGAAGGGGGCCGCCGATCAACACGGCCAGAAAAACCTGCTTGAACCTGTCCGAAACAAAGACCCTGGGCGTGGTTTTATTGAACCCGAAGCGCGATTCGATCACGAACGTGGAATAAACGGAAAAAGGCAGCGAGACAAGGGATTTTGCAAGACCCAGCACCCCGATGAAAACAACACCGCGGAGCACTTCGTAACCGGCGGTATCCCCTGCCACCCATTCACGAACCCATTGATCGAGGATGGCAAACCCGCCGGCAAACCAGAACCCCAGAAACAGCGCCAGGTGAAAGGCGGTCGCAACCCATGAAAACCGGGTATTGGCCCTCGCATAGGCCGTGGACAGCCGGTAGCGTTCGGGGTCATAAAACCCTTCAAATGCCTTTGGCATGGGCTTTTCCGCCTGCCGGAGGTTCAGGATGTCCGCTGCCGCGTGCACGACGGCATCGACCAGCAGCGCTATCAGAATGATTACGGCAAGCGGATTGAGCGACATACGGCTTGCGCCTTTCTATGCATCTGTTCTGCGGAGTGTCCTGTTAACGGGTATTGTTTTCGGATTCAGCCAGGTTGCCGCCCGGCGATGAGATGTATGGCACGAATCCACCGGCATGTCAATTCGTAAAAAGGTCTTCTATGAGGTGCATCCGACTATTGACAAAATCAAAAAATGCCTGTAGAAAAATAACTGGTTATCTACTGCACCCCGGCAGGGAGAACAGACATTCAAGCCTTGTCAACCCGTTCCATTCATTCAAAACACAGGGGCCGATCATGAAACGAAACGCATATTCAAAGATCAAATATTTCCTGCTCTTTATCGCACTGGCATGTCTGCTGCCCGCCGCAACCCATGCAGATATCGAAGATCATATTATTCAAACCGGCTCCGAGTTTTACTATGTCGTTCAAAAAGGGGACACCTTGTGGGACCTTTCGGAAAAGTTTTCCGACTCCCCGTGGCAATGGCCGGAGATGTGGCAGCACAATCCGGAAATCCCCAATCCCCACCTGATCTACCCCGGCCAGAAGATCCGGATCTACGCGAAAACATGGGAAGACGGCCAGAAGCCGGCGGTAACGGAAGCGGAACTCCCGGCGTCGGACGAGTATTACACCTATGCGGGGATCAATGCCATCGGGTTTGTCCGGGAAACCCAGGCGGAAAATTATGGATCGATTATCAAGGTAAAAGACGACAAGCGCCTCATGTCCACCGGGGACCGGATGTTCATTCAGCCCGCGGAAAACGCCCGGCCGCTCGTTGAAGGGGGCATCTACGCAATTTATAGGACAACCGGCCCGGTCAACGACCCGGTTACGGACGATTACATCGGCATCCAGCACTCCATCGCCGGCATCGGGGAAGTGGTCGAGGTGGAAGACGCCTTTGCCGTGGCAGAGATCGTGGCGGTTTTCCGCGACATCCGGAAAGGCGACGTAATCATGCCCTTTGAGATGCGATCCGAAAAAATCAAGCTCCGAGAACCTGTTGACGGGCTCCGGGGGCGTCTGATAAAGGCTGAGAGCGGGCGGGCGCTCATCGGCGAGCACATGGTGGCCTTTATGGACAAAGGGAGCAATGACCTGGTTAAACCAGGCCAGGTCTACACCCTTTACTACCGGGAAACGGCCCCTGCAGCCAGAAAGGGGCTTGACCCGATCCTGCTCACGGAAGAGTCCATGGGCGAGATGATCGTCCTGCATACGGAAAACACCACGTCCACCGTGCTGATTACCAATTCCGTGGACGCTATTCCCGACGGCACGGCATTCAAGGCGGCTGAAAACAACCGCTGAAACCGGGCCGCGCCCTGACGCCAATCCTTTCGCTGCTGCGGGTCATTCCTGCCCACGTGACCCGCAGCCCTTTCCTTCATTGTTGTGATCTTGAACGGCATTTCGCTGCTCACATCATTGTTTTTGACATGTCGTTTCCTGTCCATTGACAAATGTGTTAAAAATTATCATTATTTTAACAGCAATCTGCAAAGATAATAAAAGCAGATCAATTCCACATTTGAAAAATTGGAGCACATAATGAAAAGGGATTTCTATGTCATCATTGAAAAGGATGAAGATGGTTTTTTTGTTGGCGATGTTCCTACGCTGAAAGGATGCTACTCCCAAGGAAAAACCATTGAAGAATTATTGAAAAATATGCGGGAAGTGATTGAATTATGCCTTGAAGATGCGCCGGTTGTACAAAATGAATTTATTGGCGTTCAGAAAGTGAGCCTTAATAATGAACCAGCCAGTGTACAAAGCTGAATGCGTTATAAAGGCCCTGCAAAATCAAGGATTTTCTATTGTCCGCCAGAATTGTCCGCCAGAAAGGCAGCCATGTTCGACTTCGCCATAAGGATGGTCGGGTCACAACAGTACCGTGTCACAGCGGCCAAGATATCGGAAAAGGTCTTTTACGAAAAATAGTAAGAGATACAGAGCTTTCTATTGATGATTTAATGAAATAAATCAATGTGTCTCATTTTCTCCAGATATCGCCGCTGATTCACCCGATGGTTACGGATTCAACAAAGGCATTGTTGACCCCGATAAAATTATGGGGCAAAGCGATTTCCTTCTTTGTCCACTTTTCCTGTTTCTTGTAAATTTCCACAATATGGGTCTGGGTCAGCGGGAAAAACTTGTCCCGGGATTTTTTTCTGAAAAGGCCGTAAAACGTACCGCTGATATCATAAAACGAGGTCCCGGCCATCCGTGTCAGGATAT
>JAWOAV010000190.1:0-5400 GCA_046498365.1 Desulfosalsimonadaceae bacterium
CCCAATGATTCTGCTCATAGCTCTCGCACTTATCCGCACATCGCACGATGTCTCGGCAGTGGGGTTTGAACTGCCGCGCGAGGCATGAGAATTTCGGTCTTTAACTTCATATGTGGATTGGCCGTATGCCATTGCGGATCCTTCTTCGCCATTTTCGCCTTCCGTGCCGTCTTCCGGTCCTTTATACGCAACAATATTATAGTTGCCCGGCGGCAGAAACAACCGGTAGTTGCCGGCCTCATCGGTTTGGGTCGAGGTAAAAATTTCCACCGTCGGGTCAATGCTTGCTTCCTCGTCACCAGGATTATATATCTGCGCACTGACAATGGCGCCCGGGAGGCCCTCACCGTCTGGGTCGTTCACGATGCCGTTTACATCCGCCCTGCTGATATAGTCGACAACTTTTATGGTGGGCTTCAACAGGTATTTTCCGCTACGGCCGGCCTTGACCACGCTTCGGGAAGCGTCAAAGTCAAGAACCAGTTCCGTGCTTGCCCCTGCAACGATCTCAAAGCCGGAAACCAGCTTTATCCCGGTTTGATAACCGCTGGGAACAAACATCTCAATTTCTTCATCGGATTCGGTAATGATATAATTCGGATAGGGGTGCTCATATCCAAGCAGGTTCGGCTCGCCGTCGGGCGTTTCCCCCAAAATCATGCGGAGCATCGTGTAGTGACCCGTTTCGAGCTCCGTGATTCCCAGTTGTGCCATCACGCCGTTGACCAGTTCCAGAAGGTTATAGGTTTGCTCCGGCTCGGCGACGGTTATCCATTCGCCTTCCTCTTCCAGCGCATCTTCCCCTTCCAGCACGTCTTCCTCTTCACCGTCTTCATCGCTTCCGGAAATGTGAACCTGAATTTCCGAGATGGTGACATAAACCGCCTGGTAATTTGTTGTGGCATCGGTAAGGTAAAGGGCCAGGGTTCCATTTTCTGCCGAAGGCGCGTCGGACCCGCTCCCTCCTGTTGACGTTTTATCAGGGACCGATTCATCGGTTGATTCCTCTGGTTCGCTGTCTTTTCCTGAATCGTCTTTTTCCGCAGACTCCTCTGCGGCAAGGTCCTCCACTGATGCGGTATCATCGGATGTTTCTGAAGAAGGGCTTTCTGCAGCCGTCTTTTCCGATGACGAACTTTCACTGTTGCAGCCGGCAAAAACCAGCATAAACGCCACAAGCAGCACTCCAAAAAATAAATATCCGGATTTCCTCATCATACCATCCTCCCTATTGAGTTTTGGTTCCTTTTTTTCAAAAACCCGCCGCCAGCAGCGCTATCCCCTGCTGCTTTTGATCCGTCCAAAAAACAGCGCCTTTCCTGTATCTCTTCTCCTCGCTGTTTTTTGCTGCAAGGCACATGCCACTTAACATGCCGTTTTCACGGGGATGCGAACTGCGACAGTGCGACCCCTTTCTGAAAGTATATCTTCTTTGGCGGCCGTGCCACCCGAAGACACAACTGTGCACTTTTGTGCAATAAGTGTGCGGCAAATTGCAATCGCCGGCTCCCGTAAGTACTGATCCCGTTGCTTCCGGATGCGGATCGCCCGTATATTTTTACGTGAAACAAGCGGTAGCCGCCTATGAGGTGTTCCAGCCGATTGAATCTACGGAAAAGATCCTTATTTTAACGGAGCAACTTTTTAAAATACTTTTTAAGATGAAGGAGAAAGGCAATGAAAGGCAACTTGATCCGCTGCCTCGCAGCATGGGCAGTGACAGGATTCATTATACTGTCTGCAGCAGGCTGCAGCTTCGGCCAGGAAAAGGAGAGCCAGGCAATGGAAAATATAAAAGACAATGACAACTATGAACGGGCAACGTTTGCAGGGGGATGTTTCTGGTGCATGGTGCCGCCGTTTGAAGATACCGGCGGGGTTATGGATATCCAATCGGGGTACGCAGGGGGAAAAATTGAAAACCCGGCATACGAAGACGTTGCACAGGGGAGGACCAGCCACGTGGAAGCGGTCCAGATCACGTATGACCCCGATATTGTTGATTACAAAAACCTGCTGGATATTTACTGGCGGCAGATCGATCCCACCGATGACGGCGGGTCATTCGTGGACCGGGGGGCCCATTACCGGTCGGTGATTTTTTATCATAACGACCGGCAGAAAGCTGCTGCCGTCGCATCCAAAGAGAAACTTTCGGCATCCGGGCTTTTTGAGCGGCCAATCGCAACGGAAATCCGCCCCTTCACGACGTTTTATGCAGCGGAGGAGTATCACCAGGATTACCATAAAAAAAATCCCGTCCGGTACAAGTTCTACCGGTACAATTCCGGGCGGGACCGGTTCATCAAAAAAAACTGGGGGGTATTACCGGCGGAGGCCGCAAATGAAGCGGATATAAGCGGCAGAAACAACGAATACGAAAGGCCTTCCGACGAAGCGCTGAAAAAAACGCTCACACCCCTGCAGTTTCACGTGACCCGGGAGAACGGAACCGAGCCCCCTTTTAAAAACGACTTCTGGGACAACAAAAAACCAGGCATTTACGTGGATGTTGTTTCCGGGGAGCCGCTTTTTTCCTCAACCGACAAATTCGATTCCGGCACGGGATGGCCGAGCTTTACGCGGCCGATCCAGGAAGATGCCCTCTATGAAAAAACGGACCGGAAACTGCTTTTCATGACCCGGACCGAAGTGAGAAGCAAAAAAGCCGACTCCCACCTGGGGCACGTGTTTTCGGACGGGCCGCCCCCGACGGGCCTGCGGTACTGTATCAACTCGGCCGCCCTGCGGTTCGTGCCCGCAGAGGATCTGGAGCAGGAAGGCTACGGAAAATACCGGACAATGTTTGAATAAATGGAATGCCTGCCGCCGGACCGATCGGCTTGACGGCGGCAGGATAGTGGCGAGAACTCGTTCCCGCGCATCGGTACGCGGGAACGTTCCGCAGAGTGAAAACAGCCCTTGCCGTATGGAAGCGGCTTTAAAAAACCGGCCTTGGCATATCCTTGGGATAGGTGACCGTAAAATCGATTGCAATACCCGCTTCCGCACCAGGGGGCAGTTCCAGGTCCCACTGCATCACGCCTTCTTTTCCGTCCACATCGCGCCGCTCCGGCGCCGGTGAAAAAGCGACATCCTTTATGGTGATCCGGTCGGTCATGGAGACCGGGACACGGTCCGTCACTTTCAATGTCACAGGTCTCTCTTTCAGGTTCTCCGCTTTTATGCGGTAAGAAAGCTCCCGTATGATCGAATCACGCTCAATTCTGCCAAAAAACGCCGTTTCTGTCGCCTTGTCTCTTGTTTTCTCCCGATTCACCCGGATTGACCGGTCAATGCCCAGCCCCAGGGTAAAGCGATCGCCGGGCCCTTTTTCCTCCAGAAACATCCGGCCGGTATACCGGTTTTCAAAAAAAACGCTGACCGGCCCGGGCAAAAGCTCCCGGTCGGCCTCGGCTTCGCAGACCAGGTAGGCCTCCGCTCCCAGGGTCGGGGCCGTGTAATGGTAGAACGCCCCTTCAATGGCGCGGGTCAGTATGGGCACGATCGTTTCCTTCTCCCTTGATGCAATGGTGACAGGGACGGGCAGGGTATATTCAAAGGAAAGCGCCGTTTCCTTTCGCACGGCTTCGGCCTGGGGGGCTGCGCCCGCGGCATCGGACATCTCCATGGTTCGCATGACGCCCGCTTTTTCCCGCAAGGGAGACGGCTGCGAATAATTGAGCCGCCACGGAGACAGCTCCGGGAGGCGGCCCGCCCGCACCGGCACAGCGTTCGAAACCGTAAGCGCCGCATCCTCCCAGTCTTCGCCCGTGGTCTGAACGATTTTCGCCATCATGGAAAGGTCCACACCTTTCATCTCCGCTCCAACCGACGCCCTGTAAACGGGCGACCACCGAGCCTGTTCAACCATGTAGCGGACCGCCACCTCTACGGTCTGGGCTTTGTTGGAAGTAAACAAAACCTCGATGCCGGTAAGTGTTTTATCCCGGGCGCCCCTGTGCATGGACAGCTCACGGCGGAGCCGCTCGATTTCCCTTTCAAGGGATGAAATCCTGCCGTCTATTTCCCGTTTTTTATCGAAAATATCCGTAAATGCTTCATCGAAAAATACCAGGTATGCTTTCACGTCTCCTGTGGGGGGCAGCGGGGCCTTTATTTCATCGGCAAGGGGTTGTTTTGAAAAATCAATCACCCCGTCCAAAAAGACCTCCTGCTTTTGCAGGGCTTTTTTGGCATCAAGAAGCGCTGCTTTCTCCTTTTCCAGGTTTTCGATTCTGGTTTCAATCTCACGGATCGCTTCCTGGGGCATTTCCGAAACCGGCATCCGGACGACCTGAACGCCCAGGATCTCTCCTTCGCCGAAAACCACTGCGGTTACCGAATCGCTGACAAGGCGGAAGGCCTCCGTGGGAATGATCAGGCGGTTTGCTCCCGCCTCCGCATCGGCGGACGCGGTCCGCGTCACCATGGCCTGGCTTGCAAAAACCGTGACCTTTGTAATTTTCGAATCCAGCGGCTGATCCGCTGCGGCAGTCCCGCCGGGGACAGCCAACAATACGAGAAAAGCAACAATCCATGAAAGAGGTTTCATTGTCACAGGCTCCTGGCGTACGTAATGTTTCATAATGTCTACTGTGGATATACCATCTTGCCGGCGGAAGCGACATCATAGCCGTCCAGCGATGCCGCAATCTCCTTGAATTCCGGTTCCTGCAGGATGCCCAGAAAATACTGGACGGGCTTGTCAAAAAACCGGTCTTTGGCGATCAGGAGATCATAGCGCTCCCAGCGCAGCGGTAAAAACTCGAGGCCCAGCAAACCCGCCACCGGACGAATGCCCAGCCCCGTATCCGCACGGCCGCACAATACCTCAAGGCCCACCTCCATGTGACTGTTGACCTCCTTGTGATATCCCGCAATCCCTTCCGGATCGATGCCCGCTTTTTTCGCTTCCTGGTCGAAGAGATGCCGGGTGCCCGTTCCAACAGACCGGTTTACCATGCGAATGCCGGATTTTTTAAAGTCCGTTATGCCGCTGATGCCTTTCGGGTTGCCGGGGGGCAGCATGAAACCCTGCTCACGGCGGCAGAAGTTGACCATGACCGGCACCTGGTTGAATTCCTGGTTGGCGAATTCAAAGTTGTAGTCCGCACCGTCATCCTGAAGCATGTGGGATGTGGCAATATGGCAGAGATCTCTGCGAAGGGCCCGCAGGCCGCCCATGCTCCCCAGATTGGCAAACACCGCCAGAAAATCCTGAAACGAACGGTTGAACAGGGCGACGGCCTTTTCAAGGAGCAGGTCATTGCTGCCGGCAAGGGCGATGAGCCGGGGGTGAACCGATTCATTGTCAAGGGCGCGGGTGGGATAGTTCAGGGTGTTGGCCTCCACCCATGCATCCACCAGGTGCAAAGGAAAGACCCATTTTCCGGTAAC
>JAWOAV010000191.1:0-2666 GCA_046498365.1 Desulfosalsimonadaceae bacterium
ATCACAATGGGGGTATTTCTCGTTTATCTTGGCGGATGGTCGCTTCTGCGCAACAGCCTGCTCAAAACCGGGCTGGTGATGCTGGGTGCGGCGGGACTTGTTGTCGGGGTGCTGGGGGCGGTGTACGGCCTTGATCAGTATCATGAACTGCTGCTCATGCGGGGAAGTTCTTACCGGTTTGCCTTATGGCAGGACTACCTCATGTACCCGCCCGACTCCTGGATCTTCGGTTTCGGCGCCGGCACCGACCCGGCCCAACTGGAGGCGGCAAAGGCGTTCTGGATGCCGTCGCAAATGCCCGTTACCCACGCACACAATATCTGGCTCGGTACCCTGGTTAAAAACGGTATTATCGGTCTCGGGCTCCTTTTTGCCATTGCAGGATTGCTCCTGAAAAGCGCCGTCACAGGAGCCGGAACCCGCCGGGAGAAAACGGGACTCATGATGCTCCTGCTGCTCGTCTTTTTGCTGACCCTGACTGGAGAACACACCCTTGTCTCATCCGCCAAGGCCATATGGATTTTTGGATGGCTCCCATTGCTTTTTGTATGGTTTTACAGCCGGAAAAAACCGGATTGACAACAAACGAAGCGCTCTCCGGTTTATGGTTTGAACAGGCGTCTCAGGCTGACCTCAAGCTGATTGAGCAGCTTGAGCCATCTCAAGCCTGTCAGGGGGTTGTACGCCCACGGCCTGGAGGGTTCTTTGCCGTCACAGGCGAGAAACGCTTCTGCAACCGGCAGCACCGACGGGCTTCTTTCCTTCAGCCGCTTGACTTCCGCAGGATCCATGATCCTGTAGGGGTAATATCCGCAGCGGCGTTTTTTCTCTGCCAGCCGGAGCGCAAAGGTTTTCTTTTTACCGCGGTATGCCGGCACTTCCGGGAGCCACATGGCAAACGGCGCGAAAAGATATCCCATGGGGAGAAAATATTTTTGGGCAAGCCGGCTGTTGGCCGGCTCCGAAGCGGCGAACCGCCATCCCGCCGCCAGCAGGCGTGACGGTTTTGTTATGAGAAGCGCGGAAAAGTAGCGTCCGGCACTGCGCTTGGTCGGATCATGAAAGTAGAGGTTCAAGGACGGGTCATAGCTGAACGAGGCGCCCTGTTTCAGGTTGATTGCCTTGATGAAGCACGGATGAAGAAACCCGAGGTGAGGGTTCCGGTCAAACGCACCGGTAAGCACTTCCATGTCTTCGGCCGTGACTCCCCGGACGAGCTGGGTGTCGTCCTGGAGGAAGCAGAGAATCTCCTCCTCCTTGCAAAAATCGAGTGCGGACTGCATATTCCCGTAAAGCCCGCCGAGGTGGTGGGAAGAGGCGTGGCCGGGCTGAACGACGGCGTGTTTTTTCCCGATCTCCGCTAGCGTTTTCAGGGTATCCGGATCATCACTGCCGTCATCGAATATCACGATCTTCGATTCCGGTGCGCAGGATTCAACCGACGCAATGCAGTTTTTCAGATAATTGCCGCGATTGTAGGAAAAAATACAGATACAAAGGGTCATGGGTTATCGGTTCGCCCGGTACGGATGTTGAGGGATACGAATTTGCGCTTTGCGCTGGATTGTGTAGCAAGATTCGGATGTTATGTAAAGCCATTTTTTGACGGCTTCGTAAAAAGTCCAATATCTGCGTTGCGCACAATTTTTAAAGAATCTCACGTACGGCTAAGTACTATCGATTCTTCAAAAATTGCACACGCCTTGATCTTGAACATTTTACAAAGCCGTCTGAAAACGACTTTTTACGAATTCATCATTTTTGATGAGCTTGCGGAAGGGGCCCCTTTTCAATTCTGAAATGAAAAAAGGAATGCATTTTGAGGCGGAACGCTGTAAAATATACATTTACCAATCTTTGCATTTTTCAATAGACATGATGATCAGGAATGCCTCGTAGGGGCACCCCTTGCGGGTGCCCGGATTTCAGGCACCCGCAAGGGGTGCCCCTACGGGCTCACATTCTGTGTGAATATTTATCTTGTCTATACAAGAATGCAAAAATCAGTAAATCCGGCGCCGCATAAAACATATCCAGGGACCAATGATGAACAGGGCTTTGAACAAAATTCTCAGAAACCGGGTTACCATACCCTTCACACCATTTTACAGACGATATCCCTATAAGAACGGGATCGCAATCGACAGTGCCGATGACCGCGGCTGCGTTGACATGGAATTGGGATTTTTTTATAACCGTATTCCAAAGGCGGCCAACTCTACAGTGGTAACCAACCTGGCGCGGCTCAAGTTTGGCCGGGAAATTGCCTCCAAGGCGGCAAAGAAGATGTTCAAAACCCCCTCTGCGCTGCATGCCCGCGAAGTATCGCAGTTTTCTTTTCTGTTTACATTCACCGTGGTGCGAAATCCATATACCCGGACCCTGTCTGCATACCTGGACAAGGTGGAAAGACGCGCCCTGCGGGACAACAAAGAGAGTTCCTTCCGGGATTTTCTGTACTCCCTGCAAAAAGGAAAGCTCTATTCCAATGCCCACTGGGCGCCGCAAAGCGCGCTGTTGCTTCTGCCGGCCGATCAATTCGATTTTATCGGCAAAGTCGAATCCATCGATACCGATCTTCCCTATATAAAACAAAAACTCCAGGGAAAACGCCCGGAAAAGCCCTTCAAATCAACCCTAAACAATTCAACCGGAGCCAGCAGGAA
>JAWOAV010000132.1:0-3233 GCA_046498365.1 Desulfosalsimonadaceae bacterium
CTCGGCGTCATGGGGCAATGGGATGATCCCTACTTGACCATGAACTACGAATATGAAGCCATCATTGCAAAGCTCTGCACTGAATTTGCCCTTCTGGGCGGCATGGTTCGGCACAAAAAGCCCATATACTGGTGCTGCAGCTGTAAAACCGCACTGGCCGAAGCCGAAATCGAGTACGCGGACGAGACCTCCCCTTCGGTTTATGTCAAATTCCCCCTGGCAGACCCGCCGGAAACGATCGATGAAAAACTGGCGGGAAAAGACGTTTCCGTGGTCATCTGGACCACCACCCCCTGGACCCTGCCGGCCAACCTTGCCGTGGCCCTGCACCCGGATTTGCCCTACGTTGCCGTTGAAACCCCGGAAAACGGGGTTCTGATCCTTGCCAAAGACCTTGTCCAAGGGTGCATGAAATCATTTGGCATTGACGATTACCGTATTGTTGCACCGGTTGATCCCAAAGAACTCGAGCACAAACACTGCCGTCATCCGTTCTACGACCGGCAGTCGCTGCTCGTGCTGGGGGACCATGTCACTCTCGAGGCCGGCACCGGATGCGTGCACACCGCCCCCGGGCACGGCCGGGAGGACTATGAAACCGGACAGGCCTATGGGCTCGATGTCTACTCGCCGGTGGATGAAAACGGGCTTCTGACCGAGGATACCGGTGCATTTGCCGGCCAGTTCGTGTTCAAGGCGGATCCGAATATCATTGAAACCCTGGAAGAAAAAGGCATGCTCATGGCCCGGGAAAATATGAGCCATTCCTACCCGCACTGCTGGCGCTGTAAAAAACCGGTTATATTCCGGGCCACCCCCCAGTGGTTTATTTCCATGGAGAAAAACGATTTGCGGAAAAAATCCCTTGCCGCCATTGACACGGTCCAGTGGATTCCCGCATGGGGCAGGGAGCGCATCTACAGCATGATCCGGCACCGCCCGGACTGGTGCGTATCCCGGCAGCGCTCGTGGGGTGTTCCCATCACCATGTTTTTCTGCCGGTCCTGCGGCGAGGTGCACATCAACCGGGAAACCGTGGATAAAATTTACGGCATTTTCCGGGAGAATGGGGCGGATATCTGGTTTGAAAAGGACGCGGCCTTTTTTCTGCCGGAAAACAGCGCCTGTGCGGCATGCGGGGGGACGAGCTTCGACAAGGAAACCGACATCCTCGATGTCTGGTTCGACTCGGGCGTCAGCCATGCGGCCGTGCTGGAGCCCCGGGACAACCTGGAATGGCCGGCGGATCTGTACCTCGAAGGGTCGGACCAGCACCGGGGCTGGTTCCACAGCTCCCTTCTCACGGCGGTGGGCCTGAAAGACGGCCCTCCGTACAAATCGGTGTTGACCCATGGGTTCGTCGTGGACGGGCAGGGGAAGAAAATGTCCAAGTCCGTGGGCAACGTGATCGCCCCGAAAAAGGTCATCGACCGCTACGGTGCGGAGATCCTGCGCCTGTGGGTCGCCGCCTCCGACTATAAAGACGATATCCGGATATCGGACAACATCCTGAAACAGTTAAGCGACGCCTACCGCCGCATTCGAAACACCTGCCGCTTCATGATCGGAAACCTCAGCGACTTTGACCCGGCAGCCAATGCCTGCGCCTACAAGGACATGAGCGAACTTGACCGCTTCATGCTCCACCGTCTGCAGGGGCTGGTCAAGCGCTCGGTTCAGGCCTATGACAACTACGATTTCCACGTCATCTATCACGGGCTGTATAATTTCTGCACCATCGACTTGTCCTCGTTTTACCTGGACATCCTCAAGGACCGGCTGTATACCTCCGAACCCGATTCGCAGCTCCGCAGAAGCGCCCAAACCGGAATGCAGCACATATTGTCCGCCATCACCCGGCTCATGGCGCCGATTCTACCGTTTACGGCCGAGGAGATCCATGCCTTCCTGCCGCACACCGGCACGGACGAGAGCGTCCATCTGGCCCAAATGCCCCGATTCGATCCGGCCCTGATCGATGATGCGCTTGCAGAAAAATGGGAAAACCTGTTGAAAGTGCGGGGAGAGGTGACCCGGGCAATGGAGAAAGCCCGTGCAGACAAGGTGATCGGCCATTCCCTGGACGCCTGGGTGTCCCTTTGCGCGTCCGGTCCGCTGTATGATTTGTTGAAGGCCTACGAGGCGGATTTGCGCGCTTTTTTTATCGTGTCCGCAGTCAGCATTCAAAACCAGGAAGGCGATGCTTCGTTTACGGACACGGACATGGACGGCCTTCGCATCCGCGTTGCTCCCTCCGGCGGTGAAAAATGCGAGCGGTGCTGGGTATACGACGAGACTGTGGGCGAGGATGATCAGCACCCCACGGTGTGCGCCCGCTGCCGCAGCGTGCTGACCAATATCAGCGGATAATCCCCTATCATCACCGGAAAATCGTTTAATGGATGACAGGAAAAAGCATATCGGTTTCGGGGCGGTGTGCACCGTTGTCGTGGTGCTCGATCAGCTTACCAAATGGCTGCTGATGGCGTACATGCCCCTGCATTCGCATATTTCCGTGATCCCGGGATTTGCAAACCTGGTCCATGTCCGGAACCCCGGCGGCGCGTTCGGCCTTTTTTCAGACCAGGATGTCCGCATACGGATTGTCCTTTTTATCGGTGTGGCCTTTATTGCCGCATGCCTGGTGCTGTACCTTCACTTGCGAACCCCGGCGCGGCACTGGCCGCTGACGGCCGGTTTTGCCATGATTTTCGGGGGGGCGTTGGGCAACCTGATCGACCGGATACGCCACGGAAATGTCGTCGATTTTATCGACCTCTACATTGGTTCGTATCACTGGCCGGCCTTCAATATCGCGGACAGCGCCATTTCCATCGGCATGGTGATCTTCGCCTATTACCTGGTCGTTAAAAAAATTCCGGAATAAAACCATTCCGATGCAACACCCCAACGAATCAACGCAATTATGCCGGAAATTCTATACAACCAACTCCTTTCGCACCTGAACCGGACGCCTTCGCAAGGTTTTGATTCCGCCTATCTTGTCTTTGGCGATGGATTCCTGGTCGAGCAGACCGCATCCAGCATTGTCGACGGTCTTCTTCCCGACCCGGCGGATAAATCCGTTCATCTGGAAACCCTTGACCTGGCAGAGGGAGAATCCATATACGCGCTTATCGAACAGATCAACACGCTTTCCTTTTTCGCGAACCGAAAAGTGGTGCAGGTGAAGGCGGATATCCTCTTCGCGTCCGGATTTGCGCCGGAAAAGC
>JAWOAV010000202.1:0-8074 GCA_046498365.1 Desulfosalsimonadaceae bacterium
ATTGCCTCGTTTCCTACCGCAATACCGGGAAAGTATCAATCCGTCAACGAGCAGGACCTTGCCGGCGGCTGCCTGGCCCACTTGTTCGAAAAACTGCTGTTCTATGAAAACGCCCTGTACGCCAGGGATCAGGAGCAAGACCCCTATGCCCTTCTCGACGCCATCGCCGGCGCCGTGCCGCCGGGCAGCGACAAACTGATTTATCTGCCATGGTTGAACGGCGAGCGCACACCGGTGGATGACATCACCCTGCGCGGGGGGTTTTTCAACATGGGCAAAACCCATACCCAGGATCATATGATCCGGTCCGTTTTGGAAGGCGTAGCCCTCAATACCCGGTGGAGCCTGAAATACGTGGAAAAATTTGCCGGCAGGACGCTGGAGCCGATTCATTTTATCGGCGGGGGGGCCAAGTCCGCGCTCTGGTGCCAGATTTTTGCCGACGTGCTCAACCGCAGGATCTGCCAGGTAAGCCGCCCCATGCAGGCCAATGCCCGCGGCGCTGCATGGATTGCAGCCGTGGGACTGGGGTATATTTCCTTTGACGACATCCCCGCGTTGACCAGAATTGCACGCATCTATATTCCAGACACTGAAAACCGGGGCCTCTACGATGAACGCTTTGATGTGTTCGTTACGATTTATAAGCGGAACCGGAAATTGTTCAAGCAATTGAATGCCGCCTGAACAGACAGGTTCCAGGAGGGGGAGATGGGATTATTGTTGCTCAAAAACGCGCAAATTGTCGATGGAACAGGGGCGGCACCTTTTTTGGGGCACCTCCTGGTCGATGGCAGCAGGATCGCTGAAGTATTCCACAGCGATGCACAGACACCCGCTGCGGAAACGGTAATCAATGCTTCCGGATTGGCCGTGGCCCCGGGCTTTATTGATATACATTCCCATTCGGACTGGGCGCTGACGCTTCCGGATCACGCCCTTGCCCTGAAATGCTTGCCGGAGCAAGGGGTTACTACCATTGTCGGCGGAAATTGCGGGTTTTCCCCGGCACCCCTTACGGAAAAGTCCCGCCGGATTATGGGCGGCGGTCTCTTCAACCTGATGATCGACAAGCCGCTTTCCTTTACCTGGTCTTCCTATGCAGCGTTTTTTAAAACTGTTGAAAACATACGACCAATTGTTAATTTCGCCAATCTCACAGGGCACGCAAGCCTCCGGTTTGCCGCCGCAGATACCCGGCGTGGTGCTATGGGGTCCCATGAGCTTTCCAGATGCCTTGCCCTGCTGGAGCAAACGCTTGAAGAAGGGGCCTGCGGCCTGAGCTTCGGGCTGGGCTATGATCCGGGCATGTATTCGCCGATCCCGGAGATCGAAGCGTTCATTCGAACGACCGGAGCGGCGGGAAAGCCGGTGACCGTCCATGCAAAGGCGTTAAGCAGGGTCTCCCCCACCTATTCACCGCTGTACCCGAAACCCCATAACATCCGCGCGCTGCGGGAATTGCTGGAAATCGCCCACCGCACAGGGATCAGGCTTCAGATTTCGCATTTGATTTTTGTCGGCAGACGGAGCTGGTCAACGGCGGACAAGTGTCTGGAGATGATCGAAAAGGAAAAGCAGCGGGGCCTTGACGTTCTGTTTGATGCTTTCCCCTATCATTGCGGCAACACAACGATTAATGCCATTTTGCCCGCTTGGTTTCTGGCCCGTGTGCCGGAGGTGTTTCACAATTCATGGGCGCGCGCCCGCCTGCGGGCAGAGCTGGCGATCGGCTTCCGCCTGGTCGGAATGACCTACAAGGATATCCAGGTGATGGACGCAGGCCCGCCGGAATGGGCATGGTTCAACGGGATGCGGATGGATGAACTGGCGCGGCACTGGCAGATGACCCCCTTTGACGCCACGTTGAAAGTAAGCGAGGTAAGCGGTGGAAATGCAGTGATACTGCTCCACACGTATAGCGGGGAGCCGGGGGATGAAGCGCTGCTGTACCGCGTGTTAACGAATGATTCGTGTCTTTTTATGACCGATGCGTTCTGCCGCTACAAGGGATATCCCAACCCCGCGGCCATGGGGACGTTCCCCAAGCTGCTGGGAGACTGCGTCCGGAGAAGGAGATTACTGCCACTTGAAACCGCAGTCAACCGGATGACCGCTGCGTCAGCAAGCCGGTTCCATCTTCGGGACAGGGGCTTACTGGCAAAGGGAATGGCAGCGGATATTGTCATGTTTGATCCGGACACCATTGACGAAACGCCGCCGGACGGCCCAAATCCGGCAAGGCGCCCCAAAGGGATCCAACATGTCTGGATAAACGGTTCCCACGTGGTCCAACAGGGGCATTACGTGGAGGGAGTTCGCGCTGGGCAGGTGATTCGAACTTGACCCTTTGTCCATCAGCCCGGCGCTGGCGCCGTGGCCGGTGAGGCCCATAGTGATGTACATGCCGATACCGACTGCCGAGTGCCGCCGGGACCTACTTTTTAACCCCGATATCCCCGGTCTTGAGGCCGAAGACAAAGAGCCGGATCCAGGAGAATCCGAGCCGGAGAAGGGCGACGTCGTCTGTTTTGATTTTAACGCGGAGCTTGGGCTTGATGGCATACCGTTTCAAAAAACTGCTGTGCAAAACAAAATCCCTGAACGCATCGATGTTGTATGCGGCCATAAAGGCCATTTTCCCCTTTTCGCAGTAGGGCCCCGCCCCGCCGAAGGGATCGTTGTAAAAAAGGCGCAGGATATCGGCCCATTCCAGGGTCATCTGGTTATAAAACGCGGCGTTCTGGTCAGCCTCCCATGATTTCACCGTCCAGGTGGGACTTTCATGACGACCCATGCAGAAGTCCGGGGGTCGAAAATAGCTGAGCAATTGGGGGGGAGTGTGCTCGTTTTTGAAATACAGTCCCTGCTCCACGGGAAACGCCCGGCAGGTCTGGGGGCGATCCGGGTAGACCGTGCAGCCGTTGTCGCTTAAAAAAGGGCAGGTCCGCTCCTCGTTTTCCGCCATCTTGAGCAGCACGCTCGGAAAATGCGCGTTTTCCCGCAGCACCAGGTCTGTGTGCCGGTCGATGATCTCTCCCGTGCTGATTTTCAGGCTTTTTTTGAGGCGGATGATGTCATAGGGATAGAGAAACAGGTTCAGGTTCCGGCAGCAGCGATTGAAACAGGATATTTCCGGGTGGCACGCAAAGGAAAAGGGCTCCCCCGGTGCCAGCAGCCTTCCGGGTACTTCCGCCGGATTTTCGGTTTCGATATATTTCATGGGGCACCTTTTTCTGTTGCACGCAACATCCCGGAAACCGTCATCTTGAATTTTTCCGCAATGCCGGTCTGTTTTCTGAAACGGCCCTCCAACTCGGCCATCCGGGTGTAAAACGGCGTCCGGTCAAAGGGGATATAGGGAATATCGCCGCAATGGGCTTCAAATGCGGCGCAACCGGCGCCGAAGGTTTTTCCCCTCCCGGCAGGGGCCAGTTCGTGGGGTATGCCGTGAAGCCGGCATATCATGGGACGAAACGCATACAGCAAGCACCATCCGTCTTCATTTACCGGGCACATATGCCGAAATTCCGCGTTATCCCGGATGGCCCTGTCAAGCTCCCGATTGCATGCATCTGCACGGTCCAGGCATACGGACTGCCGATGAGGGGGACATTGAAAAAATCCGTATAACAGGTATGCATACTCGATGGTGGTGTGATGATAGAACCGGGTCATGCAGCAATTGTCCGCACATCCCGTGCAGGAAAACCCGTAACCGCCGGCGACCTCGTCGTAGGCCCGGTCCATGTCGGCATAAAGTGCCTCTATCTGCCTGAAGTATCCGCCGGCTTCGGCGGCAGCGCATATGTCCCACGGGTGGTTTTTCATTCAGATCATTTCAGACCAGCGGCGTCGGGATGAATATTTCATTGTACAGGTTCAGCAGGTAGCGGTCCGTCATGCTGGCGATATAATCGCATATGATCCGCTCCTCCGGTTCGCCGTTGTAATACGCGGCGACCATTTCAAGGCTTGCCAGTCTTGTCCGGAGTTGCTCCGGATGCTTCAGAAAATAGGTGAAGATTTCCGAGATAATCTTTTTGGACTTGACAAATTCCGAGTGTACGGGCTTTGAGCGGTAGACATTTTCATACAAAAACTGCCGGAGGTCCGACATGGCGCTGAATACTTCGCTTGAAAAGGACAGCTCTAAATTTCCGCCAATCTCCCGGCTGGAATAAATCAAGTCGCGAATCATGCTTGTAGACCGCTGGGCATGGGTGACGCCGAGCCGTTTTGCGCAGGAATCCGGGATCTGGTCCGTGAAGATCACCCCGCTGCGAACGGCATCGTCCAGATCGTGGTTCAAATAGGCGATAATATCCGCAAACCGGACAATCCGCCCTTCCACCGTGGCCGACATGCTGCCGGGGTCGGCCGGTATTATATCTCCGAATCCTTTGGAATGCTTTAAAATACCATCCCTTACCTCCCAGGACAGGTTGAGTCCCAGGCCGTTTCGCTCCAGCACGTCGACCACGCGCAGGCTCTGGTCGCTGTGCCGGAATTCCGGCGAATAAATTTCCTTTAAGGCGGCCTCACCGCTGTGCCCGAAAGGGGTATGCCCCAGATCGTGCCCCAGGGCGATGGCCTCGGCAAGGTCCTCGTTCAATCGCATGGCACGGCTGATGGTGCGCGCCACTTCGGCCACTTCCAGGGTATGGGTAAGACGGGTGCGGTAATGATCTCCCAGGGGGGACAAAAATACCTGGGTTTTGTGCTTTAACCGACGGAAAGCATTTGAAAAAACGATACGATCCCTGTCCTGCTGGAAGATGGTTCTTACAGGGCACGGCTCCTCTTCGCGCTGCCGCCCCTTGGATTGGGCGGCAAGCACGCCGAAGGGGGATATAAACGTTTTCTCCCGTTCTTCGAAGTTCTCGCGGATTGTCTTCATATGCGTTACTGCCGGCTTGCTCAAAAACGTTCCTTTTGTTTCAAACGGTGCTTGCACGTTGCCATTGAAGTTGTATGGGCACGGCGCGCCGTGCCCACACTGGCTGCACCCTTATTGCTTCTTCATGTCCGTATTGATATTGATCCCAAAATTTTCCAGATAAATGAATAAATAAACCATATCCTGTCCAATTTGTAAAGATTCAACTGGTTGGCAAAGACGCCTGTCGCAATGAGCGCAACCGGGTCGGCCTCGAATCGATACCCTTAGCGGAACAGATTCATGTTGGGCCTTGGATTTTTTTCAGGCGCTTCTGCAAAGAACCTGTCGATGATGGCGTAGACGGCGTCGATGTCTTTGGCGCCGCGTATGTCGGCGGAGAAACGGTGGCCGAACTTGAACCCCGCGGCAAAAAAAAGCGTCCATTTTTTAAACCGCCGAAGTGCGGTCACCGGTTCAAAATGGACCTGGAGAAGGGCCATCATGCGTCGCGCGCAAAAACAATACAGATCGTTGTCAATGCCCAGTCCTTCCGTCCACATGACAGGCGTCCAGGGGGCTGCCAGCGCGATCCGGCCGATGGAAATGCCGTCGCACCCGGTTGTATCCAGCATGCCCATGCAGTCCGCAGCGTCAAACACATCCCCGTTGCCAAATACCGGAATGCCCACCGCCTGTTTGACCATACGGATATAGTCCCATCGCGGCGGGCGCGTACGGCGGTCCGGCGCCACCCGGGGATGAAAGGTCAGGGCGTCGGCACCGGCATCTTCAAACCGCCTGGCCATCTCCACGGCCGGCTTTGGATCATCACTCCAGCCGGTTCGATATTTGACGGAAACGGGTATGGATACCGCTTCGCGCACCGCAGAAACTATGGCCGCAGCAGCATCCGGGGTTTTCAGGAGGGCTGCGCCCGATCCTTTTTTGCAGACAGCCGCCACGGCGCAGCCGAAATTGATGTCCACGCCGAAAAAGCCCTCGGCCGCAATCCGGCGGGCCGCGTCTGCCATGACCCGGGCGTCAGCGCCGAAAATCTGGCATACCAGCCGCGGCAGCTCCTGGCTGCGCCACCGGAACACGAGAGAATGCCCGGGATTTTCATTGGGGACGGCCTTTGCGCTGCACATTTCAGTAAAAAGCAGGCCATACCCGCCGAAATATTCCATAAGCTCCCGGAAGGCCACGTGCGTATACCCGGCCATGGGGGAAATAAACAGGCGCTTGTCTGCGGTTTTCCCGCCGATGCGGACGGGCGTATTCAGAAACCGCTGTATTTCAGGGGTTATTTCCATCGGTAAAATATGTTCGTGAAAAAAATAAGACAAAATGTTATAAAAATGGCTTTACTGAAATAATAGCCGCATCTTTTGCAAGTTATCCTGTAACAGATATTTTTATTTGGAGGAAGCATGAGCCCATACGAATTTTACCAAGTGGAGAAAAAGCCCCCCATCGCCTGGGTCTACCTCAACCGTCCGGAAAAGAAAAATGCCATGAATCCGCCGGCCTGGAAGGAAACTATACCCCTTTTTGCGGATCTGGATGCGGACAAGGACATCCGCGCGGTAATCATCAGCGGCAGGGGGCCGTGCTTTTCTGCGGGCATCGACCTCATGGCGATGGCGAAGGAACTGCCCGAACTCATGGAGAATGAACAGAAAGGCGGCATCAAGTGGCGGCTGCTGAAAAAGATTTATGCGCTGCAGGATACCATCAGCTGTATCGAGTGGTGCCGGAAACCCGTGATTGCCGCCATTCACGGACACTGTATCGGCGCCGGGCTGGACATGGCAACCGCCTGTGATATCCGTGTATGCACCAGCGACGCTGTTTTTTCGCTGCGGGAAGCCGCGGTGGGCTTTGTGGCGGACGTGGGCGTACTCCAGCGCATACCCCGCATCGTGGGGCAAGGTTTTGCCAGGGAGCTTGCCTATACCGCGAAAAATTTCGACGCCCAGAGCGCCAAAGAAATGTTATTGGTCAATGCCGTATACGACGGGTATGACGCCCTGATGGCCGGGGCCGCCAAAACCGCGGAAAAAATCGCGGCCAACTCGCCGCTGGCGGTTGAAGCCTCCAAGGACGTGCTTAACTTTTGTATGGGGAAACCGGTTGACGAAGGGCTCAAGTACGTGGCATCCGTCAGTACGAACATCATCCCGTCAAAAGACCTCATGGAAGCCATCACCGCCTTTATGGAAAAACGAACACCGGCATTCACCGGGGAGTAAATCGGTGAAAGTATATTTGCACAACCTGGGATGCGCAAGAAACATCGTGGACGGCGAGGCCATGCTCGGTCGACTGGAAAGGGCCGGGCACACCCTTACCGATGATGCAGACGAGGCCGAGGCCATCGTCGTCAATACGTGCGGCTTTATCGACGCGGCCGCAGAAGAGTCCGTGGACGCGATCCTCGAACTCGCCGGAATGAAACGTACGGGCGCCTGCAAGCGGCTCATTGTCACCGGATGCCTGCCCCAACGCTACCAGGACGACCTTCCGGATGCGCTTCCCGAGGTCGACGCGTTCCTTGGCACCGGCGCCTATGACCGTGTGGTCCCGGCGATTAGCGGGGAAATAAAGACCGGTGCCTGCATGCTGCCGGACCCTGCATCCATACCGCTGCACACCCGTCATACCATGCGGGTCCAGACAACGTATCCCGTGGCCTACGTCAAGGTCATGGAAGGATGCAACCGCCGCTGCACCTACTGCATTATCCCGAAGCTCCGCGGGCGGCTGCGGAGCCGGCCCCTTGAGGACATCATCGACGAAGCAGCGGCTCTCGCGCAGGCGGGCTTTCCGGAAATCGTCCTTATCGGCCAGGACACCACCTCCTATGGAGAGGATCTGGGCTCCGGTGCGAACCTTGCGCAACTGGTCTCCGCCACGGCCCGGGCCGTCCCTATGGCATGGGTCCGGTTTTTATACGGCCATCCGGACCGGATTGACGACGACCTTCTGAAAGCTATAAGAGATAATACCAATACATGTTCGTATTTTGACATCCCCATCCAGCATGTAAGCCCGTCCGTGTTGAAACGCATGGGGCGCGGCAGTCATGGCGAAGAATTTTTTGAGGCGCTTTTTGAACGAATACGAAAGGCCGTTCCTCATAGGCCTCGAGGATAACACAGTGGAAGAAGTGTGTGAATCAATAGATGATAT
>JAWOAV010000120.1:0-17255 GCA_046498365.1 Desulfosalsimonadaceae bacterium
GATTTTCCAGGAGGCAATCATCATTTCAAGCAGCCGATGGACGGGTATGGATGGAAAATAAACGAAAAGTGGTTATTGCCGAAGACCATCAACTGTTCCGGGAAGGCTTGAAGGCCATGCTCATGGCCCGGGAAGACCTGGAAGTGGTTGCCGAGGCCCCGGACGGCCTGGCCGCTATCGAGGTCGTCAAAAGGCACAAGCCCGATTTGCTCCTGCTTGACCTGTCCATGCCGCGATTGAGCGGGATCAGCGTCGTCAAGGAGGTGAAACGGTTGTTCCCGGAAACAATCGTACTGGCCCTGACCATTCATGAATCCGACCAGTACGTGCTGGAAGCCTTTGAATCCGGGGTAAACGGTTACTGCATCAAGGATGCGAGCCGGGAGGAGCTGCTGGTTGCCATTAACAGCGTGTTGTGCGGCAAGACATATATCAGCCCCGGGATCGCCGACAATGTCATGGAGGGGTATCTCAAGGGGAGAAAGCGCCTGAAGGACCGGTCCGACTGGGATACCGTAACGCCCCGGGAGCGCGAGGTCCTCAAATTGATCGCCGAAGGATATGCGAACAAGGAGATCGGCGAGCTGCTCAATATCAGCGTAAAGACAGTAGAAAAACACCGGGCCAATATCATGGCCAAGCTGAAAGTACACAGTGCGTCCGCATTGACATCCTATGCCATTGCGCAGGGGATCGTAAACAAAAGGAATTAGAACAAGCAGTGACGCGTTTCCCACCCGGCTCAGCAGTTGTCGGCGTGCAGGGGGATGCGCACCTCCACGCGGGTCCCTCCCCCCGGCCTTGATTTTAGTGTAAAACTTCCCCCGCAGATTTTCGCCCTTTCCCGCATGCCCAAAATACCGTAGCCGCTCAGCGGATCCTTGGATATCAGGCGGGTGGCGGGTTCGAAGCCTTGCCCGTTGTCGGATATGGTCAAAAGGACACGCCGGGCGTTTTTTGTAAGTTTCAGATCGATTTTGTCCGGATTTCCGTGCCTGGCGGCATTGGACATGGCTTCCTGGAGTATCCGGTAGATGACGATTTTCACGGATTCGGACAGGTCGCTTTCATCGATATCAATCTTCTGTGCGACCTCAACGTGTTTGTAAAAAGTTTTAAATTCCCGGCAAAACCATGAAATGCTGGCGCAAAGGCCCAAATCGTCCATCGTAGTGGGGCGCAGGTTGGCGGAAATCCGTTTGGTCTCCTTTATCGTATCCATGAGGTAGGACACGATGCTTTCGAGCGATGTGAGATCTTCCGGGGGCGTCGAAACCATTTTGGCCAGTTTTTCCTCGATGCTGAACTTGATGGCCGCAAGGCTGGCGCCGATGGAATCGTGGAGCTCCTTTGCGATCGTTTTCCGGTCCGCTTCGAGGGTTTCCAGCGTTTTTTTGGATATCTGCCGGAGCGCCGCTTCGGAGCGGAGCAGCCTGTTTTCAATGCGTTTCCGTTCTTTTATTTCGGTTTGAAGACTTTCTACGGTTTCCAGAAGTTCCCGGGTTCTGACAGTTACCCGGTTTTCAAGCTCCTGGCGTATGCGCTGGAGTTCAATTTTTTCGCGTTTTCTCTCGGTGATGTCGTGGAAGATACCGACAGCCCCGGCAATTTTTCCGTCCGGGTTCCGGATCGGCGAGGTGTTGACGAGGATGTGCTTTGCCGTGCCGTCCGGCATCTTGAATTCCATTTCAAGATCTTCGATGATCATTCCATTAAAAACCGTCCGCCCAAGCGGAAGCGCAATGATATCATTGGGCGGGTCGTCTGAATAGCGCGGCGGGGGTTCATCCGGAAGCGATACGGACCCGTTCGGTATCTGCTGTTCATAAAGCCACCGGGCCTTCGGGTTGGACATGATGATCCGGCAATTTTCATCCACCACGACAATCGCCTCGGGAGCACTTTCAAAAATGGCTTTCAGGGCGAAGCGTTCCCGCGCCAGTTCGGATGGCAGGCAATCCGTGACGGCCAGTGTTTCGTCCCGCATTACGACAACGGCTCCGGTTATGCTTCCGTCCATGATCAGCGGGTATGCAGAGACGGAAAAATAGCGGGCGATGGCATTTGGATCGATGAAACTGAAGCGTTCCCCGACAATCGCATGCCCTGCCAGGGCGTACCGGATCGGCAGGTTCTCGTAGGTCACTGGTACCCCGTTGACGGCAGTCAGGTTGAGTTTTTTGAGGATTTTTCCGATCGGTCGGCCCGTGGGATCGAGGCCAAGGAGCTGCCTGGCCGGTTGGTTGGCAAGAACGGGGATTCCTCCTTTTGAAACAAGAATCACGGGTTCCTGAAGCGCCGAGAAGATCTGGTGCATTTCCGATGTCATATGCCCGGATTCCCTGCCGCTCTCCAAATGTGCGCTCTTTTCTTTTTCCGCGTCGGAGGAAGCGGCAATCCGCTTTGCCAGAAGAGATATGATGGATGGCAACGGCGCATCCCCATCGGAAAGGCCTTCGGGGCGGCTGTCTGCTATGTCATGTAATTTTTTTTCCATGGTTCACGGCGTATGGTTTGATATCGGGCCAGTGCCCGGTAGAGGGCCCCTGCGGCAAGTTCTGCGCAATGATAGGACGCTTCCGGCAGGGTTTCCAGTGCGCTCGCGATGTCATCCGGTCGGATTTTCCACGCCTCGCCCACGGTTTTTTTCTCAATCATGTCACCCAGCATGTTGGCCGATGCCCTTGTATTGACGCAACCGTCGATGGCAAAGGAGACCGTATCAATCCTTCCATTTTGTATCATAAGGAAAATTTCGATGCTGTCTCCGCAATCTCCGGTGTTCCTGCCGTATGCATCCGGATGGTGGAGCCGCTCGTCCCTGTCCGCACGGAAGGCCATTTCCAGAAATCGTTCGCAATGCGCTTGGAGAAAATCAAAGTCGGTTTCGTTCATGGTCTGTTTCTTCATGTATGCCCGGGATCCGTTATTTTTCGCCTGCGTGGCATTCGCCGCAAAGAATGGGCCCGGCTTTTTCATTGAGATGGCATGTCCGGCACTGGCGGTGATAGGCGCTGATCAGGTCCATTTCGGAAGCCCCCGGTTCGGCCAGGTGGCAGGCGGAGCACTCCATTCCGATGGAGTCCGCATTGTCCATCTTTTTGCCGTCTTCCCACATATGGTGGCACGTGTTGCAATCGTCCACAGCGTCATAGGCCATGTGCGCGTCGTGGTCGAAAGAGACGATCGGCCGCATGCGTTCTTTTCCGGAAAACGCGGAATCCTCAACGGTCGTTATGGAAAACTGGGCCTCGGTCGACATGGCAAAAAAAACAAGCCCGGCAAACGCAAAAACCGCCAGCAGCGAGAACACTTTATGATATTGCTTCATATATATTTCCCCTTACTTCTCCATGCACTCAAAGAGAATATCGATCAGAAATTTAATCTCGATGTCGATCTTGTAGTGGTGGATAATGTCCTCGAGCCCGCCGTGGCAGTTGTGGCAGGGGGCAATGACGACTTCTGCCCCTTTTTCGCGGGCGGCCATGAGCTGTTCGGCCTTGACCCGGTTGCTTTCCACCCGCTTGTTCTTGTAGGGGGGGCCGCAGTTGATGACCCCGCCGCCGGCGCAGCAGCAGAAATTGTGCTCCCGGTTGGGCTCCATCTCGATAAAGGTTTCGCAGCTCTGTCGTATGACGCTACGGGCTTTTTCATGCAGCCCCTGGCCGCGGACAATGTTGCAGGGATCGTGAAAGGTCACGGGGCGCTCGAACTTCCGGACAATCTTCAGGCGGCCTTCCGCCAAAAGCTCGTCATAGAAGGCGACTGCATGAACAACCTCTATGGGCGGCATTTTCCAGCCCAGAAAGCGATTGCCGACGTCATAGACCGAGCGGAAGGCATGGCCGCATTCCCCCATTACGATCCGCTTGCTTCTCAGGCGAAGGGCGGACTCGAAATGCACCTTCTTGAGCCGTGCGGTCATTTCAATATCTCCGGTATACATGCACATGTCGCTGTTGTCCCAGCCGGGAAATTCCGTCATGGTCCAGTCGATACCCGCCGTGTGCATCAGCACCGCGGCCTGATATATCAGCTGCGCACGGAACTTGGGTTCGGGCCCGATGACGGAGTAATAGACGTCCGCGCCTTCTTTCTCCAGGGGGATCCGTAGATCGGGTATCTCATCTTTTGCCTCGTCTTCCTGCCACTGGAGGGTGTCGATCCATTCGTCCTCCTGGACCCACATCTGGTTCATGGTGGCGCTGTGGCTGTGGGCGGTATCCTGTATATATCGGGGCACGACCCCCAGCTTGTGACAGACCCTTCGGACAAACAGCATCAGGAAGGCAACGTCGATGCCGAAGGGGCAGTACATCATGCAGCGGCGGCACAGGTTGCAGTCGGTAAATGCGATCTCGCAGGATCGCATCAGCGTTTCCCGGCTCACCCGACCTTTCTTTCTGACAAATTCGCCCAGGGTCTGCTTGACTTTGGCCGCCGGGGTAAAACGGGGTTCCTTGTCATTGGACAGGTAATAATGGCACGCCTCGCTGCAATAGCCGCAGCTCATGCAGGTGTTCAGGTATGCCTTGAAACGCGCCCCCCCTTCGGTCCGGATCATGTCGTTGATGACCCGCGCGATATCCTCTTCGCTCAGCTTTTCAGCCCCCTCGATAATTGCGTCATCAAGGACGATGGGTTCGTCATTCGCTTTGGGTTCGGTGGTAGCCATATGGAGATGCTCCGTCTTTGTTTCATTTATGGTGTAAAAGCCGCCGGGCGGGGTTTCCCTGCACGATTTTTTCTCCCGTTTTCAACCTGCAACCTGCAACCTGCAACCTGCAACCTACAACTTACAACTTACAACTTACCAGTCTTTTGCGTTGCGCACGGCGCCGAATTCGGATCCCGCATAGATCCGGGTCAGAGGGAAGAAAAACATGTGGCTTAACTTGGTAAACGGGATCAATGCCAGAAGAAGCTCCCCGGAGAGCATGTGCAGCAGCGTCGCGATCTCGAATCCGGCCCACCCCCTGGCTGCCCAGAATCCGGTTGCAAAGGGGAATGCCACCAGAAGGAGGATCAGGTAGTCGGCTGTTGAGCTCAGAAAGCGCACATCGGGCTGAATGATCCGGCGGACAAAAAAATAAACGCAGCTCAACAGGACAATGATGGTCATCACTTGGCCTGCCATGCCCGAGAGGGTCCACCAGGAGAGGTCGAAGGACTCCTTGAGTAAAATGATATGCGCAAACAAAAACAACGGCACACCGATCAGGCAGATATGAAATGCAAAGGTTACGATTGTCAGCACCGGCTGCTGCCGCGTGCTCCGGCTGCCGAACGGGACAATCCAGTGAAGCATGGATCGCATGGCGTAATAGGGACTGAAATAAGCGTATACCACGTGATCCTTCTTACGGGCCTCCAAAAGAATGGCGGTCAGCCGATATATGATCCCGCCGAAAAAAACGATAAAGGCTCCCCAGGCCAGCGGGCCCCGGGCGAGTGCGTAGATGTCATACATGACGGCCTCTTTTCATGTTCTCGGTAGTGGTTCAGTTTCAAGGATATGGCGGCAGTATTTTCCTTCGTCCTTTCCCGTGCCGATCCCCTTGACCATGATTTTTTTGCCATCCGGACTGAAAACGGGGTTCCATGCGGCCGCAAGAGGAATGTCAAGGAGTTTACCGTTGAGTGCGATTGCATATTTTCCGCCTATTTCCACTTTGGCGGCAACATGCTCACCCCCGGGGGAAAAGACCGGGGGCCAGGCCCTGTCAAAGGGCGTCGGCCACGCTTTGCCGTCAAGTGCCACGTACCATTTTCCGTCGGTTTTCCCGACGCATGCGATACGGCGGTTGTCCGGGCTGTAAACAGCGTCCATGACCAGTTCATTGAACGTAAGATCCCATGGCGTATCATTTTCAGCGATTGTCCATTTGCCGAATGTTGGTGCGGCAACGGCCGCGATACTTTTGCCGTCCGTACTGTAAAAATGATGCCATAGCTGGGAATAGCGCCTTTCCCAGAAAAGTTCGCCGTCTTTTGCCAGACACCACCCGCCGGCCGTCTTGACCGGCGCCGTAACGGAGTTGTCAACCGGGTTGAACCGGGGGCGCCATATGGCGCTGAAGGAAGAGGGCCACATCTCGTCGTTGATGGCGATGGTGTAGTCGTACAGGCTGTGGCGCACTTCGACCGCAACGAGCCGGTTGTCCGGGTTGATATCGATCTCCCAGGCGTTGACGAATGCGCTTTTCCAGGCAATGCCGTTGACCGCGACCGAGAAACAGCCTTTCTGGAACGCGTTGATATCGCCTTCCTTCAGGGCCGTGGTCTGCACAACAGCGGCCGATGTTTCACCGCTGCGGCTCACTGTCAGGTTGTTCATGGAGGGAAAACCGGTCTCCCAGGGCGTGTCATCCAGAACGGCAAAATAGCTCCGGGCATTCTGGGCGGCAACGGCGATGGCGCCGTTTTCCTTTGAAAACCGCATGTTCCACACAAACTCGAACCAGTTTTCCCAGGTGGCGCCGTCCACGGCGACGCTCCACTCGGCGGTGTCGGAAACCAAAGCCGCAGCCCGGTTGTCCGGTGAAAAGCGAAGGGACCAGATTTTGTCGAAGGTCTTCTCCCAGGGAGTCCCGTTGACGCAGACGGTATAGCTTTCCTCTTCGGTTTTTACAATTGCCGCGATTTTCTCCCCGTCCGGACTGACATACGGCTCTTCAACCCCCTCGTAGTCGGAGTGCCATTTTTTCAGGTCCGCAACAATTTTTTTCCCCGGTGTCCAGTCCCATTTTTCTGCATTTTTCATCGGCCGCTCCCGCCGGTCTATATTTCTGTCGCTCCCGGCCGGCATGCGCCGAAAAAATGTCCGGGAAGCCCTGCGACCGGCCAGTTGAAAGTTAATACGGTTACAGAAATGCCTTGTCGACATTCATCTGCCAATTTACATAAGTGGCCCGCTGAAATCAAGGGTTGTTGTAGGAGCGCACTGCGCCGGATCCGTTCTCCGGCCCTGCCGGTACTGCATATCCGCATTTTCAAGAGGGGTTCCTACACCAGCAGTGTAGCAAGGAGTCCGGAAATGACAATGCCGTCAAAGGTCCCCGCCCCGCCGATACTTGCGACCCCGGTCTCGATTTTTTTTATGTCCTGCATGTGGAGCAGGTCCGCCCCGATGAGGGGGCCCAGCACGCCGGCGCAAAAGGCAATGGGCGGGGCGAAATCCGGGATGAATACGATGGCGGCCAATGCCGCCACCAGGGGCGGAATAAAGGCAGGCAGCGCGATGCCCACTTCGGGGACCGGCTGCGCAATCCGGTAGCAGACATACACATTTACCGCAATGGCGCCGCATACCACGATAAGGGCATACGGGCTGTGCGAAAGGATGCGGATGATCTGGTAGCCGGCAAGGATGCACGGCACGATGCACCCGCCGAAATTTATGGCAACAATGGTATAGTTCTGTTTTTTCGGTGATTTTCTCAGGATACGGTTCATCCCGAAAAACGTCGCGGACGAATGGTCCAGAAAGTGGTCCTGCGGTATTTTGTAAATGGGAATATTGATCATGCCGCCGAGAAAAATACCGAAAGCGGCAATCACGGAGATTTCCGGGGAAAGGCCCAGTCGCGTCAGGGCGGAAAGCATGACTTCCGCCAGAAAGAGCGGGAGGAAAAACAGAAAAATGAAAAACAACGCCAGCGGGAGACACCCTTGGGGCAGCATCGGATACCTGACCTTTCTTTAGAATGACGGCTTCGTAAAAAGTCCAATATCTGCGTTGCGCACAATCTTTGAAGAATCTCATCACGCCAAAGGCGTGACTCAATTCTTCAAAAATTGCACGCGCCTTGATCTTGAACTTTTTACTTTGCCGTCCAAAATCGACTTTTTACGGTGCCATCTTAGAATCGGGTGCAGAACAAAAGAATTACCGGTAAAAGTAACACAGTGCCGCGGCGAAAACCAGAAAATTTCCTTTCGGTTGTTTTTACAAACCGTACTCCGCGCGTTCGATCAATTCCTTCTGCAGGTCGCTGTTTAAGGTGACGAAATAGGCATTGTATCCCGAGATCCGCACGAGAAGGTTGCGATAGTTTTCCGGATGCGCCATGGCGTCCTTCAGCGTCTCGGAGGTGACCACGTTCATCTGCATCTGCATCCCCCCCATGTCGAAGTAGGTCTTTACATAGGAAAACATGCGGTCGATGATGTTTTCGCGTCGGTCATCTCCCCCGGGTACCACCTTGACGTTGAAAGCGATGTTGTTGTTCATGTGGCGGGGGTTGAGCCGGGCGACATCCCGGATGTTGTCGAGCAGGTTGGCCGACGCATGGGGCTCCGGCGTCAGCCCCGGGGTAAAGGGTTTTCCGGCCAGCTTCCCGGAGGGGAGCGCGCCGCTCAATGTGCCGTAGATGACATGGTTGGACATGGACCAGAAGCCGGCCGTATACGGCCCGCCCCGGTAGTTGGTATGGCTTTTGTAACGTTCATGGGCGAACCCGGTGACCCGGTCGGCCATTTCCACCGCCTCGTCGCTCCCTGATCCGAACAGGGGGACTTTGTTCGTGACCATGGCATAGAGCGCCGGGTCGTTTGCAAAGTTGTCGTCCACAGCTTTTTTCAGTTGTGCAAAGCCGACGCGCTTGTCCTCGAAAACCAGTTTCTTGATCACCATCAGGGAGTCGGTCACATCGGCCAGGCCGATACATGCCGCACCGGACGAATTGTACCTGGCGCCGCCGTGGGTGACATCCTTGCCTTTTTCAATGCAGTCTTCGATGAGCGATGAGAGCAGGGGCGTGGGCCGGATGTACTGGTGGGCGATGCCCAGCATGTTGTTGTATTCAACGGACTGATCGATGAGAAACCCGAATTGTTCGCAAAATGCGTCGAAAAACCGGTCGAATGTTTTGAAGTCGCCTTTTTCCACCACGCCCGTATCCGGACCGATCTTCCATTTCATCAGGGGGTGGTAGCCATCGTGGAGGGCCATCTCCAGTGCGGCCACCATGTTGAGCATCTGGAAGTTGGTATGCCCGATATGGCGGCCGGACAAGGTGGGCTCCACGCAGCCGGTGGCCGACCAGTTGCGAAGGTCTTCCGGCGCGTAGTTGAATTCCTCAAGAGAGGTCATCACCGCCGCATCGTTGTGCAGGGAAGGGGTGGCCGCGGTGATGAGATTGACCTCGCAGAGGCGCTTGAGGTAGGCGTCGCTGTTGATGCCGGGATGGAAGCGGGCATTTACGTTGGGGTCCCGGATGGAAAGCATTTCGGTGACCTTGAGGAAGATATAGGTCATGTCGCATACTGCGTCGGTCCCCTGGGGGGTGACCCCGCCCAGGGTGATGGCCTGGTCCGAGGAGCTCCCCCCGAAATACCAGTTGGCCAGGTCCGGGGTCAGGGGGAGATGGTCCGTGCAGCGCATGTAAAAACAGGCCACCATCTCGATGGCATGGGTGATATAGTCCTGCCGCTCCTTTTCTGTCTCCAGGGGCGCCATGTCAGCTTCGAAATAGGGCTGCAGCCACTGGTCCAGGCGCCCCAGAGAAAGCCCGGCATTGGTGTTTTCCATGTGCAGGCCGACCCAGGTGATCCACATGGCGTTTACGGCTTCATCCAGGGTGCGGGCCGGATGCGCGGGCACCTGCCGGCAGATGTTCGCCAAATGCGCCAGTTCCGCTTTTCTTTTGGGTTCCTGCTCAGCCGCGGCGTTCGCCTCGGCTTGGCGGGCAAGGTTCTCGCCGTAAGTGACCAGTCCTTCCAGGCACAGAGCCATGGCTTCCAAAACCGATTTCTGCCTACCGGTGGTATCTTCGGACGCAGCCTGCTGCCCCCGGATTTCATCGATGATTCCTTTCGCCCCCAGGCGCAGGATTTTCGGGAAATCCGGGATCGTATGGGACAGTGCGGCCTGTTTCCATATGAAATACACAGCGAAGCGTTCGTCAATGGCCTGGCACAGGGGGCTGCCGTATTTCTCCCGGACCCATTCCTTGAAATTGCGGTGGACCCAGTAAGGAAAGATCTCTCCGTGCAAGAGGTCCACGGTCTCCCTGTCAATGTCATAGGGGTTGAGAGAGCGGTGGGGCACGGTCAACAGCTCGCTCCAGATCATGGTACCGTGGCTGTCCGGGTAGACCACGACCCCGATTTCTTTGGTGGTCGTTGTGCCGGCGATCAGGTCGTTTTTCCGGATAATCGGCTTTCGGTTTTCCATCAGGAACTTGAAAGCATGGGCCTGCCGCAGTTCCGGTATCCAGGGATCGCCATTGCCGTCGGTTTCGAATCCGTTTTGTTTGTACCAGTCGGTCACCAGACGGGGGCGTTCCGGGCAGACCTCGGCCGTCACCGTGAAATGGGTCTCCAGGAAGCTTCCGATGCGGGGAAAATCGGACAGGCTGTAGTCGGACAGGTAGGGGTCGGCCAGGTATTTGACGCCCGGATCGCGGCTTTCGGCCCGCATGCGGCAGGCGCTGCGCCGGCGGAGTTCGTCTGGCAGTTCGGTGTTTGCCACCGGCGATGCTTTTTGAAGCGCTTTTCGGGCGTCGGCCCTTTCCCTGGCCATGAGTTTTTTCTGCTTTTTGTGGAGGAGCAGGGACAGATAGAAGAAAAACAGGTTCATATAGGACTGGTTGCCGATGGTTCGCAAATCGCTTTTCATGAGCATGAAAATCTGCTCGGTGGGGGTGGCCTGGAGAAGCTTCCGGACGGCCCCGTCGGATGTAAAAATCAGCGTGATATCGCAGTCTGCCGGTATCTCCCGGAGGACCCGCACTTTTCCTTCGCGGAAGCGGACAGCGGTGGCCACGGACCCGCTATCGGTCCGAATGCCCACGGTGAAGTCAAACCATCCGCTGCCGGTTTTCAAATACTGCCGCAGTCCGGGGCGGAAATTGAAACTGGCGGCCACGGTGTGAAGCAGCGTCCTGACCAGAAGATGGGTCAGGCTCCTGGCGGATTTTTCCCCGGTGTGAAGGGGTGCGGCAGGGTCGGTTTTGAAAAGCATGGTCTTCCTCCTGTTTTTTTTTACCCGGTATGTATCCCGGCCGCCTCGAATACCCCCCGGCATTCTTCCAGAACGGTATTGTCGAGCCATCTGTCCATGCAGGGGGAGCCGTCCGTATCCGGCGGCACGCCGATTTTTCGGTTTTTTTCCTGCCAGAGCGGGTGGTACGGAAGCAGGCGGGCCTCTCTGACGCCGCATTTCTTTAAGAAATCCGCAATGGCACGGATATTGTCCGGCGTATCGGTAATGCCCGGGATCAGGGGCGTACGCGGAATAACGGGAATTCCGCCTTCCCGTGCCCGGGCGTTCAATGCCTTGAAATTGGCCAGTATGGTTGTATTGGAAACCCCGCAGTAACGGGCATGGGCGCGGGGGGCAAACAGCTTGATATCAAAATAGATGAGGTCCAGTCCGGGATAGAGCAGGCGGTTGAATCGGTCCAGGTCGAAAAGGCCGCATGTTTCCAGAAGGGTATGGATGCCCCGTTCCTTGAGCGCATGCAGAAGCGCTCCGGTGAAATCCATGAACATCGAAGGTTCGCCGCCGGAAAGGGTCACCCCGCCGCCGGATGTGTCATAGAATGGCTTGTCCCGTAGCACGCGCCCCACGATTTCATCCACGCTCATCGCCTCCCCGATGCGGGAGAGCGCGCCCGACGGGCATGCGTCTGCGCACGCAAAGCAAAGGGTACAGGCCGAACGGTCGATAAAAAAGGGATTCTCCCGCGACAGGGCGTTTTCCGGGCAGATGTCCATGCAGGTGTCGCAGCCGACGCAGACGGCCGCATCAAACCCGATTTCCGCGTCGACCCGCTTTCCTTCCGGGTTGTGGCACCAGGTGCACGAAAGGGGGCAGCCTTTGAAAAAGATCACCGAACGGATGCCCGGACCGTCGTCCAGGGCGTTTCCTTTGATTTCAAGTATCAGCGGATCGGTCATGGGTGTCTTCCCGGCGGGTTTTTTTCGCGGATGCCCGTGGCCGCGTGGAAATTTTCCAGCATGTTTTCAATCAGCCGGTCTTTGAGCGCCAGCGGTGTTTCGTGCATATAGTCGAGCAGGGTGTTGTTGACGCCGGCGATATACCCGTGGGCCTGGGACCAGAACTGGATCATCAAAAAGCGGGCCTCATCCTCCGTCAGCGGCCGTCTGCCGTCAGCACACAGTTGAATGGTGTCGATAAACAGTCGGGAGACGCGGAGCGCAGCATCAAGTTCCAGCCATGCCGCGGGCTCCATCTCCGTTCCCACGTAGTCGCGGAACTTGGGCACGTGCCAGGTGAACATCAGGTTGTACAGGTTGGCGTGGGCCAGGCCGAAGTCCACGTACTCGCGGCACATGGCCGCTATTTTGTCCATGGGGTCGCGATGTTCGGCGCTGGCGGCGGCGCATCGTTCATAGAGGGTTTCGAAGCCGCGGGTCAGGATGGCCAGATACATCTCATCCTTGCTGCGGAAATAGTTGTAGATGGTCTTGGCGGCGATGCCCAGGCGGATCGCCAGTTTGCGCATACTGAACCCCTTGTACCCCGCCTCGGCAATAAGGTCTATGGCCCGGTTGAGCATGTCGGTGCGGATGGCTTCAATTTCTTCGGGCTTGCGCTGTGAAGGGGGCATGTCCATTTTCCCGGCGGTAAACGTTTGTTCAATGCTGTTACGGTAACAGTGTTACTTTAAAATGTCAACCGGCGGTCAAATGCTGTGTGCGGGCAAGGATGCGGGCAAGTTGACAAACGGGTCCGATTGTTCTAGAGTGTCCACGGATCGTTCTTGCCCCGTTTTTGCGGAGGCGGCTGCCATGAGAACGGATGCGGCGCATTCACCTCACTCCTGCCCATTATAAGGAATTCATACCCATGAGCACAGATCATTATCGGGACCGGCCCATTCATGCCCGCGGGATCGAAATCAATACCTATGAATATGATGCAACCGCGGTACTGGTGGAAGGACGCCTTACGGACAACCGGTTTTGCACGACGTATTATCTCAGCGGCGAAGCCCGGCCGCCGGGCGTGGTTCATGACATGATCATCCGGATGGTGGTGCGGGGGGCGGACCTGGTAATCGAATCCATCGACGTGGAAATGAAAAGCATTCCCCGCCAGGAATGCATTGAAACAAAAGATTCCCTTGCGCCGGTCGTCGGCATGAAAATCCGTTCCGGTTTTACGGAGCGGGTAAAGGCGAAGGTGGGGGGCGTCAAGGGGTGCACGCACCTAGTGGCCCTGCTTCTGACAATGGCGCCGGCGGCGATTCAGGGCGCATGGGCCACCATGGCCCGGCACCCACTGGACATGGATGCTTTTGGGGGCACGGCCCTGAAGATTCTCGAAAATACCTGCCGCGTCTGGCGGTCGGACGGCCCCTCCATGGAAGCGCTGCGGGAAAAAATCGGCGAGTAGGGGCCGTCCGTCCGGTACAATATTTCTTTATTCCCTGTTTTCCTGCATTGATTTAAGAAATTCGGCCATGGCTTCGCTGATTTCTTCCGGCGTCATCTCCTCCATGCTTTCCGATTGAAACCGGCTGTCCCTTTGCCATGACTCCATTTCCCGCATCATCCTGCGCGCCGCAAATTCCGTTGAAAGGGAAAAAATCACAAGGACGGCGCATATAATCCCGAACCCCACCCATGCGGTTTTGGCCTTGATACTGTGTACGGTGATGCTGATCACCACCAGGAGGTAGGTCAACCAGAGAAGACCCACAACCGTGCCGATATACGGGATAATGTTCAGCACCGCCGTAATGGGAAGGATCGCGGCGGTATACGCCATGCCCCGGTACGCGGTTTCATACGACTCCTGCGACCCCATGAGTTTCCAGATGACAAATAAAATGGCCGCGCTGATAAATCCGACAATGGCAATGAGGATGGGGACAAGAATAATGGTCAGGAGGATGGACGTCCGCGCGCCGGCCGGCCCGAATCCGATCAGGGAAAGAAACCAGGAGATAATCGCCGACGCGGTGCCGAGGATGACCATGAAAAGCAGCGGCTGAAGAAACCCGCCCGTTTTGGCCATCCTGCTGAAAAAGGCATCCGGCTTGGTGATGATCTCGATGGCTGAAGGGACAATGCCCTTGAGCTCTTTCTGAATATCGAACTGAACGTTGGGCTCTCTCTCCATGGGGGCTCCTATCTGTTTAGGAAGTGAATAAAGCGTCTGACGGTCCTTGCGGGAAAACCGCGGATACCTGTATATACTTTTACGGCAACTCCCGGAAAAATGCGACAAAAAAGGGGGAAGCCGGAAAAATTGTCAAAGCCGTTTACTGGTTCACATACGCCGCCAGGTCCGATATTTCAGACCACCCGTGCTCCCGGTGCAACTCCCTGGAGGTAAACAGGACAAAGGTGTTGTTGGCCGGGGCATAGTCCAGCCAGACCACGTTGTTTTTTTCCAGATACCAGTCTTTTACCCGCTCATAGCACTCCTGGGGGTCCGTCACCACTTGGTCGTGCCCCATGACATTCATCAGCCCGGTTCCGGTATACTCCCAGTACATATCGATCCGGCCGGAAAAAAGGGCCGGCGTGATCACCGCCACTTCCCCCAGGCCGATTTCATCGATGACCGTGAACCCCCGGTCTTCAAGCAGGTATCGGGTCAGGTATCCCAAGGTAAGGGCCTCGGTAAAGGTTTTGCTGCCAAGGACAATGGGGGTCTCTTTTGTCTTGTCCGCTTCCGGCGGTGTTTCACTGATCAGTCCCTGTTCAAGAAGGAATTCCTTTGCCACATCCCGCGGCATGGCCTCATCAACGGAGACTTTTTTGTTGAGCAGCGTCAGGGTTTTCAGGTCGAGCCGGGAAGAAAGCTCCCGCATGATTTCCGAAAGTTCGGGATAGATATCGAGGATTTCTTTCCGGACCAGCGGTGCCGGGTTGTAGGCGGGGAAGAAGCGTTTGTCGTCCTCCAGCACCACCAGGTCATACTGGATGATCCGGCCTTCGGTCGCATCCCCCACGCCCACGTGGGCCATACCGTTGCCAACCGCCTGGTACGCCAGGCCCAGGTCGACCGTCTCCACATCCGTAAATTCAAATCCATAATGCTTTTGAAAACCCGGCAGCCCGTCGGCCCGCTGCGTCCATTCGGCGGCAGTCGCCAGCCGGAGGGTTTTCGTGTCCGTGGTGGTCTTGTCGCTGCCGCAGCCCGTTACAAGACCGCCAATGAAAAGGGCGGCTATCATCAATCTGCTGATTATGTGCATGTCATCTCCTTTTACGTAATCGGTTGATTGCAAAACGTCCATTTCCAAGGGTGGACATTTATTTGATATGCGTCGGCACCAGCATGTATTCCGCAAGTGAAATCAGGCGCTCCAGGATGACGGCCATCATCCCGATATAAATGGTTCCGGCAAGGATCAGCTCGGGGCGGAAAAAGTTGATCCCCGCGAAAATAACCGCCCCCATCCCCTTTCCCCCCACCAGCGCCGCCAGTACAGCCGTACTCACCGTGAGTACGGCCGATGTTTTTATGCCGGCCATGATGGCGGGCACGCTGAGCGGCAGCTCCACATGAAAAAGGACTTCCCCCGGGGTCATGCCCATTCCCCTTGCAGCTTCCTTGACATCTTCGGGCACAGAGGAGATCGCGGCGATGGTGTTGCGTGCGATGGGGAGCAGCGCGTAGATGGTCAGGGCAAGAATGGCGGGGCCGTACCCCAGGCCCAGAAAAGGGAAAAAAATGGCGATAACCGCCAGCGGCGGAATGGTCTGGCCGGTGTTGAAAACCGCCATGACCCGTTCGGCGTGCCGTCGATATCCCGGGCGGGTGACAAGGATCCCCGCCGGCAGGGAAATGAGAATGGCGATGGCCATGGGGATTATGACCAGCTGCAGATGCTGCGGGAGATAGCCCGGGGCTCGATGCAGCAGGGCATCCATGAAGATGTCGATGTTAAAATTCACAATTCGTCACCGCTTACCCGGTTGATATGTTCCTTGATGCCGTTCCAGGTGAGGATGCCCACGACGGTTTCGCCGTCGCAAACGCCGACCTGGTCCGCATTATTTTTCATCATCATTTCCAGGGCGATTTTTACCGGTTGTACGGCCTGGACCGTGCACCCGATTCGGCCAGGGCTTTCCGGAAGCGCATTTGCCGGTTCCATAAGACTGCTGGATTTTGTTAAATCAAGGATCTTCACCCCCCGGTCATCCCCGAGAAGATCCCGTACAAACGCGTCCGCCGGGCTTGTCAGCACCTCGATGGGCGTCCCCATCTGAATGATGCGCCCCGCGTTGAGAATGGCCAGGTAGTCGCCCATTTTGATCGCCTCGTTGATGTCATGGGTCACAAAACAGATGGTCTTTTTAAACGTCTGCTGCAGGTGCAGAAATTCATCCTGCAGTCGAACGCGCACGATGGGGTCAACCGCGCCGAATGGCTCGTCCATCAGCATGATGGGCGGGTCCGCGGCCATGGCCCGTGCGACACCGACCCGCTGCATCTGGCCGCCGCTCAGCTGGTGCGGATATTTGCGGCCGACTTCGCCGGGGTCCAGCCCCACCATTTCCAGCAATTCCAGCACCCTTTTCCGCGTTTTGTCGCGGGGCCATTTCAGCAGCCCCGGCACGATGGCCACGTTCTGCTCGATGGTCCGGTGCGGCAGCAGTCCGATCTGCTGGATGACGTAGCCGATGGTTCTGCGCAAAGTGGCCGGGTTCATCATCCGTGCATTTTCGCCGTTGATGAAGATCTCCCCTTCGTCCGGTTCGATCAGCCGGTTGATCATCCGCAGGATCGTGGTTTTCCCGCATCCCGAGGGGCCTGCGAAAACGCAGATGTTCCCCTCGTTCACATTGAACGTGACCCGGTCCACCGCATGCCGCTCGGCGCCGGGAAATGTCTTGGTAATATTGTCAAGGCGAATCATTGTTTGTCCATCACTGCCCCCCGTCTTGGAAGCGCAGCCCCGGGGAAATGATTTTTCTCTGAATCCGGCCCATGATATGGTCTATCAGCAGGGCGATCAGGGAGACGATGATCGCTCCGGCAAAAATCATGTCCGCGTTCCCCCTTGTAATTCCCTGGTGGATAAGGCGCCCCAGGTTTTTTTCGCCGATAAACGTCGCCATGGTCGCGATCCCCGTGATCAGGACCACCGCCACACGGATGCCGGCAAACACCATGGGCCATGCCATGGGCACCTGGATTTTGAAGAGAACCTGCAGGCCGGTCATGCCCATTCCTTTCCCCGCGTCGATCACGGCGGGGTCTACGGACTTTACCCCCAGGTAAACGCTCCGGACCAGGGGCATCATGGCGTACAATACAA
>JAWOAV010000140.1:0-9412 GCA_046498365.1 Desulfosalsimonadaceae bacterium
GCCACGGGGTCAGCCGGTTTTCGCCGCTGTTAACCGCCCAGGTATTGCCGGAGCCGCTCTCAGAGACTGTAAAGCCGAATGTCGGATTGGCGATCACGTTGATCCAGGGGGCGGGGGGCATCTGCCCGGGGGCCAGGTAAATGACGTACTCGCGCCCGTCCTGCGTGAATCCCCCCAGCCCGTTGTCAAACCGAAGATCGGCCGGTCGTTGAAGCGACGGTGTTGACGCCGGTTTTTCTGCCGGGGCGGATATGGGGATGAAGTCCGGAAGCGGTGGCGTCGGTGACGTGTCAATGTCGGCCAGTTGATCGGCCAGCGGCCCTTTATCCGCGTCGAGTATCCCCCTTGCTGCGGTGTCGAGCAAAACACGGTCTGCTTCTTCCATTTGATCGGCATTCAAAAGAAAAATGCCGCCGCGCCGGTTCAGCCACGCATCGCTGTTGGTGCGCTGGAAAAGACGATGAAGCTGCCCCTGCAGTTCCTGGGCATATCCGCTTTCCTTCATGTTGACAATGACCAGATCGATTTTAAAACTACGATTGCGCCAGTAAGCATGGGCCCGAAGCAGCTCCTGGATAAGGGCCGTTCCCTCCTGGCCGGAGATGCGGACCAGAAGGATGGGATTGTCACCGGATATGGCATGGGGCCAAAGCCCCGGCTGGCCCCTGGTATTGGCCGCCAATGTTTTCGGATCGGCCCGCAGGGCAGGGTGTGGATAGAGCATAACCGAAAGAAGCTTCTCAATGGAGACCAGGTCCGAACTTGAAAGCTCCAGCTGCCGAAGTTCGGATCGGGTATTGGTTTCGGCCGCTGAAAACGCGCGATCCACGGTTGACAGGGTCCGGCAGCGTTTGGCGGTTTCCATGGCCAGTTCCTGTGAGCTTGCAGCCAGGGTAAACCATGCGATTTGAATTTTCTGATTCGGTTTCAGCTCGATCTCCTGGCCCAGAGACATGATTGGATCAAGTGTTGCTTCATTGCTTTTACCCGCACCGGTCTTGCCCTGCGCTGGCCAAATGGGATCGCGGGTCGTCCGCCCCCTTCCCAGAAACCCAAGCCGGTTGGTTTCATGGGCGCCTGTGGCGGCTGTGCCTTCCGGGAGGATAAGGCCGTGGATCAAAAAAATCGGGGACTCCTCCGCCGAGCGCGGGCGGCGCCGAAAAAAAAGCCCGTTTATTTCTTCCAGGAACCGGCTTTCAATAAACAGTTTGTTAAAAACCGGATGGCGGCGGTCCACTTCCGGCGGGGCAAGGACCACCTCCCCGTAGCTGGCAGCAAACAAACGGCGTGTTTGACTGCCTTGATTGGTGATGGTAAGCCGTCGGAATTCCATGGCATCCTCCGGCGGCACGGTGATTTCAGTGTGCAGGACAATGTCTTGAAATTCTGTTCGAAAGTCGGCTTTGTGCGGCGAAAAATGGGACTCGGACTTCCTTGGCGCTTTTCCGACAGGCTGATAAGTGGCAGACCAGAGCTCACCGCTTTGCTGATCGCATACATAGATCCAGCTCCCCTGGTTGTCGAGGGTGGTGTCGGCGCGCCACCGGGTCAGAGCGGTCTTCTCCCACATGCTGAAACCGCCTCCGGCGCTGGTGACAAATAATTCGTAATGACCGTTGGAAAGCAGGTGGGTATTCGGAAAAGGGGTATGGACCCCAACGGGCCAGGAATGCATCCCTATTTCCGGCTTTTGGGTCAGCCGCCGGACCGCGGCCATTTCCGGAAGTTTTTCAACCGGCGCCTGATTCGACGATTTCTCCTGGAGCAGGAGATCTGCGCTTTGAATCCGGGAATCACTATGGAAGCGGTTGATCATCTTCCCGTCGGTGAGATAATTGGCCAGAGAAAGCAAAATCATACCCTGGTGGTGGCTGTAAAACGAGCGGATCACGGCCTGCGTCTCTCCTATGGAAAGCCGTGACGGCGTGTAGTCCAGCGCCTCGTAAAAGCCGTAGGTACCGAGCGCATTTTGCCGGGTGAGAGCGGCAATATTGTCCACCACGGCCCGGGGCCGGATTGTCAGTGCCAGCAGGGACGCGTAGGGGGCGATGACCAGATCCTCTTCCAGCCCCCTTTTGAATCCCAGATCCGGCACCCCGAAAGCGCGGTACTGGTAGTGCATATCCGCATTGAACCGGTAATACGCGGACTCGGAAACCCCCCACGGTACTTTTTTCTGCTTTCCGAAAGCGATCTGACGGTCCACTGCGGCCCGGGCGCTTTGTCCCAGAAGGGTGAATTCGTTCTCCCGCATCAGCAGGACAGGCATGAGGTATTCAAACATGCTTCCGCTCCAGGAAAGCAGGTATCGCGTGTTATCCACACGGGTCATGGGCCGGGACAGATGCAGCCAGTGGCTCTGGGGGACATCTCCTTTGGCGATGGCCACCAGGCTCGCAATGCGCGCCTCAGAGGCCATCAGATCATAGTGATTGGCGTCCATGGCGTCTGCGTCCACGTTGTAGCCGATCCGAAAAAGCTGGCGCCGGGGGTTGAACAGAAACGTGAAATCCATGGCCGCTGCCATTGCTTGCGCCTGACGATCGATTTCCATGAAATCCGACAGGATATATCGGGCGTTTTCCTGCGCTGACAGGAGGCTGTCTTTGAGTTGCGCGCACCACGCCATGGCTTGGCCACGCTCCTCTGTGGCCGGCATGGTGTTGAGTGCCTTTTGCAGCCGGTCAAGGCGCTCCAGAGCAGACCCGCAGATTTCCTCCACCTCATTCAGGGTCGGCATAAGCGGAAGCGAGCCCTTTAGCCCATTCCATTCTTCGGCTGCCTGGGCTTTGTCGGACTGCAAAAGCGCAGGTACGTCATCAAGCATCGAAAGCCATGGGGCGAGTTTCAAAATTTCCCGCCGTGCATTGCGCAACTGGTAGTGAATTCGTTGTGTCCACAGGCGCAGGGTGTTTAAATCGGCTGCGTTCAGGAGATGTCCTTTGGCCTCCACCATGTCGGCCAGGCGCCGGTCCAGTTCCGGCAAAACCGCTTTTTCCATTTGTTGTAAAAGGGATATCCACTGCCTTGGTTCGTCCTGAACGGCCAATACATGGTTTCGGATCTGGTCCCACTGGGATTTCACCGGACTGACAGCCTCGTAAGCGCCCTTTTTTAAATGCGCCACAATGTCGTCGAGCACATCAAGGGTGTCGAGAAGGCCTTGGCACTGCTGCCAACGCAATATCGGGGTATTCTGCAAACCAGCACATCCCTGGCGAAGCGTCAGGAGGCAGGCGGCCAGGTTCCCGCTGTCAACCGTGGACACATATCTGGGCTGAAGCGGCTGAATGCTGCGGGTTTCATACCAATTGAGAAAATGACCCCGATGCCGCTCCAGTTTTTCCATTGCATCAATGGTGTTGCGCAAACGGGTCGAAAGCAGGGGGAGACCGATATATCCCAGGTCGTAAGCCGACAGGGTGGACAGCAGAAAAAGCCCGATATTGGTGGGGGATGTGCGGTGGGCCACAAGCCCCAGAGGCGACTGCTGAAAATGATCCGGAGGGAGCCAGTAATCTTCAGGACCCACAAACTGTTCGAAAAAAAACCAGGTTCGCCGGGCCAGACGGCGAAGCTGGTAGCGCTGCCCGGTCTCCAGAATCTCCTGAGCTATCTCTGCGGGCCGGCTGATCCGATAGGCGATGTATGGAGAGAGCAACCAGGCAATCAGCAGCGGCGCGGCGCTGAAAAGAGCCGCTGGATTAAAGGCGCTTAGCAGGAAAAAAACACCTGCGGCAACCAGCGGGGCGCCCCACATTCGCTGCCAGAACCGGCCCGATTTGCCTTTATTTTCAAACGCCCGGGCGGTGCTGGCCGAGGTCGCCCATTCCAGCAGTCGCCTGTGGGAAACCCAAACCCGGTAGAGGGTTCTGAAAACGGCATCCATTGTAATCAGGGCTTCATAGGGCAGAAATGCCAGCATCAGCAGCCAGCGCAAACCGGGCAGTCGAAAGCAGGCCACGGTATCCCGCAGCGATGTTCGATCCCGGAATTGCGCGGACAGTTGTGTTATTGCCTGAAGTACCAGCGGGACGGCCGACAACAGCAGGGCGAGCAGGGTCCAGACAATGACCGGCCCGGGAAACAAAAGCCATATGGCGATGAGCAAAACCAGCATTGCCGGCTGAAACAGGCTTCGGATCAGGTTGTCGAAAATTTTCCAGCGGCCGATCACCGAAATCCGGTAGGGACTGGAAATGGCTTCCGGATGGGGTTTGCGAAACAACAGCCAGGGCAGAAGCTGCCAGTCCCCTCGAACCCATCGATGCAGCCGGCGCGCATACACCGGATAACTGGGAGGGTATTCTTCGAGCAAAACAATATCGGTCACCAGGCCGACCCGGACATGAAGGCCTTCCAGAAGATCATGGCTCAACAGAGCGTTATCCGGGACCCGCCGGAAAAGGATATGTTCAAAAGCGGTAATATCATAGATGCCCTTGCCCGTGTAGATGCCTTCTCCGAAGAGGTCCTGGTAAATGTCCGAGGCTGCGGTGGAATATAGATCCAATCCGCTGCTTCCGGAAAAAATTCCGGAGAAAAGGGATCGGTTTGCACTGACCGGATGAATCTCGGTTCTTGGCTGAAGGACCGTATATCCGGTGATGCCTTCGCCTGTTTGAGAATCGAACCGGACGCGGTTTAAGGGGTGAGCCAGGGTTCCGATCAGACGATGGGCCGTTTCGCGCGGCAGCAGGGTATCTGCATCCAGGGTGATGACATAGCGTATATCGGACAAGGCGGCCATGTCCCCGATCCGGACAACATAGGAAGTGTTTTCGTCTCCGCTGAGCAAGCGGTTGAATTCATCGAGCTTTCCTCTTTTGCGCTCCCATCCCATCCATTTGTCTTCTTTGGGATTCCACAGTCGTTCCCGATGAAAAAGAAAAAACGGCGAATGCCCCGCCTCGTTTCCGGGCGATGCCCCGTAGCGCTGGTTGAGTCGTTCGGTGCCGGTGATGGCCCTTGCGATCAGCTCCCGGTCCCGGGGGATCTCTTTTTCGGGCGCATCCGCCAGGTCGGTCAGCAGTGCAAAAAAGAGGCAAGGATCGGTATTGCCTAGATAATGGCGTTCCAACTGGCGCAGCAGCGCGTCGATTTCATCGGTATCGCTCAACAGGGCAGGGATCCCCACGATAGTGCGGCAATCGGCCGGAATGCCATCTTTAAAGTCGAGCTTCGGCAGCACCCGGGGGGAGACAATGCGGGTAAGACCCCAATTCGTCAGAGTGACAGCAGCGGTGATAACGGGGATCAGGGAAAAAACCGAAATCAGGCACAATTGGAAAGTCGCCGCGCCGGCGCTGTACCCGTAACCGAGGAGCAGGAGCAGAATCAACAGGGTCAGGATTCCGATTGTCCCCAAATAGAGCAGGGTCGGACGATTCAGGAGCCATCGTTTCAGACCGGCCCCCGCGCCAGGCCGGAATCCCAGTTGTGCTTCGAGCCGGGCGAGCCCCGCGTCCATGAGATAATAACCGACATGACCGTAGTGATCCGCTCCGAATGGATTTTTCATGCCGCCTTGTTGCGCCAGCCGGACCGCCTCCCGGGCCACTTCGGTTTCGCTGTAAGGAATTTTTTCCGCAAGCGCTTCAACGGCTTTGCGGTACCTGTCCCTGGATTCAAAATCCATGATACCATAGGACTCTGATGGATCCTGCCTCAGGATCTGCTCGACAATGGAAACCTGTTCAAAAAAATCTTTCCAATCCTGGGTTTCCAGGTTGCGCAGACTCTGAATCGAGAGGGCCATCATGGATTCGTCGGAAACCGTTTCCAGGCCGGGCAGGGCCGCCGGGGCAAGGTCTTTGTCACGTTCTTGCGGCTCCAGAAGATTTCCCGCCGCTTGCGTGAGATAGTCGAGAACACCCAGCCGCAGCATTACCGGAAGCGCCCAGAGTTCACCGATGTCCAGAATCTCGGATTGCTGATAAGTCGAGACAAATTCCTTTAACTCATCGGTTTTCAGATCCCCCTGACATGCCTGGATGGCTTCCAGGGCGACCCCGTAGATGCGGGGTTTGCCCCGGAGTGCGGAGGTGTGGAGCTTGGGCAGTTGACGGTAGAATTGTACCGGCATGTCTTCCAGAATATTGCGCCAGGCTTCCTGGACGATGTGGAAGTTGTCCAGAAGCCATTCGGATGCGGAAGACTGGATAAACTCCTTCTCGACTTGCCGGGCGAAATGCCGGTAGGCTTTCCAGAGCACTTTTTTTTGTACGTGCAAGCGATTTTTGAGCCAGGCGGGACTGCCTGTCAGGCTGATGGCGTTGCGGGTCAGCATCCTAATGTCCCTTTTTTTCAGCAGCAGCAGCTTCCGCTTCGGTTGGCTCTATTTTGTCGCGAGGAAAATCCTGCACGAGAAGCAGCGGTGTGCTACCATAGGCGATAAAGGTATGTGCGATGCTCCCGAAGGTCCATCTCGATTTCCCGGAATAACCGTGGGCGCTCAAGACCACCAGGTCCGCATTTTGCTCCTGCACCAGTTCATGGAGCCGGAGGGCTGCATCATCGGATATTTCCACAAGCGTACGGGCCTCAACAGGCAAACGGGGCAGGACCGTCTCAAAATGTTTTTCCATCTCTTCACGGTTGCGCTCCACCAACCGGTTCATCAGTTCGGCATCTTCCTGTGTCAGTTGGGTCCAGCGCGGCATTTCAGGCATGTTCACCACATGGGCCAGAATGAGTCCTGCATTGTGGGCGTGGGATAGGGTGGCTGCCGGGGGCAGGGCAAATTCAGACCTTTTTGAACCATCGAGAGGGACCAGTATCCTGCTGAAGCGAAACGGGGCGGACGGATCTTTTTCCCCACAGTGATATGCCCGGACGATCATGATGGAGATGCGTGCGCGCAGGATGATTTTCTGGAACACACTGCCGGCATTCCACCCGCTCAGGCCGCTTTTGCCGTGACTGCTGACCACCATCAGATCGATGTTTTTTTCCTGGATTGCCTCTATGATGCGTTGGGCCGGATGCCCCTCCTTTAGCAAAGAATCCGCCTTGATCCCCTCTGCTTCAAATCGGGCTCCCAATTCCGCCAGATAGGTGTTGGCTTCCCTTTTATACATGCTCCATTCCAGCGGATCGATGGGCTGCAAACACTCTGTGTTTTGCGCTTTTTCCAGAACCCGCAGCAGCGTGACACGGGCCCCGAACGCCCGGGCAAACGCCACAGCACAGGAAACGGAGCATTCGGCCAGACCGGAGCCATCCAGCGGGATGAGGATGTGCCGAAACATCGCCCTTCTCCTTTTCGGTTATTCCCTTATTTAGTGCCTGAACGAAAACCGTCTTTTCCGCCAATCTCTGCGTCCGGCTCAAATTTTAATCCTCAAAATACGTCGAGTATTCCTGCGGTTAAAATTTTCGCCGTCCTTGACCTTGACGAAAAATCCTGGTTTTCGTTCGGGCACTATTTATGAAGAAAGCCCAATATCAGGCGTTGTGCTTCATCCCCCGGGATTTTGCGCGCCTTGATCCTGGACTTTTCCTTGTCGTCAAAATTGGTTTGTACCTGAACTGAGCTCAGTTCAGGTTCTAATAAAAAGTATAACAACTCGTTTCAGCTTGTCGGTAGGGCTTTATCAGATTCTTTTGTAAGACAAAGGCCTACACTTTAAAAATCACGTCCAATTGCATCCAGATATTTCTGTAAAATACGGTTTTTTTAGGGAAAAGGCTTCCATTGGGATGCCCCGGGTTCTTGAATTTTTATACAGCCGCAATGTTTGCCGATAAAACAAAGATGAATATGATTAATTAAAGAATCAAGTAATAAAAGAAAAACAACCATAAACGCGGAACAATGAAATGCCGGCAGCCTTTCCGGAAATTCACAACAGCATCCTGGAGTCGATCCGCGAACCTTTGATCGTGCTTGATCACGACCTGAAGGTTGTAGCGGCCAATAATGCCTTTTTTCACACCTTTGCCGTCAACCCTGATGAAACAAAGGGTGTGCTGATATATGAACTGGGAAGCCGGCAATGGGATATCCCCGGGCTAAGAAAATTGCTTGAAGACATCCTTCCCCAAAATACCAATTTTCATGACTTTGAGGTGGAGCATGATTTTGAAACCATCGGCCGCAAAATCATGCATCTCAATGCCAGGCGGATCCATGGCGGGGACAGCCAAACCCAGTTGATTCTGCTGGCCATCGAGGATGTTACCGAACGGGAATATTACAGAAGATACCTAGAGGAAATGGTTGAACAACGAACCGCAGAACTGAATGCGGCAAAGCAGGAGGCGGAAAAAAACAGACAGGCCGCAGAAGAGGCCCTTTTTGAAATCAAAAAACTAAAAGACCGGCTCGAAGCTGAAAGGGCCTATCTCCAGGAAGAAATCAAACTGGTATACAATCATGAAAACATCGTCGGCAAAAGCGATGCAATCAATTACGTGCTCTATAAGGTTGAACAGATTGCGGGCACCGACACAAATGTCCTGATTTTCGGAGAAACAGGAACGGGCAAGGAGCTTGTGGCCAGAGCCATTCACGGCACGAGCCCGCGCAAAAACAGCGCCCTGATAAAAATGAATTGCGCCGCACTGCCGTCCCACCTGATCGAAAGCGAACTTTTCGGCCATGAAAAAGGGGCATTTACAGGTGCGCAGTCAAGGCGCCTGGGGCGATTTGAAATCGCAAACAACGCCACGCTGTTTCTCGATGAGATCGGCGAACTGCCCCTGGAACTGCAGCCCAAATTGCTCCGTGTAATCGATGACGGCGAGTTTGAGCGACTGGGCAGCTCGGAGACGAAAAAAGTTGACGTTCGTATCATCGCCGCCACCAACCGGAACCTGGAAGAAGAAGTCAACAAAGGTGAATTCCGGGAAGATCTCTGGTACAGGCTCAATGTTTTTCCGATCACAATGCCGCCCCTGCGGGATCGAATCGACGACATTCCGCTTCTGGTCAATTTTTATGTTGAAAGGATTTCAAAAAGACTTGGAAAAGTTATAGAAATGGTCCCGTCAAATGTTATGGACGCGCTGCTGCAATACCATTGGCCGGGCAATGTCCGAGAGCTTGAAAATGTTCTCGAACGGGCGGTGATCAACTCTTCAGGACCCAAGCTGCGGCTGGTGGATGAGCTGAAAAAGCCGCACAAAGATACGACACGAGCTGACAAAACCCTGGAAAACGTTGAACGTGAATATATTATTCGTGTTCTTGAACAGACACAGTGGAAAGTAAGCGGGAAAAACAGCGCTGCTGAAATCCTGGGCCTTGACCGCAGCACCCTGCGCGCCCGAATGCGCAAGCTCAATATCGGCAGACCCTGATATCTCATCTTAATTGTTCAGCGCCGGCCTTCTCTTCAAATCCGAGTGCCAAAGCAGAAAAGAGTAAAAGGTTATATTCGATTTCCACTGTCTCGGAATTGTGTGTAAA
>JAWOAV010000205.1:0-4069 GCA_046498365.1 Desulfosalsimonadaceae bacterium
CGCACCTGTCGCCGACAACGGCCGAAGTTTTCCGAAAAGCGGCCGTGAAATTCTGGAAAAGCGAAAAAGCGTGGGACATGACCACCTTTGACGGGAAGGCCGAGGCCACGCGCAACGTCCAGGACCGGACCTATGTCAAGGACAGCCTGGGGCTCTGCGATTTCGGGTGGCCCATCATGGATTCCTTTCACGCGGAGGATCAAACCGGGGATCCGACCCTTGAAAACCGATTGTTTTCCATTGTCACCGGGATTGACGCCGATGAGGCGGCGCTCAACCGGTACGGGGAAAGAATTTTCAACCTTCAGCGGGCCATCCTGCTTCGCGAGGGGTGGGACCCATCCGAGGACGACGCCCCTGCGGCATTCAATTTTGAGGAGCCGCTTTTGTTCGACATGCTCAACCCGGAGCTGATCGTTCCGGGGCCCACCGAGGAGCCGGTTTCCGTGAAGGGGAACACGCTGGATCGCGGGGAATTTGAAAAAATGCGCCGGGAATATTACCAGTTGCGCGGCTGGGATCCGGACACGGGGCTGCAGAAAAAAGAGGTGTTTGAAAGGCTTGGCATGCCCGGGGTGTACAGGGAACTGGAATCGCAAAACCTCGTGAAGCAGGCTGATTAACCACCGCTTTCCCGATTGATGTCCACATAGAAACCTCCTTACGCCTGCATGGGGGAAGCGCAATGCCCCCCTTGCAGGCCGCTTTCCCATAGGAGCCAAGCGGCCCCTGATCCTTGCCCCAGGCCCCTTCCCATCGACCTTTGAGATCCGCCTTGTTTTCCCGCCAAAGACTTTTTGCATGCCGCATCTTTTGCGCCTATATTTATACGAAAGCCGTTTGATCGAGACTTTTTACCAAGCCATCAGCTATTAAAAAATCGCCGTAGAGGACTGCCGGGGAACTTTGCTAATTTTTCTGAGAAAAATAAAGACCGGAAGATTCGAGGATTTTATGATCAAACCGGCGGTAGTTTTTATAGGGCAGGATATGTACCATGATGCCGGCCTTGAGTTTTTTCTGCATTTCCTGCCAGAAATGGATGCCAAAGAGATCCCCGTGAATTTCTTCAAAGGCCGGACGGACGTGTTCGGGGAAATAGAGGAATTTTCTGAATTCTTCCGGGAAAACATCATTTTCGTTAACGGAAAACCAGGGTTCGTCGGACATGATTTCTTCATGGTTCCGGGGCTCCGGCATTTTCCGGAAGCGGCAGTCGGTAAGCAGCGAGAGCTCGTCATAGTCGTAGAAAACGACCCTGCCCCACTGGGTCACACCGAAATTTTTAAAGAACAGGTCGCCGGGAAAGATGTTGCTGGCCGCCAGCTCTTTGACGGCCCATCCATAATCGAGGAGAACCTCTTTGACCGCTTCCGGCGGGTTTTCCCGGATATAGATGTCGAGGGGCGTGAGGCGCCTTTCGGTGTAGAGGTGTCGGATAATGATATGATCGGTATTGACGGTTATGTTTTTCGACGCTTTTTTGTTGATTTCCTCCAGCAGGTCTTCGGGGAATCGCTTTTTGTCCAATTCCAGGAGATAGAATTCCTGGGCATCCACCAGGCGTCCCGCCCGGTCGTGCCGGAATACCAGTTGATAGCGATTCCGGATATGATCATGGGTGGTTTTTTTGGGAAAGTCGAAGCGATCCCGGATCATTTTGAAAACCACGTTCAGCGCCGGGATGGTAAAGACGAGCATGACCATCCCTTTTTCGCCGGGGGTGATTTCAAAGCGGTCGTCCGTTTGGTCAAGACTGCGGGTGATTTCCCGGAAAAGCTCGGCTTTGCCGTGTTTGTGGTAGCCCAGCGAAGTGTAGATTTCAGAAACCCGTTTCTGGGGCATGATGCTTTTCAGAAAATTGACCATTTCTTCGGGATTGATGACATTCACATGAAAATACGCATTGGCGAAGCTGAACAGGATGCTGACTTCGTGCGTCTCGAAGAGGACCGCATCGACAAATATTTTCCCCTCGATGTTCAAAATGCACAGGATCAGCGGGCAGATCTCGTTTCCGGCAAGGATTCGGCCCACAAGGTAGGCACCTTTGTAGCGGTAGAAAACAGGATCGGCCATCTCGATATGGATATCCGGCGCCAGAAGGGATTTCCCCTCCAGGTGATTTTCAATGGCCCGGGCCACCCTTCTGCAGTCTCCGGGCCTGTCCATCAGGGGGAGATTCTTTTCAAAACCGTTGAGTATGCCGTCAACAGCGGAATATATGTCAGTTTTGCCCGGTTTGGCGGGGTAAGCGGAACAGATGGGGCAGGGCTTTTCTTCGATCAGCGGAATTTTGAAATCCGAAACAGTAAACTCAATCCGGGGATTGACCCCGATCACGGAGAACACGCGTCGAATGACCGAATTGTAGAATGTTTCCGCCAGCTGGTAATGGTATCTGTCCTGGATGCTTTCCACAAATGCGGCTTTCACCGCTTCCCATTGCGTTTCGTCGTTTCTCTGATCGCCGATAAGCCCGATAAGTTCGGAGACGCTCTGGTCCACCATGCGGCTGTAGAGTTCCAGGCGCTCCACCGCATCATTTCGAATGCCATGCCAGTCGCCGTTTCGAAATCGTCTGCCGGATCTTTCGGTGATTTCTGTAAAGGTTTCATGGTAGGCGTCAAACGCCTTCAGAATATATTCGGCAAAAAAGGTTGCGGAACGGGTCATTATCGGCATTTCTCCTTACCGTTGGCATCGCCGGTTCGCAAACCCGGCTCGAACAGTTTACCATGTAAAAGTAGCAGGCAGCAGCTTCCTTGTCAAAAACCGGAAAAATGCGGTCATATACAATCAGATTCTGTTTGGAGGGAACAATGGATGCATCCACGAAAACGAGCGGCATAGAAGTAAAGGCCCCCGTGAATGAGAAATTCAAGGAAATTTTAACCCCGGAGGCGCTTGCATTTATTGCGACCCTGGCCCGGGAGTTCGATCATCGCCGAATACGCATACTGGAGAAAAGAAAGGATGTACAGGCGGAAATTGACCAGGGTAATTTTCCGGATTTTCTGGATGAAACGCTTGATATCCGGGAAGGGGACTGGAAAGCCGCTCCGGTACCCGCAACGCTTGAAGACCGGCGTGTGGAGATTACCGGTCCCGTGGACCGCAAAATGGTGATCAACGCCCTGAACTCGGGGGCCAAAACGTTCATGGCCGATTTTGAGGATTCCCACACCCCAACCTGGGAAAACTGCATTAACGGGCAGATCAACCTCCGGGACGCCGTCAACGGAAACATCGATTTTACGTCTCCGGAAGGGAAAGAATACCGGCTGGCAGATAATCCGGCCATATTGATCGTGCGCCCCAGGGGCTGGCACTTGAACGAAAAACACGTGATAGTGGACGGAAAACCCATGGCCGGGGGGATATTTGATTTCGGCCTGTATTTCTTCCACAATGCAAAAAATCTCATTGCCAGGGGGAGCGGGCCGTATTTTTATCTGCCGAAATCCGAAAGCTACCTGGAAGCGCGCCTGTGGAACGACATTTTCGTGCGAGCGCAGGAAATGCTGGGCATTCCCAGGGGAACCATCAAGGCCACGGTGCTGATCGAAACGATTCTGGCATCCTTTCAGATGAACGAGATTATCTATGAGCTTCGGGATCACATGGCCGGTTTGAATTGCGGGAGGTGGGATTATATCTTCAGCTTTATCAAGCGGTTTAAGAATATACCGGAATATCTTTTCCCGGATCGAACCCAGATCACCATGACCCGGCACTGCATGCATTCCTATTCCCTTCTTGCCATTCAAACATGCCACCGCCGGGGGGTTCATGCCATCGGCGGCATGGCTGCCCAGATTCCCCGGAAGGACGACCCCGCAGCCAATGAGGCCGCATTGGGCAGCGTGCGGCAGGATAAAATCCGGGAGGCAAAAGACGGTCATGACGGCACCTGGGTGGCGCACCCTGCAGTTCCAGCCCTATCCTGCCCTTCCAGATCTCCCGGTTGCTCCATGTAGCCCTCGCCCGGTTAAAATCTGAACCATCCAGGGCAAGGTGAATGTGAGCATCGATGAGGCAGGGAGAAAGGGTGGTCCCTTGATTAAGG
>JAWOAV010000157.1:0-4174 GCA_046498365.1 Desulfosalsimonadaceae bacterium
CCCCGTGATCAGGACCACCGCCACACGGATGCCGGCAAACACCATGGGCCATGCCATGGGCACCTGGATTTTGAAGAGAACCTGCAGGCCGGTCATGCCCATTCCTTTCCCCGCGTCGATCACGGCGGGGTCTACGGACTTTACCCCCAGGTAAACGCTCCGGACCAGGGGCATCATGGCGTACAATACAAGCACCAGCGTTGCGGTCCGGCGCCCGAGGCCCAGCCCGGGGACAGTCATGAAGAGGCCGAACAGCGATATGCTGGGGATGCAAAAGACGACATTTCCCAACCCGATAACGGCTTCGGCCATCCGGTCGTATCGGCTGATCACCAGGCCGACGGTCGTCCACAGGAGAAGGGACAGCACCAGCACGGTTACCACCAGGGTGATATGGTTCAGGGTGTATTCATAGACAAGGCCGGTATTGTTCAGAATGAAACCGGGAAAGTTCATACGTTTATCATCCTGGCAGGTATCGTCGATACAGGTGAAAAAAACCAGTTATCCGTTAGAAGAATAAAAATTCGGGCATTTAGATTAATATATATAATGGGATTTGCCCCTGATGTCAAATGCGGGGGGATGTATGACGGCATGAAGGCAGATTTTTCGGGGGTCAGGGCTGGAGCGTTCCGTGGAACCGTTGCTGCAGCGGGCACAATTTTTTTGACTACAGGTTCCGATTGGTGGTATTCTATAAAAGACGGTAACCTCGAAAAGTAGCCATTATGAAAAAACGGTTGATCATAATCACGTTTTCTTCCCCCGGCAGCTATTCCCGGTTCGCGCGAGAGGTTTCGCAGAGACGCCGGGTGTTGATACCGCTGCAAAGACCGCTCCCCAAAAACACCGCGGTGGTTTTGCATCCGGTTATCCCCGGGGAAAAGCCGCCGCCTCCTCTCCACGGCGCCCTGTCCGTGCGCCACGGCAGCAGCAGTGAAATCGTTTTCAACGGCGCCGCTGAAGCGGTTGGCGTCGATATCGGCACCCCTTTTCCCGCCGGGCCCGCTCCGGCGGAAAAGGCAGCCGACGGGAAGGGGGGTGCAACGCAAAAATTTGAATGGCTCCGCGAAATCGTCTCCCATGGCGAATACCGACCCGCTGAGGAAGAAGCCCCCAAGCGGTTCGAAGAACCCCTCAGCGAAAAAAAAACCCTGACGACGCAGGAGCAGGAACGGGTCGCCCCCATCGGCACGTTTATCATGAACCTCACAAAGGCGATATTGCGTACCGGGTATTATGACCCGGGACACCCGGGCGCCAAAACGGCCAGACGGGGGCTGTATGAGGAATTTCAGAAGGTCCTGGCCCATTCAACGGAGCTGATGCTCACCAAAGAAGAATCCCGGGATCATGAAGACTTTTCGATCACCGGCGTCCTGGATTCGCCGGTGGCTATCCGGACCATTGTGGGAAAAGGGGTTGCCGCTCTGTTTGTCCCCAAGCTCTTCGAATACTTTGAAAAGAAAAACCTGCTGAGCATAGCCATCAAAAAGCAAATCAGCGAGGCGCATTTTGATGCTTTCATCGCGGTTATGAGCAATCCCGAGGTTGACCGGGCCTCCGATAAAAATGCCGGCCGAATACTGACCAATGAACTGGTCAAGCACAATATCACCGAGATATCGACCGTTTTTGCAAACGACCAGCTGAATTTTGAAAAAAACCTGCCCTGGCGGGTCGCCATGGCAATGCATCGCCTTGCCAAGGACCTGAACCTGCTGCCCATGTTTAAGGGAATCAACCCGGATGTGATCCGGAAAATGAAGCAGCAGTCCGTCCAGGACATTATCCGTCCCCTTGCCCACCCCCAATTGTTGAATGATTTTCTGGTCAACTGCTATATCATTGCCGAGCACGTCGTAAACATGGAGCCAAGGGAAATCGAGCAGATCATCGTAGACGCGTTTCCGGCCCAAATGCTGCTGCCGGCGTCGCAATATACTTTTTCCGAGCTTGACTGGCTGAAGAAAAAAGCGGCCGAGGAAACGGACAATGAACGGATATTCCAGCGCCTGGAAGGCATCAAGCGCATCCTGAAGATGATTGCCGGGCGCATCGTTGTGGAAAACATTGCCGGCGGGCAGCATTTTCTGGCGTTTCTCTATGAAAACGACATCCTTTCCTTTGAAGAGCTTCCGGCCGACGCCCAATACGTCATCCATTCCCGTCAGATGGCCGACGATGTCCGCATAAACATGGATGATTACCAGGCTGGTTTGCTGAACGTGCAGACGGGCGAAGATTTGATGATCTATGCCGATTGTTTTCGAAGAATCGCGCCACTGCTCATGGAAAGTAAGGACTGGGGTATTCTCCGCCGCATCGCAGCAGCGGTGCGAAGTGCCTCCAATGAAACCCGGAACAATGAAAGCACGGGGCTCAAGCTTCGGGAAGCGGATTCGACGGACAATGCAACCGGCGCGGGCGCCGGGGCAGCAGATACGGGGCAGCGTTTGTTCGGTTACATCTTCGGAGAGCAGGCCGGCGCACTGGTCCGGGCCTATGAAAGCGGCGATGCGGAAACCCGCAAGCAATTAAACGATCTTTTTAACGAGCTCGGCTATTTCGGTATACGAATCCTCGGGCAGATTCTCTGCGAGAGCAAGGATCGTAACCTGCGCGGACAGGTTACGGACGTGCTTATGCAGCGCCCGTTGGAAACGAGGCATTGGGTGACCGGGGTTTTGAACCATTCCAAGCACCCGTGGTTTGTATACCGCAATGCGATTCTGATTTTGCGGGAAATCAGCACGGATCCGGCGGACGGGGGCCTGGTCCGGGTGTTTCTGGGGCACGAACATCCCCGTCTGCGGCTTGAAGCGCTCAGCACGATTGTGCACCTGCGCCCGGCAGATGTGGAAGAATTGATCATCGATCGGATCATGGACAGCGATGAGCGCGTAAACTGGCGGGCGGTAAAAGCCATTGCGGAGCTTCCGAAAATCAGCACAAGCGGCATGAATACCATTTTGTCAATGATCACCGCCGGCATGACGGAACAATCCGATGCGGCAGACGACCATGTAAAGCATGTGGCCCGCCTGATCACCGCCATCCAGGGATTGCGGCACATACCGAACCCCGGCAGAGTGGAGGGTGAAATCCTCAAATTTGCCGGCGGCATAGCGGTCACGGATAAAAAATGGTCTCGTCTGTTGAAGCGATCCAGGGACACCGGGGACGATGTCCTGGCGCTCAAGGCGGCCGTTCCGCTGCTGGGGCGCATCGGGAGGTCTTTTTCCGGGGAGTTTCTGCGCAGACTCGCGCGCTCGTATCCGGAGTTGTCGGATGCGGCTAAGCAGGCAATCCAATCCATACAAAACCGGGAAACGGTGGGGCAATGACCGGCGGAAATATGTATCCGGGACTGCAATCCGTCATGGAGGTGTTTCGCGCCCACGGGTTCGGTGTAACCCCCATTGCGGACGGTTTTCAGGTGGCGCTGGAAGACGGTGATTCTGTGGATATGTACATGCCATCCTCCGATTCCATGGACGGTGTGGCTTGCATCCAAAGCATTGAACAGGACGAGGAGGCAAACGCGTCCCTGCTTTCGGGTGTCCACCGGATGCTGGCGGAAAAAATGGCCGGTATAGCGGAAATCGAGCCCTTCACGCCTTCAAAAGACCCGGACGATCCTTTTTCCTATTATGCCCGCATCGATATGACCCACGCGCCGGACTATCACGAGACCGTCATGATGGAAGCAGGGGAGGAAGACGAAGAAGAGGTAGAAGAGGTAGCGGTAGAGGAAGAGGTAGAAATAGAGATAGAGATAGAGGGGCATGCCCCCATGGAAGCCGAAAACGACGGGACCTTGCTGGCGGAAGCCGTGTCCCGGATGGAGACCATCGACGCCGGCATGCTCCGCCTTGCGCTGGACAGCATGGCGCTTCCCCGAACCAACAGCGTCCGCGTGGCATTAACCAGACTCTATCGCAGCGCAATCGATGTTGCGGAACTGAGCGAAGCCCTTGAAAAAGAGGCCGCGAAAATTACCCGGCCCTCCGACATCGACGCGCTTGAGAAAATCCGTCAAGACCCGTCTGCAGCGTTTCTGGTCCCGCTGGTGGAATTGCTGCTGGGTAAAATCGCCGGATAAGAACCTTTGCCGGCCGGCTATATATATCCCCACTCCTTCAGCCGGGTATGCGCGTGCTGGGCGTAT
>JAWOAV010000229.1:0-17093 GCA_046498365.1 Desulfosalsimonadaceae bacterium
ATCTCCGCCCAGGACGACCCCATTATTCCGGCGGATGACTTCGAGCATATTACGCTCAACGACCGGACGCGCCTTTCCATGCAGCGCCACGGCGGGCATAACGGCTTCATCGAAAGCCTGGACCTTCGGGTATGGTATCAGCCGTTGATGGAGAAACTGTTTCAAAATTCTCTTTCGGCTTGAAGCCCCCATTGATCTGCCCCTTTTTACGGCAAGCCATCTCAAAAAAATCTTTTTTTTGAGATGGCTTGTAAAAAAACGAACGTTCGTTAGATTAATAATTGACTTGCGTGTGTTATACCGATAAAAAGACGGCAGAAGCAGCAGCCGGCAATGGAGCGTTTTCAGGGGTAAGGGAACTTTTTTGGAGAGGAAGAAAAATGGCACAGGAAATTGCGGACCGAAGGGATATCGATTTTGTTATCTGGGAGCAGATGAACGGCGAGGAGTTGCTTGCTATTGACATGTACAAGGAGTTCAACCGAAAAACCTGCGACATGATCATTACAGAGGCCAGGAAGATCGCCATCAAGGAGATGCTCCCGACGCTTCAGGAAGGCGATACCCAGGGGGTGCGCTTTGACAATGGCGCGGTAAAAGTGCCGGATTGCTTCCACAGGGTGCATAAGCTGCTCCTCGACGGGGAATGGGCCAATCTGGCGGAACCGACGGAGATGTACGGCCAGGGAGCACCCCCTCTTGTGGCTTCCGCCGCGATAGAATACTTCATGGGCGGAAACTGGGCGCTTTTTTCGTACGCTGCCATGGGAAACGGCACGGCAGAGATGATCTACAAATATGGCACCCAGGAGCAAAAAGACAAATATATTGAAAAGCTCGTCTCCGGAAAATGGGGGGGCACGATGCTGCTGACGGAATCCGCGGCGGGTTCGGATGTGGGGGCGCTCGAAACATCGGCGGTGAAAAATGCGGACGGGTCTTTTTCCCTGTCCGGCAACAAGATTTTTATCACAAACGGGGAGCACGATCTATGTGAAAACATCATTCACCCGGTGCTTGCCCGGATAGAAGGCGATCCTGCCGGGACCAAGGGGATTTCCATATTCCTTGTTCCCAAGTACCTGGTCAATGACGACGGGACCCTGGGCGAACGAAACGACATCGTCTGCACCGGGACCGAGGAAAAACACGGCATCCATGCCAGCGCCACCTGCTCCATGGCATTGGGCTCAAAAGGGAAGTGCATCGGCTTCCTGCTGGGGGAAGAGCGAAAAGGGATGCGGATCATGTTCAACATGATGAACGGCGCCCGGATGGCAACCGGCCTGCAGGGGCTGGCCTATGCATCTTCCGCATACATGCTGGCGGTCAATTATGCCAGGACCCGGATACAGGGGCGGGACCTCATGGATACGTTCACGCCGGACGCCCCTTCCGTTCCCATTATCAAGCATCCTGACGTGAGAAGAAACCTGTTGTGGATGAAATCTTACGTGGACGGCATGCGCAGCTTTTTCTACTATGCCGCCTACTGCCGGATCAAGTCGCATTTCGGCGAATCCGAGGAAGAACGGACCCGCTACCTGGACATGTACGAACTGCTGACCCCCCTGATCAAGGACTATCTTTCGGTTCACGGCCATGAGGTATGCATCCAGGCCATTCAGGTGTACGGCGGAGCGGGATACTGCAAGGATTACCCCGTGGAACAGTATGCCCGCGACTGCAAGATTGCCTCCATTTACGAGGGGACCAGCGGCATCCAGGCAATGGACCTGCTGGGCCGCAAGCTTGGCATGAAAAAAGGGGCGGTTTTCGTGGCGTTTCTGGATGAAATGAAAAAGACCGTCAAGGCGGCCAGAAGCGCAAAAGCCCTTGAAAAAATGGCCGGCGAACTTGAAGCGGCTGTTGGCCGGCTTGGCGAGGTTGCGGGGGATCTCGGTAAAACAGCGATGTCCATGGAGGTCAAGGTGGCCTTTGCCCATAGCCTTCCTTTCCTGGAGGTGATGGGGGATGTCATCATGGCATGGATGCTTGTGTGGCGAGCTTCAGTAGCTTCCCAAAAACTTGAAAACGGGTGCAGTAAAAGCGATACGGCCTTTTATAACGGCCAGATCAAGACAGCGGAGTTTTTCCTGTCCACCGTATTGCCCGGGACCCTGGGAAGGATGAATGCTGTTTCCGGTATGTGTCCTGCCGCCATTGAGATTGACGACGAGGGCTTCGGAGGAATGTAATTCCCCTGGTGTAGGACGTGAACCCAATTACCGTTTATGGAGGAAATCGCCATGTCATCAGAGAACATACTGCTGGATGTAAAAGACCATATCGCCACGATTACCATAAACCGTCCGCCGGCCAACTCCTGGAGCCTTGCGGCCCTGGAAGATTTCGGAAAGACGCTGGATAAAATCGAAACCGACAAAACAGTCCGGGTGATTGTCCTGACCGGGATGGGGGAAAAGTGCTTTTCCGCCGGTTTTGACGTATCGGACGCTGCCAATGCAACCCGGGCGGGAACGCTGGGACAGGAGTTGTGGACCCGCGTGGACCGGTATTCCAAGCCGATCATTGCCGCCATCAACGGGCATGCGCTCGGCGGCGGGCTGGAGCTGGCCCTGTCATGCCATTTCCGGGTCATGATGGATACGCCCAAGGCAAAAATCGGGCTTACCGAGCTGAACCTGGGCATCATCCCGGGATGGGGCGGGACCCAGCGCCTCATGCGGGTTGTGGGCAAGCAGAAAGCCCTGGACATGATCCTCTTCAGCAAGCGCCTCACTGCCGCAGAAGCCCTTGAAATCGGTGCGGTTGACCGTGTTTTTTCGCCGGAAACCTTCATGGACGAAGTGTACGCCATGGCGCAGACACTTGCCGCCCGCCCGCCCATTGCGGTGCGGTGCGTACTTGACGCCATGACTGCCGGTATCTACGGCGGCATGGAGGCGGGACTTGCAAAGGAGCTTGACGGAAGCGCGGCTGTCGGTGCCTCCAAGGACTGCATCGAAGGGTTTACGGCCTTTCTGGAAAAGCGGAGCCCCAATTTTACAGGGGAATAAAAACGGGCATGCTATTTTTTCTTGACGAAAGAAATAATTGTCCCTAAAGAATAAAGAAGTCTTTATTAGCCTTATAATTCGGATTTTATAATTGACGACTTCGCAAAAAGTCCAATATCTGCGTTGCGCGCAATCTTTGAAGAATCTCACGTACGGCGAAGTACGCTCAATTCTTCAAAAATTGCACGCGCCTTGATCTTGAACTTTTTTCAAAGCCGTCTGATCAAGACTTTTTACAGGAGCATCATAATTGATGATGCACAAAATTGACAGAAAAGGCATTGCTTTTATCGCAGAAGGCTTCTGGTGGCGAAAAACCGAGATCTCTGGTTGCGCCCCATGGCCGGTACCAATGTAATTGTAAGCAGATATCTGGCAGAAAAAGCCGCGGGGTCGTAAAGAGACTCCGCGGCTTTTTTGTTTGGAACCCTTTGGGGGGAAAACGGATGGACAGCGGGAGGAATTAATCATGCTGATCGTAATGAACCGGGATGCGACGGAAGAACAGGTAAACGGCGTTATCCGGACCGTTGAATTGCAGGGATTCACGGCGCACCCCATTCCCGGCGGAGAGCGAACGTCCATAGGGGTGCTTTACAACCAGGGCGCCATTGACGAGGCGCTTTTCCGGTCCCTGCCCGGCGTCAAGGAGACCCTGCCGGTTACCAAGCCCTTTAAGCTTGTCAGCCGCGAGTTTCATCCGGTTGACACGGTCGTCCGCGTGGGGGATGTGCTCATCGGGGGGAAGGCGTTGACCATTATCGGCGGCCCCTGCGCTGTTGAAAGCGAAGAACAGGTCATGGCCATTGCAAAGCACGTGAAAATGGCCGGCGGCGATATGCTTCGCGGCGGTGCGTTCAAGCCCCGCACATCACCGTATGCGTTCCACGGCCTCGGCGAGGAGGGGTTGCAGCTCCTGGCAAAAGCCCGGGAGGCATTCGGGCTGCCCATCGTGACGGAGGTGATGGATCTGGATTGCTTTGACATGGTTGAAAACTACGCCGATGTCATACAGATCGGCACGCGCAACATGCAGAATTTCAGCCTGCTCCGGCGGGCCGGGCACGCCGGGAAACCGATTCTGCTCAAGCGGGGGATGTCCGCCACCGTGGATGAATGGCTCATGGCCGCTGAATATGTCATGACCGAGGGGAACCCGGATGTGATTTTGTGCGAAAGGGGCGTCCGCACGTTCGTAAAGCACAGCAGAAACACCCTCGATCTTTCGGCGATCCCGGTGGTCAGGCGTGAAAGCCACCTGCCGATCATCGTGGATCCGAGCCATGCGGCCGGTTACAGGGACCAGGTGATGCCCCTGGCCCGGGCAGCGGCGGCCGTGAGCGCGCACGGACTGATGATCGAGGTTCATCATGCGCCCGAGACCGCAAAATGCGACGGCGGCCAGGCGCTCCTGCCGGATCAGTTTGACCTTCTCTGCCGCCAGATGCGAGCCATATTCGATGTATCGACCGCGGCTGAAAGATAAAGAGCAAAGCGATGCGGCCGTTTTTTTTAAGGTTCCATTTCCTTTGGCCGGCAGATGGTATTGCCTTTAGCAACTGTGAGTACCTGGCGACCGCTCTATGGCTTGATACGCCGCGTCCTGAAAACTCACCCCGCCGATGGCGGGGCTCAAACAATTCAGGACGCCTGGCGTATCTTCGCCATGAGCGGTCTGCCAGGTCCTCCCAATGTTGCTTTCAGGCAATACCATCCCCCGGCCAAAGGAAATAGATCATTTTGTATGGGGCATGTTTTCGAAATCGAAATCGCTATCGAAATCGGTTTTTTCAAATCCACAGAACACGACATCTTCCTTTTGAAATACGGTAACTACCAAGCGTTTCGTGCAGGTGACCTGTTCTTTTCTTTCGATTGCCATACCGATTTCGATTTCGAAAAAACGAAAATCAAATAATGGGACGCCAATGATGCGATATATAAACTGACCAATTTCCTTTGGGGCAGGTGTTGCTGCCCGTAAGCGACATTGGGAGTGATTGTCGATCGCACTTGGCGAAGTGTAGCAAAACATCCTGCATTGGTTTTGATTGCAGGATGTTGCGAAACGAGCCATAGAGCGATCCCAATCACTCACAGTCGCCAAAGGGAGCAACACCTGCCCCAAAAAGGAAATTGAACATTGAACCTTTGTAATATTATCGCGTTGCCATAAATATGAAAACGGGGAGGCGGGCTTGAAAATCCATGAAATATCGGGGAAGACCGGGCATTCCAGGATACTGGTCGGAAAGGTGATGGAGGATATGGGGCAATTTTTGCCGGAAGAATGCCCCCTGGTGATCATCACTGACGAAACCGTCCGGCATTATTATGAAGACCGGTTTCCAAAGGCCAAAGCCGTTATTTCCATCGGCACGGGGGAGAAGATCAAGACCCTTGACACGGTCCGGATGATCTATGAACGACTGGTTTCGATCGAGACGGACCGGTCCGTGTTTGTCCTGGGGATCGGCGGCGGGATTGTCTGCGACGTAACGGGTTTTGCCGCTTCCACGTATTTGCGCGGGGTGCGCTTCGGCTACATTCCCACCACCCTGCTCGCACAGGTGGATGCAGGCGTGGGGGGGAAAACCGGCGTCAATTTCAGGGGCTACAAAAACATGGTCGGCACCTTCACCCAGCCGGAGATGGTCGCCTGCGACCCCCGGTTTATAGGTACGCTTCCGGAAGAAGAGCGCGCCTGCGGATTTGCCGAAATCGTAAAGCATGCCGCCATTGCCGATCCGGAATATTTTGAAACCCTCGAGCGCTTTGCCGCGGAAGGGTCAATGCAGGATGTTGACATGATAGCGTCCATTGTTTACCAGTCCGTGGTGATAAAGGCCGATATCGTGAACCGGGATGAGCGGGAAAAAGGGGAGCGGCGGAAGCTCAATTTTGGACACACCCTCGGGCATGCACTGGAAAAAACGGCCGGACTGCGGCACGGACAGGCGGTCTCCGTCGGCATGACAGCGGCGGCCAGGCTGTCCGTGGAAAAAAACCGCCTTTCCGGAGACGATGCACGTCGCCTTGTGAACCTCCTTGAAGCGCTGCACCTGCCCACACGGGCGGAAATGGATGTGCCCGCGGTGATCGACGCCCTGGCCCGCGACAAGAAACGGGAAGGGGACCAGATTCATTTCGTCCTGCTCAACCGTATCGGAGACGCCTGCATCGAGGCGATCCGTCTTAACCTACTGGAAAAGGTCCTGGTGGAAGGGCAGAAACCGGCAACCCCCTCAGCCGATTGAAAACCTCGGTTTTCGGATGCGCTCGCTTTTGCACCGCGGGCATTTGCCGGGGCGCTCGGGCCGGCTCCGCTGCTTGAAGCTGTAGCCGCATGCAAGGCATGCAGAAGGCGTGATTAGCAGCTTTTTCCCCTTTGCCGACACCGTTTTTTCAATATGCGTCATATGGGAATAGACTTCTTTTTCGCTGATGCGCAGCAGCTGGGAGATTTCTCGCGCATCATGGTCGCTGTTTTCAAGAAGCTCAATGATCTGCTGCCGGATGGTGGACATGAGACAATACCTTATCACCCGTTATTTCAGACAGGGCTTCAATTGCATCTTCGCATTTGCGTACCCCTCTTTGATCAGCTTTTCCGCCTGTCTTTTCGAATAATTGAACATGGAGCCAAGCCCCAGCATTTTCGGCGGCGCCACGACCCGGAGGGTGGACCCCTTGAGGGCCAGGTTCATCCTCGGCGATCCGTAGAGGGGGGTCTCAAAAAAGCCGGCATCGGGATTGTTCTGCCAGGCGGTGTCCGGAAGCATTGCCATGTAGGAGCCGATGAGCACATGCTCCACGGAGAGTTCGAACACCTGCTTTCGCGTTACCGGTTCGTCGACCGCAAAGACGCCGGCCGGGGAATTAAGCACGACCAAAATTTCCCTGGCATTCCAGGCCAGTGCGGGCATAAGGGGCGTGTTGGCCATCAGCCCGGCATCCCAGTGGGGAACCCCGTCGATGTGCTGCCACGGGAAGACCATGGGGATGGCTGTTGAGGCCATGATATGGTCCATCTCAATGACCTTCTGGGTAAAATACCGGATCTGCCCGGTTTTCATGTTCAGCGCGGTGATGATGATGCGGGTCCGGCTGTTTCGCAGGGCATCGATGTCGATATGTTTTTCAAGAAGCGCCCGGATGTAGCGGGTTTCGGCCGGAGGCTTGTATTTGCGCCCGTTTTTGAGGCTGTCGATAATCCCTGGAAGCGAAAACTGCTTGAGCGTTTTCCGGTCATGGGTAAACCAGAGCTCGGCCATCTTTTCCGCGGAAATTCCGGTTCCGTAGGCTGCCGCGTTTACCGCGCCGATGGACGTGCCGCACACCAGGTCCGGTATCCAGCCGATTTCATTCAAATACTTGATAACGCCGACCTGGTATGAACCCCTGGCGCCGCCGCCCGAAAGAATAAGCGCCCGTTCGATCACCGGCGGTTTCCTGTCTGTTTCGCTCATGGTGTTTTACATTGTCCGTTGTTGGTAGTAAGATGAGTAGTACCCATCTCAACATGGATATTGGGCAAAAGATTTTTTTGAGATGGCTTGTCATAACATACAACCGGTATAATACACAACCAACAACAACCGGGGGCAGGCATTATGTTTCGGATCAAGCGTTATGCAAACGGTCGATTCTATGATACGCTCGGAAAAATCTATACCACGCGTGAGCAAATGGCCCGGCGGATCGAGGCGGGGGAAAGCCTGTCCATTGTGGAGGCGAAAACCGGCAGGGATATTACGCACCGGGTATTCCCCGGGGCAGCCCACAAAAACGAGGCCGAAGGGGTAAAGCCCGCGGCGTCTGGCGCAGACCCGGGCGAAACCGGGGAAAACGTTCTGACGTGGCTGCTCAAGCGGGGCGAAGACATTATTAACGACGTGAAAGCCTACTGGGAGTCGATTCGCAGCAATCTTTCCGGCGAGCCGCAAGATGAGATCGACGGACTGCTTGCGGCCCTCAAAAAGAAACGGGGAGCCGCAGAAAAAGAAGGCGCCGATGTCGCAGCGGAAATCGATCGGTACTGGACCCATTTTTATGACCGGCTTTCCGGAGCCATTGACCGGCAAATCGAGGATGCGATCGAAAAACTGGATCTGGTGAGCCTCGATCAGGTCCGGGAACTTGCCGGGCGCATCGAGGAGATAAAGCGAACCATTGAAGCCATGGAAAAAGAGACCCCGGAAAAAAAACGGCGCCAGAAACGTTGACCGGACGGATTGAGCGCGGTTGATTTGAATTTTCAGAACCCAAAAAAAGATGAACGCGTAAAAACTCGATTTTCAGATGGGTTATAGAAAGAGCGGGCCGGGCGGTACGATGCCAATAAAATACATCCACAAGGAAATTGCGCAACTGCTCAGCCGCCGGCTGATTTTTGTCATGGGCAAAGGGGGCACTGGCAAGACAACGCTGTCGCTGTCCCTTGCCTTTGCCGCGGAAAAAGCGGGAAAACGCGTCCTTCTTGCAGAAACCGAAGAAGGCACGGCGATTGGTCGCCTTTTCGGGCAAACAGAGATCAATGAAACCCCCATACCGGTATCCGAGGGCATTTCCATCGCCAGGGTGCGGCCGAAGGCCGAAATGGCAGCATATGCGCATTTTCATATCCGGTCGGGGTTTATTGCAAAGCGTATTACCGGCAGCCGTCTTTTTGATTATCTTGCAACGGCGACGCCCGGGCTAAAGGAAATCATGACGCTGGGGCGCCTCTGGCGATGGGAAAGGGACCGGCAGGAAAGCGGCAGCCCTGTCTATGATATCATCATTGTCGATTCCCCGGCCACCGGTCATGTGCTGAACCTGCTCCGGCTGCCGAAAACGCTTATCCGCATGATACGCGTAGGGCCTCTCGTCTCCCAAGTGAAACAACTGGATGCCCTTTTGAAGGACACGGACCGGACGGCCCTGGCGCTGGTATCGCTTCCGGAAGAACTTCCCGTAAAGGAATCCGTGGAACTGATGGCCATCGCCCACGATGAAATTGGTGTTTCAGTCCGGATATTTTTTTTAAACGGTATATATCCGGATATTTTTTCCTCCCGGACGGTTGAAAATGCCCATGGCATGATTTTTTCAGAAGACCGCATAGACGGACTGCGCAAGGCGGTATCCAATCCGAAGGCGTTGGATGCGGTCGTTGCGGCTGCCCGCCACCAGCATTCCCGGCGGGAAATTCACGAAAAATACATTGACTATATCCACACGGCGGTATCCTGCCCCGTGGTGGAAATCCCCTTCTTCTATACGAACGATATGGCCGTCGGCGACATGCGGCAAATCGCCGACCAATGGGTGGCGGCGCCAGGGGCGCAAGCGGGGGGTCCGGATGCTTGAAAACATGGGCAAATCGGGTGGGCCGCGGATTGTCGTATGCTGCGGCAGCGGCGGCGTGGGGAAAACGACCATTTCCGCCGCCATTGGGCTTCACGGGGCCCTGTCCGGCCTGAAAACCATTGTATTGACCATTGACCCGGCCCGTCGACTGGCCGATGTCCTTGGCATTGGGGCGTTCCGGGACAAGGCCAGGCGAGTCCCCCTTGATTCGTTTGGGGAGATGTCCGGAGAGATGTCCGGTGAACTGCACGCCATGATGCTGGATGCCAAACGAACCTTTGATCACCTGGTCGAGCGGTACGCGCCGAAAGAGATGCAGCAGCGGATTCTTGCCAACCGGTATTACCAGCACCTGTCCGAAAATATGGGCGGATCCCATGAATACATGGCCATGGAAAAGCTCTATGAGATACATTCCCAGGGCGGGTGGGACCTGATTGTGCTGGACACGCCCCCCAGTCGGCGGGCGCTCGATTTTCTGGACGCCCCCCAGCGGGTGCTCAACCTGTTGGGGCATCCGTATTTCATGAAGCTGCTTCGCCCCCGTTCCAGGGTGGGAAAACTGGGCGGCAGGGTGTTCGGGCTGGTCATGACGCCCTTTATGAAGGCGGTATCGCAGGTTGTCGGCAAGCAGGCGATGGAGGATCTGGTCAGCTTTTTCTCCCTGTTTAACGACGCGCTGCTCGACGGTTTTGAGAATCGGGCAAAAGCCGTGGAATCGCTGCTCTCCGGCCCAACTACCGCCTTTGTCGCCATAACCACCCCCCGGGCCTATCCGATGCAGGAAGCCGGTTTTTTTTACCGGCGCCTCAAGGAGCGCGGGATGCCGTTTTATGGCTTTGTCGTCAACCGGGTGCACCAGGCGGTCAACTCGGCGGACGTGGGAACGCTTTTCCGCGAGATTCGCGGCAAAAATCTCTTATCCCCCGAGAGTATCCGTGACCTCGAGACATCCTACCATTGGTATTCCAATCTTGCCCAGAGTGATCAAACGGTGATCCGCCAGTTGGTCAGGGCAACAGGGGCAACGGTTCCGGTTGCGGTCATTTCCATGGAGGATGGCGAGGTTTGCGATATGGCCGGCTTGCGCAGGATCGGCAGGGGCATCGTGGAGGGGGAAAACCGCCTGTCTGAAAAGCGGGGCGCATAAAAGGCCTTAATCGGCCTTTTTTTTAAGAATCGCTTTGAATTCTTCCTCTATATGCCGCGCTATGGCATCCGGGTCGGGAACCATGCCGGCATCCGTAACAATTCCCAGCGACACAGCGTTGTTATAACTGAATGCGCTGACGCCGATGCCCATCCCCTTGATCAGTGGGAGCCAGAACCGGATGCCTTTCAATTTCCCGCCTGCGAAATGCAGGGGCCGGTCCGGACCGGGCACATTGCTGATGATCCCGGTTATTTTTTCGGCAAACAGGTGTGCTGTTTTCACAGCAACCTCTGCGGGGGCGGCCCCGAGTGCGTTCATCCCCGCCCACGCGGCGGAAGGGTCCGATGACTGCTTCAGCTTTTCAAGAATGGCGTGAACCCGGCGGATACGGCGAACGGGATCTTTGATGGAAACCGGAAGAGGGGCCAGCACAAAACCGAATTCATTTTTCAGTTCGATACCCGGTTCCCTGTCCGTTCCCGCGGGGCGGATATTGACGGGCACCGCCATGCGGAGGGGGGGCATGGATTCCAAATCGCAGCGTTTACGAAGGTGACGGCGGATCCCCCCGGCGATCAGTGCGACAATGACATCGTTCACGGTGGCGTTGAAGCGGGCGCCTGTTTTTTTGATTTCATCCAGGGGCAGGGGGGCGGACCATGCCATTTCCCGATGATTTCCGGGCGGTGTTGCGGAAAAGTAGTGCCGGTCCGGCGGAAGCATAAGCACCCTGGCGATGGTCATGGCCGTTTCGGAAAGGGCGGTGCGCATCTTTCCGGCGCACTTTCTGGCATGAACGGGGTCTCTGGCGATGGATTTTATTTTTCTTTTCGCAAAATCGCAGGCCTTGTGGCATTGTCGCCTGCCCGACGCCGGATTCCGGCCAACCGGGTGTTTACCGTTTAACCGGCTTTCGGTTGTACCGGATTCGTTTTCAGTAATGGATAGCAGCAGGTTAACCAGCGCCATGCCGTCGGCGATACAGTGATGAATGCGGAAAAAAAGAATCGATCCCCCGGAGCCGATGTTTTCGATATAATGGATTCGCCAGAGGGGTCTTTCCGGGTCGAGGGGGTCGGCCGACAGTTCGCTGAACAGTTTCCGGAGCTGCTTTTTTCCGCCCGGGGGGGAAAGCGGTGTGCGGCAAAGATGGTATGTCAGGTCAACGGTTTTATGACGCGCCCATGTCCCCCTGCCGGTTCTGCGCGATGGCAGCATGGAAAAGCGGTCATGGCACAGCAGCCGTTTTTCAACCAGCGCTGATACACGGTTCAGATCCAGGCGCCCTTCAAATTCAAAACAACCCGTGATGACAGGGGGCGGGCCTGGCTGGTTCAGGGCCAGCATTAAATTGTCAATGCCGGACATGCGGTGAATACGATTTTCCATGAGGTGAAAATTAACAGAATTGCCGGCGGTTTGCAACGCTGATAAAATCGGGCGCACAGCCTTGCCGAAGACGCGCGGGAAGCAAAGGAAAACATTGACAGGCGGGCGGGTGCGGGGATATCAATGAACATGCTTTCGGGGAACGGATCCGGGGGTGGATCGAATGAAAGCGCGGCAATAAAAGGAAAGGTCGGGGTGACACGCACGGGCGCGCTGCGCTGCGCCCATACAGCATTATTTGTTTTTTGGAGGAAATATGGGGTTTTTCGGCATTTTTTCGGGCAGGTCGCCTGAGTCTCACGAGGAGCGCGCAGATGCGTTCATGAGAAGCGGGGCCTTTGGCGATGCCCTGATCGAATATGAAAAGGCGTTGGACAAGATTGAAAAGCGGTTTCCGGAAAAAGCCCATCTCAAGGACCGGCTGGGGGATAAACTGGGCAGCGCGCGGAACGCGCTGGCAAAAACCCATCTGGAAGATGCCGAAATAATGATAAAGGCCGGAGAACACGCAGAAGCGCGCGAACTTTTCCAGTTGGCCATGGAGCTCGCGGAAGATGGGGATGTAAAAAGGAAGATTGAACAACGGCTTGCCGATTTTGTCGGCAGCGAGGCTGTGTCGGTAAAGCCCCCGCCGGTATATGACCGGGAGGAGCCGGGGCTGGAAGAAGAAGAGGAAGCAGACGAGGAGGATGAATATGACGAGGAAATCTTCAGCGTGCTCTGCCATGCGCTTCCCGAAGAGATGCAGGAGGCCTATCAGGGGTACGGCAGATCGTTTGTTTCGGGGTACGTTGCATTAAATGACGGGGATTTTCAGGCTGCAGCAAGGCACCTGGAGGATGCCATGGCCGAAAACAGCGGCCATACCCTTATTCCGCTTGAGTTGGCAACGGCCTATATTCATCTGGACGCCAACGACGAGGCGGCCGAACTGCTGGAGTCTTTTGTCGCGCAGAACCCGGAGCAGACGCGCGCCTACCAGCTGCTTTGCGAAATTTACTGGGGGAAAAAAGACTTTGACCGGTCGGGGCGTCTTTTGTCTCAAGTGCCCGACAGCATAAAACATGCAAAGGCGATGCTTTTGCTCCAGGGGGAAAACCGGTTCCAGAAAAAAGAATACGCGGCTGCCGAAGCGATTTTCAATGAGTGCGCGGCTATTCACGGGAAAGACGAAATCATTTCCCGCGCCCTTGCAAAAACGCTTGAAGCCTCTGGGCGGACGGAGGAGGCAAAAGCGCTTTACGCGGAAATCATCAACAAGTGCCATTCATGCGGCACCCGGGCCGATCCGTTTCTCAAGAGAAGGTATGCCGAGCTTTGCTATCAAAGCGGCGATACGTCCAAAAACCTGTTGGACATATATCTCGGGCTTGTCCAGGAGGACCCGGACAACCGTTCCGCATATTTTGGCCGGATTTCAGACATCTTCCACCACAAGGGGGAGTTTGACGAGGCGCGGCGCTTCCAAACCCTTGCAAAAAGCACCGAATCGTAAAAACCGCTGCCGGCCGGGCATGGAACAATGACGTTTTTCGACCAACTGATCGCGTTGAACCAACTGGATCGTTTCGGTTTCAAACGATGGCTGTTTTATCCGGGGATGCTCTTTGGCAGCCGCCGGACATGGTGGGGGGCGGGACGGCCGCGGCCGTTTACCCATGAAGGGGTGGATTTGTGTTTTTTCGAGGCGGCAGACGGAAGGCGCTACCGGCTGGACCCCGCTGTCCGCGTTCCTGCGAGCGAAAACGGCACGGTCGTCGCCATGGTCGACGATTTTATCGGCAAAACGATTGTTTGCACGCATACCGGCAACTGGGGGGCTGGCGTGCCGGTATACATACTCTATGCCCACGTGGTGCCGTCAGAAGCTTTGACGCCCGGGGCTGCGTTTCAAAAGGGCGAACCCCTGGCGCAAATCGCCCCGGCAGATCCGGGAAAAACCCCGCTCCCCCCGCATCTGCATTTGTCCGTCATACGCAAAGACGCCCTGCCCCATCCCTTGCCCCCTTCTTTCGGCTGGCCGTATATCAACCGGCTTGACCGGGACGCGTTTTATGATCCGCTTTCCCTTGCAGGTCCAACTAAGGGGAGCGTGCGCATCATCGATTTTGACCCGGCCATGGACGAACGTTCCGAATATGCGCTGCGTGCCGGTCAAATTGGCGGGGGCGGCACACAAACGCCTTGAATTTGGATGAAAGCTTTGATATCGGTAGGGGAATTAGATTCCAGGGATGGCTTGGGGAGCTGCCGATGGCTGCGGCCATCGGATCATAATGGTGCGGCCGTTTTTCATGGGCACTACGCACGCCCCGGTGTGGGTAATGGTGCACAGCAGGAGGAGCAATGACCAGAGTCGGTGTCGTCGGCGCGACCGGATATGCCGGGGCGGAGCTTGTGCGGCTGCTTTCCGGGCATCCGTCGGTCGATTTGACGATTTTGACGTCCCGGCAGTACGGGGGCGTGCCGTTTGCCGATATTTACCCGGCGTTTTCCGGTGTCGTCGAGCTTGCGTGCGAAACGTTTTCCATCGATGCGGTTTGCGAAAAGGCGGACATCGTGTTTACGGCCCTTCCGCACAAGCTGCCCATGGGGATCGTTCCCGATCTTGTTGCGCACGGAAAAAAAGTCATCGACCTGTCGGCGGATTTCCGTTTTTCCGATCCCGGCGCATACGAGGCGGCCTACACCACCCACACGGCAAAAGACCTGCTTGACCGGAGCGTATACGGCCTGAGCGAAGTGTTTACCGACCGGATAGCGCCTGCCGATGTCATCGGCAACCCCGGATGCTACCCCACCAGCGTACTGCTGCCGTTGATTCCCCTTGTCCGTTCGGGGATGCTCATCCCCTCGACGATTGTGGCCGATTCGAAATCCGGTGTCAGCGGCGCGGGCAGGGCGCTCTCCGTGACATCCCTCTACAGCGAGGTGGCCGAATCCTTCAAGGCCTACAAAGTCGCCGCCCATCGCCATGAACCGGAAATGGAGGCAATATTGAGCGGTATTGCCGGGGCCGATGTAAACATTACGTTTGTCCCCCATTTGCTCCCCATGAACAGGGGCATGGAAACCACCATATACGCGAACCTTTCCCGGGACATTGCCGATGCGGATATTTTTGCCTGCCTTGCCGCCTATTACGCCGGCCGGCCGTTCATCCGGATCTCTGAAACCGGCCGCCCGCCCGATACCCGCAATGTCCGGGGTACCAATTACTGCGATATCGGTTTTGTCGTTGACCGCGATCACCGGCGCCTGATTTTGATGTCGGCGATCGACATCGTCGACGATCGACACGGTACCGGTAACTTCAACGGGGTTCCAGACCGGCTCTCGCTCGACCTCACCAGCCCCGTTCGCAAAGAGTGCAACGGCACTCACCAACATCAAAACCAAAACTACTGTGCGCTTCATACACGCCTCCTATCGTTGATCTGCCAACTACATAGCAGGAGGCGTGCCAAGCTCGCGCTCACGCGCGACGCAATAGCGGCGAAAAACGAGCAACCGGGCCGGATCTGCCCCCGGATCTCCCACGCCCAGGGGAAAAACGTGCACCGGCGGGCGATTCAGGAAGAATTTGCCCGTTACGGCGCCCTACATGATCCGCGCCCGGATCTCCGCACTGACGTAGTCGAGGACGGCAACGGTGACCGCGATGAACCAGACCGCGATACCCGCCGCTCGATAATCCAGGAGTCGTATGTACTGCACGAGCAGGAAGCCGATCCCACCGCCACCGACGAGGCCGATAACCGTGGACATACGGACGTTGATGTCCCACCTGTAGATCGAGAAGGAGACGAACGGGGATATCATCTGCGGCACCACCGCGAACATGATCGTCTGAAGCCCGTTCGCGCCGGTCGCACGTACCGCCTCGATGGGACCCGGATCGATCCCTTCGATCGCTTCCGAGTACAGCTTCCCGAGCGCGGCTACCGAGTGCAGCGTCAGGGCGACGATTCCGGCAAAGGGCCCCAATCCAACCCACACGACCGCGATCAGCGCCCAGATGAGCGGTTCTATCGATCGGACGATGTTCATCAGTGTTCGCGACAGGTAGTAAATCGCCATCGTCAGCGCCGATCCCTGCATGATGTTTCGCGCCGCGAGGAAGCTCACCGGAATCGCGAACACGATTCCAAAGAGGGTTGCCATCATCCCCATGAAGATGGTCTCGATCATCCGGCTGATCGTGAACCGCAGCGGCTCGCTCGCCATCGGACGACCCACATCGCTCGTCTGCCGGGCTGCGACCTCGTGGTACTGCGGTCCCACCGCACTCGGCGGCGTGAGCCGGTACGGCATCGTAACATCCACGCTGAACGAACCCTCCGAGTCGGTCGTCACGGTGACGTACTCACCTTCCTGACGAACGCGGAACTCGTTCCCCCCGACGTCGGTCCACCAGATCTCGGTCACGGTGTTCGGCTCGAAGTTGCCGCCGGTTATACTGAGCTCGGTGCCGAGCTCGACGTCACCCGTCTGCATATCCTGAGTAGACAGCTCGCCCGTCGTAGGCTCGACGATGATGTACGGTTCGTCTTCCTTCGGTTCGTTTGGTTCGGGGATCTCTCCCTCCCCCACGAGAATTCGCTGCGAGTCGCTCATGGTTGCAGTCTCGTACTCGATAGCCGCTTCCCACGGCCAGAGCACGCGCGACAGCGGCGGAAGCGCCTCGGGAGCACGCCGGACCATCTTGACCATGTCGATCTCGCTGATCTGCCAGCCGAGAACAAAGAACGTCGCGAGAATCGCGATGAAGAGAGCAAAGCCGCCACGCCGATGCCTCTTCGCCGTACGGTACGCGTCGTAGGCGGCGAGCAGCCAGACCAGTGCCAGAAACGCGATCCCGAGTATGACGAAAGCCGGGCTGAGTTCGACTGAGCGCTGGAGCTTCTCCCACGCGCCTTCAGCGCGACGTGCGATATCCGCGACCCGCCACGTAAGAATCCCCCCGGCGCTCACGACCGCCGCAAGGATGAGGATCCCCCGTTGGACCTGTCCAATGATGATCTGCCCGAGCCCCGGCACAATGAGCGACGCGACTCCGGCGACCGACGCGGGAACCCTGGTTCTGACCTGAAGCTTGGTGTTGGAACTCGTCGTCTTAGCCATTGTTCGCCTCCGCAGCAGGGCGCCCGGCACTCACGCGCTCGGCCTCCTCGCCGTAG
>JAWOAV010000243.1:0-4297 GCA_046498365.1 Desulfosalsimonadaceae bacterium
CTTTGAAAAATCGGTTGCATTCTATAAAAAAACACTTTCGTTGACCCCGAACAATGCAACAGCACTAAACAACCTGGCATGGCTGTATGCCACTTCCAAGGATTCCCGTTTTTTCAGGCCCGAAAAAGCCCTTGAGCTGGCTCTCCAGGCCGCGGAGCTCTCTCAAGAGGCACATATACTCGACACCCTTGCCGAAAGCTACTACGCCAACGGCCGATACGCCGAAGCGCTGAAAACCGGAAAACAGGCCCAGTCCCTTGCAACCGAAAACAAAGCGTATTACCGAATGCAGTTGAAAAAATTCGAGGAGGCGATGGAAAGGCCCTTTACATCCAGATTTTGACAGCATCTGTACGAAAAAATGAATCCTCGAAGGGCAATCGGATTTTTCCGCGGAAAATAGTTGATTTTATTGCATCAATCTGCCGGTTTTTAAATTATTTTGGACAGCGGTGTAAAAATGATTATGATCATAAAAGTTGATGAATTCGTAAAAAGTTGTTTTCAGACGGCTTTGTAAAATGTTCAAGATCAAGGCGCGTGAAATTTTTGAAGAATCGATAGTACTTCGCCGTACGTGAGATTCTTCAAAAATTTTGCGCAACGCAGATATTGGACTTTTTACGAAGCCGTCAAAGTTTGTCAATTGCAATTTGCTTTGCAAACCAATGCAATACGTTGATCGTTCATCACATCTTGCCTTATGATAAAGTCTAAACGTTTGCACTTGCGCTTCACGATATTTGCAGGCCGGATGCCGAAGATTGTTTCCACATATAACCATTTGTATTTTGGTGAAAAAAAATGCACGTTTCCACAATTCTCGTTACCGGCGGCGCCGGGTTTATTGGAAGTCATACCTGCCTTTCCCTTTTACATTCAGGCTACCGGGTAGTGGTCATCGACAATCTTTGCAACAGCAGCATTGAAGCAATAAAACGAGTGGAGGAGTTGGCCGGAAGCCGCATTCGATTCATTGAGGGCGATGTGAAAGACGCCGCACTCATGGACAATCTCTTTTCCGGTAATGACATCGACGCGGTAATCCATTTTGCAGGACTTAAATCGGTTAATGAATCGGTGGAAATGCCGCTGGCCTATTATAATAACAATATCGGCGCCACCTTCACTTTGCTGCAGGCAATGCAGACTCACGGTGTAAAAAAAATCGTTTTCAGTTCTTCTGCTACGGTTTACGGCAATCCCCGGTTTAACCCCATTCCCGAAACCGCTTCGCTTCATCAGTCCAACCCCTACGGCCGGTGCAAACGTATTATCGAGCAAATACTTGAAGATATCCAGATAGCGGACAATTCGTGGCATATTGCCATCCTTCGCTATTTCAACCCTGTGGGCGCTCACCCTTCCGGCAGGATCGGGGAAGACCCAATAGGGATTCCCAACAATCTCTTCCCGTATATTGCCCGAGTGGTTGGTGGAAAGCTGGAAAAACTCCAGATCTACGGCAATGATTATCCTACGCCCGATGGAACCGGTATCCGCGATTATATCCATATCACGGATCTGGCCTGGGGGCACATCAAGGCTATTGAACAGCTTCAAACAAAGCAAGGCTGCGGTATCTATAACCTCGGCACGGGAAAAGGATATTCAGTAATGGATGTGCTGAAAACCTTTGAAACGGTTGTCGGAAAACCCATCCCCTTTCAAATTGTCGACAGACGGCCCGGGGATGTGGCTGCCTGTTTTGCCAATCCCGCCAAGGCAAAGCAGGAGCTTAACTGGGAGGCGACACACGGCCTGGAAGAAATGGTACGGGATACGGTAAACTGGCAAAAAGCCAACCCGGACGGATACAAGGCAATCAAGCCCGATCACGGATAACCGAGCGCACCATGTTTTTCATGCTCACATTTCCAAAGCAGATCATCTTAACAAGCGTCTGTTCTTTCAATCCAAGGATTTGCATGATCACTGATTCGTCCATTCCTTTGTCAGCAAGGGCGGAGACATTTCCATAAAAATCCTCGAGGTACCTGAGTTTGGCTGTTATATGCACCTTTCCGTTCTCCGGATGCGGATGGTGGCCGCAAAAAAGGGCGTCAAAATCCATGGCCAGGATCTTTTTCAGGGAATCGATCTGGTCAACGATTTTCTCATCGGCCCGGAAATACTTGATCCGGCTGGCAAGGTAAAGATCCCCGGAAAACAGCCAGCCGCGTTCCGGGACATGATAGGATACGTGGTCCCTGGAGTGCCCGGGGGTATGGACCGGAACAAAAGAAAAACCCCGCGTTTCGATTGTATCCGGAAGCAGCGAGACTTTCAGGGGTTCTGTGGCGCCCCAGATAAAGTGTTGATACGGAAAAATTTTGTAGGGTTTGGACAATTTCTCTGCTGTCAGGGAGGAACCATATACCGGCAGCCTGCGACCTGCCATGATAGCGGCGGCATTGCCGCTGTGGTCCTCGTGGTAATGGGTCAGCACAACAGCGTCCACCGGATGCTGCAAAACGACATCCATGACTTCGGGACGCATGCGGGACGGGCCGGTATCGATCAATACCGATCCGGCCCGGTAACAGATGGTCGTCATCAGGGGACTTCCAACGGGCGACCAGCCCATCTCCCAGCCGCAAACCTCACCGAAATCATGTTTTTTAAAAAACCGCATCGATTGACTCCCAAAATCCTTTCCATCGTTCTTCACGGCGCAATGCCGGATGCATGAAAGATATTTTTCTACCAGCTACGGGAAAAGATCGCAAGCATGTTGCGAAAAAGGACGGATCATGATAAATTACCTGTGGTTTTACCGATTACGCTGCCCCCTTTTGCGGAAAAAAGGCGATACAATCCCTTATGAATTCCGATCCCCGCGATACATGCACCTTTGAGATCCGGCCTTCGGCGCCGGACACGGTCACCATATTTCTCCATGGCGACCTTGTAATCGACACCGCGCATGCCCTCTTCAAGAATATACGACCTGAAATCAGGCAGCACGCTTTTGAAAACGCGCTCATCGATATTGCCGGGGTGAACCGGCTCGATGACTATGGGGCAATGGTCATATCCGAAATCCGGAACATGACGGGGACTGCGGAAAACAAGGTCGAAGTGACAGGGATCCGGCCGGACCATCAAAAAATCTTCGATATCACCGATTTTGACCGGAGCACCCTTTGCCCCATCACCCTGCCGGCATCTCCGAATATTATCGTTCAGGCCGGCGCATCTGCAATCAATACGTTCAAAGGCTTTATCTATTTCATCTCCTTTATCGGTGCCATTGTCATATCCGTGGCCCGGGTCGTGAAGCACCCCCGCTCTCTGCGATACGGGGATATTGTGACGCATATGAAAACCACCGGCGTCGACGCAGTGCCCATCGTCGGGCTTATCAGCCTGATGCTGGGGCTTATCATCGCCTTTGTATCGTCCATGCAGCTCAAGGTATACGGCGCAAACCTATACGTTGCAAACCTCGTGGCCGTGGCTATGGTGCAGGAACTGGGGCCTATCATGACCGCCATCGTGGTCGCAGGCCGCTCAGGCTCCGCCTATGCCGCGGAAATCAGCACCATGAAAATTTCCGAGGAAGTCGACGCCCTCTATGTCATGGGATTCGACCCCAACCTCTTCCTGGTGCTCCCCCGGCTGATCGCGGCTGTTCTCGTCGTGCCGGTGCTGACAATGTTCTCCAACCTTTTCGCCATTGCCGGAGGGGCGATTATCGGTGCAACAATGCTTGATGTCTCCATGGATACCTATATCAACCAGTCGATAAACGCCATTAAACTGTTCGAACTCATGTGGGGGCTTTTCAAATCCTCCGTCTTTGCCGTCCTGATCGCCCTCACCGGATGCCTCAGGGGATTTCAGGCCAGAGGGGGAGCGGCATCCGTGGGCAACGCCACCACATCTGCGGTGGTGACGGCCATTTTTCTCATCATCCTGTTCGATTCCATATTTGCCATTGTCCGAATTTACTGGGGGTAGAGCCAGTGCCGCAAAACGAATGCCTGAGGGTGGAAAATCTCGTTGTCCGCTACAACGACGACCTTATCCTGGACGATATCAGCTTTTCGGTGGACCGGGGGGAGATCTTCATCATTATGGGCGGCAGCGGATCGGGCAAGACCACGCTTCTGCGTCCGGATTTGGAATTGATGTCATCCAGTTGATGAACACGTCAGGATGGCCGGTTGAAAAGACAAAGCAGAACAAAGGTGGCCCCGAAGACTCAAGCTGGGTGGGGGACCGGGCTCCGGGAGCCCAGGGGGAGTGTCGCCGCCGCAAGGCCGCCCAGCTCTGGGAGCAGCGCCGCTGGGCC
>JAWOAV010000174.1:0-4388 GCA_046498365.1 Desulfosalsimonadaceae bacterium
TGGCCAGCCTGGCCTCGGTGCCGGCAGCCTGCTGGAACTCGCCGGCGTGGAAAAGGGCCGGCTCCCCGATCGGATCGCGCCGGTCAACGAAGTGCTCGACGCCCTGCCGCCGGAATGGCGGGAAAAGATCCTGCTCGATGTTACCAATGATTTTTTCCGGCCGTAAGACGGATGGCTTCATAAAAAGTCCAATATCTGCGTTGGGCAGCCTCCCCCGGAATTTTAGATACGGCCAAGTACGCTGCATTCCTCGGGATGCAGCGGCGCCTTGATCTTGAACTTTTTACAAATCTTTGCATTTATCAATAGACATGATGATCAGGAAGGCCTCGTAGGGGCACCCCTTGCGGGTGCCCGAAATCCGGGCACCCGCAAGGGGTGCCCCTACGGGCTCAAATTCTGTGGGAATATTTATCGTGTTTATACAAGAATGCAAAAATTAGTATTTTGCCATCTGAAAAGAACTTTTGCAGAAAACAGGGGAAAAACCCATGGCCGCTCCGTTTTCGTTTGAAGCACTTGTTCTGTTCGGAATCCTGTCCGTTCTGCTGCTGCTGGGGATATGGCTCCGGGCCGGACTCCGCGTTTTCCAGAAAATTCTGTTTCCCGCCAGCCTGATCGGGGGGATGATCGGGTTGATCCTGGCGAACCTGGACCTTTTTCCCATAGACACGGAACTGGTCAAGGCGTTCGCCTACCACCTGTTCAACATCTCTTTTATTTCCGTGGGATTGACGCCGCCGGAGTTTGCGCCCAAAGCGAAAAGCAAACAAGCCGAAATCGTGAAAGGCTCGGTATGGATGGCGGTGCTGCAGGCGGCCACTTTCTCCGTCCAAGCGCTGGTGGGCGGCGTTTTCGTTCTTTTGTTCACCGGCATCGGCAGCGACCTGTTTCCGACCTTCGGGTTCCTGCTTCCCCTCGGCTTCAACGAGGGCCCCGGCCAGGCGCTTTCCATCGGCAGGGCATGGGAGACGTTCGGCTTTGCCGACGCATCGACCATCGGATTGACCTTTGCCAGCATAGGCTTTTTCTTTGCTTTTTTCGTGGGGGTCCCGCTTGCCAACCTCGGGCTCCGGAAAAGGGAATTCCGGCAAAAACCGCCGGGACCGTTTTTTCTGCGCGGCATTCTGCCCAAAGGAGAGGCCCGGGCGTCCGCCGGCGGTCTGACCACCCACAGCTCCAATGTCGACACGCTGGCGTTTCATTTCGCCCAGATCGGCGCTGTCTACCTGGTCACCTATTTCCTGCTGCGTCTCCTGGCCGGGGTGGTCCCGCCCGATGCGGCGCCGATCCTGTGGGGCTTTTTCTTCCTGTTCGGCCTGGTGGTGGCCATCTTGCTGCGCCTGCTCCTGCAGGCCACCCCGTTTCACCACCTGCTGGATCCGCCCCTCCAGCGGCGGATCACCGGCACATCGATCGATTACCTCATCGTAGCCACCGGCTGCGGCATCCAACTCATGGTGGTCTGGCACTACATCGCCCCGATCCTGGTGATCGCCCTGGTCGGTGGCGTGGTGACCACCCTGGTGGTTATCCTGCTGGGAAGCCGGCTGGCCGATTACCGGCTGGAACGTACCCTGGCCATTTACGGTGTGGTCACCGGAACGGTTTCTTCGGGGCTCCTGCTGCTGCGCATCGTCGATCCCGAATTAAAGAGCCCGGCCGCCCGGGAAATCGGCTTCATGAACATTTTCAGCGTGCCGATCGTGGGTGGACTGACCTTTTTCCTGAATGTGCCGATCTGGTGGCACTGGGGGCTTGGCAAAACCTGCCTCGTGCTCCTGGGCGTTTTTCTTCTCTCGCTTGTTTTCCTGTTACCCCGGCGGCTCTGGAACCGAAAACCGGGTGAGCGCATCAATGACTGAAATCCTTTCAACGGGGTCGGGCCAGGCTACCCTGCTTCTTGCATGCCATATCTGCCCTGGTATGAACGACTGTTTTGCGCATGCCAGGGCAATAATGTCGTTTCTATCCCCAAAAAGTTCAATACAGACCCCATTTTAGCGCCAATTATGAAGCTATGTTGTTAATTTATAGTATGTCATCTTGGCCCGACCCCGTCTTTCTTTCCGGGGGGTCATGAATAAATTGTTTTGTATTGCAACGAGTTCTTATGCCGTTTCTCTTTTTACCGCTTTTCCGTAAACATATTCAGGATCAAGATCCACGCCGCAATCCCATTCAATCGTATCAAACTTTACCCGGACGTTTTTGAATGCCCTGTCGTCTTTTATTTTCCGGAATACGCCGAAATCAAGCACGGGCTTCATATCCAGCCGCCCGCTTTCGCCGTTTTCGAATTCCACGTATAAAGTGTAATCGTCACCCGGGGTAACGTTTTTGACTTGAGGGTACATAGCGATCTTCCTTTTATTTAAGCGGTTCGATTTTATACGGTTCTTCGCCATTGATGACAAGATGCCAGTTAGCCATTAATTCCTCCTGGCGCAACTCTGCCCAAGCCAGCACCAGCCTGGCCTGCTTACGAGGCAATTCACCCTCCATGATTTAACAGGTCCGAATATCCACCGTTGCCCTGTATTCATTGTAATATACATGAAAATGAGGCGGCGGATGCTCGCCGGGCGCATAATACATTCTGACAATTATCCCGTAAAACATGGCAACAGTGGGCATTTTTCCTGCTCCTTCCACCGTATTGAACCTGGGCCTTTTCAGCCTCTCAATCGCCGAAATCTTTTTTTCCCGTGATTGTTCAGTAAGGCGATAATATCGCACAGCGATTGTTCAAACAGGTTTATTTCAGGCATGCCAAGGCCCTGCGCATTTTCATAATGCCTTCAACATTTATTTCTCTTCCCCTGGCGTTGTCCGGAATGAATTGATACAGCTCAAAAACTGCGTAAAGGCCCTGGTTCTCTTCCATGGTATCCAGGCGGTTTTTCTCCCATTCATTACACCGTCGGAAAGATTCAATGTGTTGCTTGTAAGGGTTTTTAGAGCTTGATTGATTTTTCATACAATCAGAATAAAGGTTATGGGATGGAGAGTCAAGGAGTTAGAGCACGGTTGCCGCGGCAGGCGGTTTCCAAGGGCCGACCATTGGTCTATGGCATCAGTTGCCGGATCAGATCCTCGCATTCTTCGCGGGTCATGATGCGCGGCACGGGGTAATCCGGGTGGGCCTCGTTCAAGGCGCGCTCGGCGATCAGGGGGATGTCTTCTTCCCTGATTTCCTTTATCGTGGTGGGAAGGTCCATGTTTTTGTTCATGGTTTTGACCTTTTCGATGAATCGGTCGGCCAGCGCTTCCGCAGTGTCCCTCCTGGTGCCGAGACCGCCGGCAACGGCGAGGTCGGCCAGTTTGGATTCCGCTTCCTTTTGGCAGAATTCCAGCACGTGGGGCAGAATGACCGCGTTTGCAAGCCCGTGGGGCACGTCGTAGAGGCCGCCCAGGTTGTGGGCGATGGCGTGTACATACCCTACGTAGGCCCTGGTAAATGCCGTTCCCGCATAAAAGGAGGCAAGGGCCATGTTGTGGCGTGCTTCGAGATTGGAACCGTTATTATAAGCCTCTTCCAGGTTTTCGAAAATCAGCTTCGTGGCGTTTTCCGCATTTTCGTCGGTGAATTTGTTGCCGTTTACCCCGATATACGCCTCAACTGCGTGGGTCAGGGCGTCCATGCCGGTGGTGGCGGTGATAAACGGGGGAAGGCCGACCATGAGCCCGGGATCCAGGACGGCGATTTTGGGGATGATTTTAAAGTCATTGATGGCGAATTTTTCATGGGTCGAAGGGTCCGAGATGACCGCGGCGACCGTGGTTTCAGAACCCGTCCCCGCGGTGGTGGGTACACAGAAAAGCGGTGGGATCGGGATGAACACCCTGAACATTCCTTTCATCCGGCGCACGCTCATATACGGATTGGCGATCCGGGCGCCGATGATTTTGGCACAATCGATGGGAGATCCGCCGCCGAAGGCGATGATGCAGTCGCAATCTTCCTCCTTGTAGGTTTTTCTTCCCTCTTCGACATTTTGAATGGTCGGATTGGGTTGGACTTCATCGAATACCGTATACTGGATCCCGTTTTCCGCAAGCGATGAAAACATCCCTTCGGGCAGTTTCAAATCCATCAGGATTTTGTCCGTGACCACCAGCGCATGCTTCAATCCCCGTGCTTTCAGATTTTCCGCAAGCTGCCGGACGCTGCCCGGACCGGTGAGCAATACCGGCACCGGAAACGGAAAATATTCGGCCACGACCTTCATTACCCCATGCTGCATCCGATACATTCGTTTTTTGGCTCCCCACATCATTTACGCGCTCCTCCTCCGTAATTGGATTGGTGGTGTTAATAAAATTGCGAAAAAATGTTGCACAAACCTTCATTTATACCGAAAAATGAATTTTTTTCAAATAAAACA
>JAWOAV010000204.1:0-3844 GCA_046498365.1 Desulfosalsimonadaceae bacterium
GAAACGAAAAAAGGAGGCTTTACATGCAGTATAACCAATTTTCCGAAACAGGCAATGATTTTTCATATCCATCAATAAAAGACATTGAAAATTATTCAAAAAAAGTCAAAAAGGGAAAAATCGCCCCCACTATACCGAAATGCCCGGTTTGCAACATTTCCTCGGAGGAATTCAAACGACATGATGTACGGGAACGACAGTTTTTCATTCCGGTAAACCAGATTGTCCAGATTGTCTTTTGCCTGCTTCTCCGATGGCGATGCCCTGCCTGCAACAAACGAATCCCCCAATACCCCGATTTTGCCCTGCCGTATAAACGCTATACCCTTCAGACAGTGCTGGATTTTTGCGCCAGGTACACAGAAAATGACCAATCAACGTATAAAAGCGTGATCCTTGAAGATGTCGTCGGCTACCAGGAACATCCCAATGATGAGCGCCAGTTGCACCGATCGACGATATGGCGATGGATCGGCACATTGGGTAGCCTGGAGAACCTGTCGCAAACGGCTCACCGTATATTGCTGGAAGCTGATCCGTCCTCTTTTATCAGCCGGCATCTGGCCACCCTGACCGTACCGGCAAGAAAATACGCAACAGCCATGCGCAAAAAACTGTTAATCGGCTACCGGAAGCTTCTGCATCTTGAAGCTGCATATCAGCATTATTTTGCCGCCTCACTTTTCCCCAACCTCGCAACAAACTCCGGTTTTTCATGATGTATTCTCACCTCCAGACTTAAAAAAGGAGGTGTTTTCATGAAAATCGAAGATGAAAAATGGGCGATTTTCTGGTGCGAACTGCTTGACGACATCGTTTTCGACCGGGTGGAGCCCGAAGGCGTCAATCAATACCTTAAAAATCTTTCCCAAAAGGAGGTGGTGTTCCCGGACGGCAGAGTTGGCAAGCCGTCATTGTCAACATTAAAGCGCAAGCTCAAAAGATATCGCCGGGGCGGTTTTGCAGGGCTCTGCAGAAAGCAGCGAAGCGACATTGGAAAACCCCGTGCGACAGCCCCGTCGGTCATCGAAAAAGCGGTTGAACTGAAAAAAGACCAGCCGTATCGGCCGTATCAAACGATCAACCGTTTTCTTGACAAGGAATATGGTATGAGCGTTTCTCGTTCCACGATGTACCGGCATCTCAAAGACGCCGGCGCTACCCGGATCAAACTGGGCGTTACCGGCAAAAAGGTCCGGAAACGATGGAGCCGGCAACACACCCATGAGCTGTGGGTCGGCGACTTTGAAGAAGGTCCCTACGTCATCGAAGAAAATGAAGTCGTCCCCACGTACCTGTCCGCGTTTATTGACTGCCACAGCCGTTATGTGGTTGGGGCCAGGTATTATCTCCGGCAGAATCTGCCGGTGCTGATGGACACCCTGGTCCGTGCTTTGTCGGTCCACGGGGCGCCACGGGCGCTTTATCTGGACAATGCCAAGGTTTATCATGCCCTGGGTCTCAAAAGGGCGTGCTATATGATCCATACCCGACTGATCTACCGGACGGAAGGGGATCCGGCGCCGGGCGGGATTATTGAGCGCCTCTTTCTCACCATACAAAACCGGTTCGAGCGGGAAGTCCGGGCCGGCGACATCCTCACCCTGGATCAGCTCAACCGGGCGCTTAACGCATTTTTAGCCATGGACTACCATGTGCAAATCCACTCGGAAATCCAGCAAGCCCCTGATGCCCAATATCAAAACGGTCTCCAGTCATACCGCCCGGTCAATCTCCATGATGTACTGGCAGCGTTTATGGAGAAAGCAGAGCGACGGGTAACCCCCGAATTCTCTGATATCCGGTTGAACAATGTATTTTACCGGGTTGATCCCAAGCTCCGCGGCGATAAAGTCGAGGTGCGCTACGATCCTTACGGGCACCTGGATACCGTGGATATCTATACCCTTTGCGGCCGCTACCTGGGGCAGGGAAAGCGCCATGACAGAAAAAACGGCCAGCAGGCGGCCGCACCCGCCCAACCCGTAAAATCCAGATACAGCTACCTGAATTTGCTGATCCGGGAGCATCAGGAGCAGCTCAACTCACAAATCAAAGGCATCGATTACCGGAAGGCAACGGACAACCGTCCATGGCCGTTTTATGCCTTTGCCAATGCAATCGCCCTGTCAATCGGCAGAAAAGCTCAAATATCGGCATTTTCCGCAGATGAACTGGAAATGCTCAAAAAAGTTTACAACCAAAGCACCGCGATCAGCAAGCAGATGCTACAGCGGGCCGCTGAAAGGTCCCCGTCACCATCTTTGCCAAACGTGATCCGGGAGATCAAGGAACTGATCCGGAAGGAGGAATAATGTTTTTTAATCACTTTCAAATGACTGATAACCCCTTTGCCGAAAACCCCCCTGCAGACTGGCTGCTCACGGACGATCGCTTTGAACAGGCACTGGCCCGCCTTGATTTTTTCTCGGCCCAGGGAGCGTTCGCCCTGGTCATGGGCCAGACCGGGGTGGGGAAAACCTCTTTGCTGCGCCTTTTTACCCGCACCCTGCCACCCAACCGGTTCCGTCGGCTGTATGTGCATCAAACCAGCATCAATCCCGGGGCCTTTCTTCGGATGATCGTCGCAGGCCTGGGCGAGGCGCCCCGGCTGGGAAAAGACCGCCTGCTTATGCAAATCACGGATAAAATCCAGTCCTCCGAGTCCGACACCCTGCTTGTCATCGACGAGGCTCATTTGCTGGCAGCCCAGACCTTGACGGACCTGCGCCTGCTGGTCAATGCCGGACTGGAAAAACGACTTCCCCTGAAAATCATTCTCTGCGGCCAGGAGCCTATCGGCGATGTCTTGAAGCGCACGGCCCATGCTGACCTGGTTCATCGTATATCGGTGCGCATCCGGCTTCGAAGCCTGTCCAAAGCGCAAACCGACGCCTATGTTGAGCATCGGCTTCGTTGTGCCGGAGCTCCCGATAAACTGTTCGATCCCGAAGCCAAGGCATTAATCCATGATTATGCCGAAGGCATCCCCCGCCAGATAAACAATATCGCCACCGGCTGCCTGATCCATGCGGCTTCGAAAAACGATAAAATGATAAACGAACGAATCGTCAACGATACCATCGCCGATTTTCACTTATAACAGGAGAATAACAATGGCATATTCGAAGCAACTGCTCAGACGGCTTCGCAACGAAATCCCCATAGCCGCTCTGATATCCGAACACCTGAAACTGGAGACCAAAGCAGATGGCGGCTATATCCGCTTTCTTTGTCCTGTTTGTAAGGAATTCAGAACAGCCACCAATCCGAAAACCAACCTGGCAAGGTGTTTTCGGTGCGAGAAAAATTTTAATCCCGTCGATATGGTGATGATCGTAAAGCGTTACAATTTTAAAGAGGCTGTACAATATTTAAAAGGTCTTGATCCGCAAAGGCAGACCGAAAGACGGGATGCATTGGCGGAAATGCTGCCGAATTTATTGAAGCGAACCCTGTAATCATAATCTATAAGATGGGGTTGACTGATACTGGTTAACCCCATCTAAGGTCATTTATTGTTGGACTTTTGGGGTCAATTATTGTGAGACGTAGCACCAAGAGATATCAAGTATTTTAGAATACACCAACACCCCCTTTTTCAAACAATTGTGTATCTATAATTTTTCTGTCACTATAAAAAAGACGATAGAACTGATTTTTTAAATTTATTAGATTGCCCTTTAAGTTTCAACTGGGCTAAACCCCTAGCATCAAGACATCCGACTACCTTAATAGTTAAAAATACGGGAGGCTGTCAAGCCTGCAATATCGGGAATGCATGGGGTCTTCCGGAACCTGCCCCATACGTGCCAATCGTAGCAATATTTCTGGGACTTTCGAA